>NZ_JBNPTK010000003.1:0-500095 GCF_051167615.1 Bradyrhizobium sp. HKCCYLS3013
AGGCGGTGGCGCGCCTTCGCGCCAGCCTTGAGGCCGGCCGATCACCGGTCTACAAAAAAGACAGTTGCTCCCCGGTGCTCCGGCTTGTTGGCCACCGTCGCCGTCGGGCTCATCATCACCCGCCGGCTTGGCATCAGCGTCGGGATGCCAGGACCACGCGACTTCACGTCCGCGCCATGCCGTCCGTCCACATGCCGAAGCACGCTGCGACACGTCGCGGCCACCGCATCCCGCGCTCCACGTCCGTGACGATCGCGAAGCGCCCCTCCTGTCGAGCACGGGACCAAATCAGCATAGCAGACTTTTCCGAAAAAGCGAATCCTAAATTCGGCCGCCGGCAACGGCGCCGTCCGGCCCGCCTCCCGGCGCGTCCGCTGGCCGCGGACGGCCCGACCGCCTAAGCTGTCCGCTCCTGCACGCCCGCCGCCCGGAAGAACCGAATGCCCCTCGACATCATCTGTTTGCGTGACCGGCCCGACCTGATCCCGCGCGTGTTCTCGCCCGAGCTCGATGGTCTTTGGCCCCCCTTCATGCGTCAGGACCGGACCGCAATGTTGTACTTCGACCCGCCCGTGTTCGACCACTATTTGGACTGCGCCTATGCGGCGCTGGCCGGTAACGAGGTGGTCGGACGCGGCTTCGCCATTCCCTTCGCCTTTGGCATCGAGGGCCGCCGGACGCTGCCGGATGCGGGCTGGGACGAGGTGATCCGCTGGGGTCACGAGGATCGCCTGCTGGGGCGGCAGCCGACGACGATGAGCGCGCTCGAGATCGCGCTGCTGCCGAAGGCGCGCGTGCCCGGCAGCTCGCTCGCCATGCTGGCGGCGCTGAAGGACGGCGCGCGCGCAAAAGGCTTTGCCGAGCTGTACGCGCCGGTGCGGCCGAACCAGAAGCATCTGGTGCCGCGGACGCCGATGCGCGCTTATCTCGATCAGCGGCGCGAAGACGGCCAGCTCGCGGATTCCTGGCTGCGCACGCACATCCGCATCGGCGGCGAGATCGTCAAGATCGCGCCGTGCTCGATGACCATCGTCGGCACGCTCGCCGAGTGGTCGCAATGGACCGGCGTGACCTTCGATCGATCGGGTGAGATCGAGATCCCCTGTGCTCTCGTGCCTGTGCTCGCGTCGGTCGCGCACGACCATGCCGCCTATGTCGAGCCGAATGTCTGGATTCGACATCCGCTCTAACAGACCGCACGAAAGCCGTCCGCCCGTTGCAGATCGTCCGCGCCATGATCAACGCGCCGGCACGGCGCGTTCGTCGAGAAATCCGATCACTGCATCGAACGCCTGCTGTCGATTCCGTTCCATCAGGACCATGTGCGTGCCCTGGCCGATCTCGACTAGGCGCTTGTACGGCGCGCTCGCGAGTCGAACGAACAGGTCGTGCGCCATCTCGAAGCTGACATCCACATCCCATTCCGCCGAGAGCAGGAGAACCGGGCAGTTGATGCTGCCGGGATCATAGGTCGGCCTGGCCGCGGTCCAATGCGCGCGGACGTCCTGTACCGCGCCCGAGGGCGCGCGGATCGCGTCGGGGTACGGCGAGTCCGGATCGGTCGCGAGCGTCGCCTGCGCCCAGGTCTCGAACCAGCCGTCCGGAATCAGCTTGTCCCGCGCGTGCTCCGGAGCGGCGCCGCGCCATGCCGCCTCGAACGCGCGCGGGGTGACGATCCGATAGGCGCCGAGCGGTCCGCCGGCGTCGATGCGCAGCGGCTCGCTCGACAGCCAGAGCGGCGTCACCAGGATCAGCTTCTCGAGCTTCGCGTTCGCCGCGCTCGCGAACATGCCGGCGATCGTGGCGCCCCAGGACATGCCGAGCACATTGACGCGCGGGATATCGCGATGCCGGCGGATGAAATCCACTGCGGCAGAGAAATCGTCCACGGCGGTCCACGCATTGGCCAATGGAGAACCTTCCTCTGGCGCGCGCGACATCTCCGGCGGCCGGCTGGAGCCGCCGTAGCCGCGCGCGTCGACGGCCCAGACGTCGTAGCCGGCCTGCGCCAGCACATCCATGAAGGAGGCGCCATCGACCGCGACGTCGAACAGGCTCGCGGACGAAAAGGTGGCGCCGTGCATCATCACCAGCGTGCGCTCGGCCGAGAAGCGTTGCAGGTCGTGCCGGCGCTTGTTGATGAGCTGAAGCTGGACGTCGGACACCGGACCTTCGATCAGGCGGCGCTCGGAAACGATGCGCGAGGAGAACGTTGCATTATCGATCATGGCCATCTCGGATCAGGCGAAGTGCCAGGCAAACCGGTCGCCGTCGCGGCTGACGCGCCCGGCCGAGGACTCGGCGAAATGGGTGGTGAACACGAGGGAGCCGGTCTCCGCGGCATGGTTCATCGCCCATAGCCGTGAGGTCCGCGCCGCCTCCGGGAATTCGCAATAGACCGAATTCCAGTCCGGATGCGCGACCTGCATCGGATGATGCAGCACATCGCCCCAGAACAGCGCGCGCTCGCCACGCGAGCTGAAGCTGATGCAGGCGTGATCGATGCTGTGACCGGGGCTCGGCACAAAACGGAAGCCGTCGACGACCTCGCTGCCATCGACCGTGATCTCGCGCGCGAGGCCGGCCTCGACGATCGGCAGCACGCTGTCTTCGTAGACCCCCGGCATCGGTGGATGCAGCATGGGTCCGAGCCCGGCCGCATCCCTGATCGCGGCGTCCGAGCCGTCGCCGGCCGAGAGGGCGGCGACATAGGCGCGCTCTCGGCCCGAGAAAACGTGCTGGGCGTTCGGAAACACCGGCATCCAGCGGCCATCGGCAAGCTGCGTATTCCAGCCCACGTGATCCGCATGCAAATGCGTCATCAGGACGAGGTCGACATCGTCGGGGGCGACGCCGGCCGCCCGCAATCGGTCGAGGAACGGCTCGTTCAGGCGATGCAGAACGGCCGCGCCGGGCCGCTCCTTGTCGTTGCCGGTGGCCGTGTCGATCAGCACCACGCGCTCCGGCGTCCGCACCAGCCAGCTATGGATGCTCAGGCGCAGCGATCCCGTGCGCGGATCGACCGATCCCGGCCCGAAACGGCCGCGTTCGCGGGCGATGCTGGCGGCGTCCACGCCTGGAAACAGAAACTCCCCCTCGACCGCATCGAGACCGATCTCGAAAATCCTGCTGATGGTGGCGTCCCCGACGCGATAGGTCGTGATGTCCTGCATGTTTGGCGGCCTCGATCCGAACGGTGATCTTGTCTGGGCCGAGATCTACGATTAGGTCATGCATTCCTCAAATCGATCCAACTCATGCAGTCCATCGATCATTTCGATCTTCGCTCCTTCGACCTCAATCTGCTGGTCGCGTTCGACGCGCTGATGCAGGAGCGCAGCGTGACACGCGCGGCGGCGCGCCTGAAGGTGGGGCAGCCGGCGATGAGCCATTCGCTGTCGACGCTTCGCGTGCTGCTGCAGGATGAGCTGTTCGTCCGCGTCGGCACGATCATGCAGCCGACCCCCAAGGCTGCGGTGCTGGCCGGACCGGTTCGGGCGGCGCTGGCCCAGATGCAGGCTGCGTTGCACGCCGCACCGGAGTTCGACCCAGCGACCGAGCAGCGCACCATCCGCTTGGGATTCTCGAGCGAGGTCGAGCTGCTGCTGATCCCCGAACTCACGGCGGAGCTGCGTCGAACGGCGCCCGGCGTGCGGCTTCTCAGCCGTCCGACCGAACGCAACGAGGTGCATCGTCTGCTCGACGAGGGCGCCTTGGATGTCGGCGTCGGCTGCTTCGAGGCGGTGGCGCTGCGGCACCGATCCCAGTTCCTGTTCGAGCAGGCGCTGAGCTGCGTCTACAATCCAAAGCGCATCGCGATGAAAGCGCCGATCGGCCTGGATGCCTATCTGTCGCTTCCGCACGCGCTGGTGACGCTGACCAACAGCCTGCAGGGCTGCCTGGAGGCGGCGCTGGATGAGATCGGGACCGAGCTCAACGTGGTCTCGGCCTCCTCGGATTTCCTCAGCGTGCTGGCGACGGTGGCCGCCTCACCGGTGATCACCACGATCCCGACCCGGATGGCAAGGCTCTACGGACCCCGGTTTGGGCTGGCGCTCTGTCCGGCGCCGTTGAAGTTGCGGCTGCCGGCGGTCTCGATGGTCTGGCCGCTGCAGCTCGACCGCGATGCCGCATCGGTCTGGCTGCGGAACATGGTGGCAAACATCCTGCACACCACCGAGCGCGCCGCCTGTCGCGCGGCTGCCGGATAGCTCCGTCTGGACTCCGTGTGCACGTGAGCAGATCGCGACTGCCCCCCGGCATGATTGCAGAGTTTCTCGCGCGATCGTGAGGCGTCGGGCCGGGCGACACACCTTCAGGCGATCGGAACGCAGAGAGGGGTTAGGCCCTTGGCCGCGCCGTGCGCGTTCGGTTAGAACGCGATTCAGTCGATCTGCCCGTCTTCGTCCGAAGGTAATCCCATGGCCCTGATGCCGGTCTCCGATGCGTTGTCCGCGGTGCTCGCCGGCACCGAGCCGCTGGCTGAGGAAATGGTCGGGCTGGACGAGGCCTATCACCGCATCCTGGCCCGCGACCTCGCGGCGCTGCGGACGCAGCCGCCCCAGGCGATGTCGGCGATGGATGGCTATGCGGTGCGCGCGGCCGACGCAGCCAAGGCCAAGGCGCGGCTGAAGGTGATCGGCGAGGTCGCGGCGGGACGGCCGTTCGATCGCGTGGTCGGGCCCGGCGAGGCGGCGCGGATCTTCACCGGCGGCGTTGTCCCCGCAGGCGCCGACGCGGTGGTGATCCAGGAGGACACGATCGCCGAGGACGGCCATGTCGTGATCACCGAGGCCGCGATCACAGGCCGGCACATCCGGCCGGCCGGCGTCGACTTCCACCAGGGCATGGTGCTGCTGAAGGCCGGGCGCCGACTCAGCGACCGCGACCTATCCCTGGCGGCCAGCATGAATCATCCGGCGCTGCCGGTGCGGCGGCGGCCGAAGGTGGCGCTGCTCGCCACCGGCGACGAGCTGGTGATGCCGGGCTCGACGCCCGGCCCGGGGCAGATCGTCTATTCCAACGGCTACGGCTTGCGGGCGCTGGTCCGCAGCGAGGGCGCGACGCCGATCGATCTCGGCATCGCCGCGGATACGATGGAGGCGACGGTCGCTGGAATCCGGCGCGCCCGCGCGGCCGAGGCCGACGTCCTGATCACGACCGGCGGCGCCTCGGTCGGCGATCACGACCTGGTCAAGCAGGCGCTGGAGGCCGAGGGCGTCGAAATGGCGTTCTGGAAGATCGCGATGCGGCCGGGCAAGCCGATGATGCACGGACGGCTCGGCGACATCAGGGTGATCGGACTGCCCGGCAATCCGGTGTCGTCCTATGTCTGCGCCATCCTGTTCATGGTGCCGCTGATTCGGCGCCTGCTCGGCCGCGACGAGGCCGTGATGCCGCGCGAGACCGCCCTGCTCGGCCGCGAGTTGGGGGCGAACGATTCGCGCGAGGACTATCTGCGGGCGCAGCTCAAGGAGCGCGCCGACGGCACCCTGGTCGCAACACCGGTGACGCAGCAGGATTCGTCGCTGCTCGGCAATCTCGCGCTGTCGCAGGCGCTGGTGATCCGGCCGGCGTTTGCGCCGAAGGCGCCTGCCGGCAGCCCGTGCGAGATCCTGCGCCTGCCGAACTGAGCCGCTTCCCCGGTAAAGCCCGGTCCGTTCATCATATTTTTAGGATTGCGGAACACACATCGAACATATAGTGTCCGTTCATGATTTGTTTTTAGTATGTTGCGGGCGACGCGATGACGGTCCGACTCCAGGGCGCTCTCAGCCGGCTTGTGCTCAAGGCGCAGCTCCTGGACTCGGACGACAACAAACCGGGGACCAGGTCGAGATGCTGACGCGCAAACAGTACGAACTTCTGCGGTTCATCAACGAGCGGCTCAAGGAAGCCGGCGTGCCGCCGTCCTTCGACGAGATGAAGGATGCGCTCGATCTGCGTTCGAAGTCCGGCATTCATCGCCTGATCACGGCGCTCGAGGAGCGCGGCTTCATCCGCCGGCTGCCGAATCGCGCCCGCGCGATCGAGGTGATCAAGCTGCCCGAGCTGTCGCAGGCCGCGGGCAACCGTCGCGGCTTCACGCCGTCGGTGATCGAGGGCAATCTCGGCAAGGTGCGCACCAGCACTCCCGCGCTGGACGATGGCGAGCGCCCCGTGGCGGTGCCGGTGATGGGCCGCATCGCCGCCGGTACCCCGATCGAGGCGCTGCAGACGCGCAGCCACACCATCAGCGTACCTGCCGACATGCTCGGCAACGGCGACCACTACGCGCTCGAGGTGCGCGGCGACTCGATGGTCGATGCCGGCATCCTCGACGGCGACATGGCGCTGATCCAGCGCAACGAGACCGCCGACACCGGCGACATCGTGGTGGCGCTGATCGACGATGAGGAAGCCACCTTGAAGCGCTTCCGCCGCCGCGGCGCATCGATCGCGCTGGAGCCGGCCAACACCGCCTACGAGGTGCGCATCTTGCCGCCGAACCGGGTGAAGATCCAAGGCAAGCTGGTCGGGCTGTACCGCAAGTACTGATCGCGAATGGGATCGGTCGATCGGCGGCGGGCGCACGCGCTGTCGCCGCCGAGCGAGAAGCCAGCCAAGCTGGAAGCAGCCAGCAAAATACGCCACACGCGAATGCACTTCATGATGTGCAGCGCGGCATGCTCAAACGCTTGTGATCGGCCGCGGGCACACGCGATGCAGATCAGCGCAGAATTGCCGCGAAGCGCGCGCTAACATCACCATCGATGTCCACTCTGATAGAGGCCTGCGCCTGTCCGGGGGGAGCGTGGGTCGGCTATCTCTCAACGAGGAGCGATCCGATGTGTGACTACAGCCTCCATGCGGTTGCGTCCCGTCCCGCCAAGGTCGGCGAGACGTTGATCTCGATGACCTTCCGTGGCACCGCCACCCGCGGCTTCGCGTTGGAGAGCGAGCCGACCGTCGCAGTCTGCATGCTGCCCGGCACCGAGTTGGCCTTCGCCGAGGACGTCCGCTACGACAGCCGCTGGCTCTGGACCCGGACGATCCGCGAGCGCGTCGCGAAGTTCAACAGCATCGAGACGCACATTCCCGATCGCCATCACGACGCGATCGAGTTCGCCGACGGCCGCCACGTGCTGGTGACCCAGCTCTGCGAGGGCCAGCGCGTCACCGTGCTGCAATTGCCGGTCAGCAAGCAGCCGGCAGAGCGTCGCCCGGACATCGCCGAGGATGTGCCGACGTCGCCGGCCACACCGATTCGCCGCATCAGCATCACCTGAGGGTCTGCGCGTCGGCATTTCTGTCGGTCGTGAGCGCGCTTTCGACGGTGGGAGACTTGGTCAACTTGGGTTCTGCAAGCGCAAAGTCCTCTCGGGCGAATCTCACGCCCCGGCATCGCATCGGATAGGAACGACATCCCTCGGCCGGCATTGTTTGCCGGGGGAGCTTGCCGCCGTGGTCAACAAGATCGATTGGAACAAGGCCGGACGGATCACCGAGCCCGGCCGCTACATGCTCGCGTTCGGATGGCTGACGGTCACGGCTGATGACGTCGCCATCTGGCAACGCTATCCGGGCGCTGCTTTCACGCTGGTCGAAGGGCCCTCGCTGTTCGATGGACCAGACGACACCGAGTATCATCTCGGCACGTTCGAGCTGCCCGGGCGCTCAATCCTGCTCGCCCTGCTCCGTCTCCGGCGGCGTCGCGTCCTGAAGCCGCGCGGCCGGCGCACGCGGCGTCAGCGTCGTGTCGAACTCGCCGGCCTCGGCGGGCGCCGGCCACCATGGGCGGTCAGTGCCGCCGGCGCGCGCCGGCGTCACGGCGAAGCCTTTGCCCTGCTGCACCAGCAACAAGGCGCCCTGCTGCCGCAGCCGCTCGCGATCGATCACGGCCGCCGCGCAGGATGACGGCGCGGCGCGCGCGGTGACGATCAGCGCGACACGGGCGCAATCGTCGGCGAGCGCCTCAGCGCGCAAGGTCATGGCGGCGAAGCGGCCGTCGGCCATCGCGACCACGCAGCCCGCCTCGTCGCAGGAGACGCCATCGGCGAGCGAGGCGTCCGCCGGCAGCCGGGCATCGGCGTCGGCCGCGAGCCACTCCTTGGTGGCGAACACATCCTTGCCGGCGCGCATCACATGCAGGCGTCCGTCACGGCCGCGCACCGCCACCGCGCGCCCATCGCCGGCGACCAGGACGTCGGGCAGCGGCGTCGCGGCCGCCCAGACGGTGGCGGCCGAGAGCATCACGGCGCCCAACCAGCGCAGCGGTGTGCGCAGCAGGCCGATCAGGATGACGCCCAGGCTGGCCAGGATCAGCGGGCCGATGCCGAAGGCCGGGATGCGCCCGACCGCGCCCGGCAGCGCCGCCACCCAGCGCGTCACCGCGATCATCCAGTCGATGCCGAGGCCCATCAGCGACCACCAGATGCCGTCCAGGCCGAACGGCGCCGCCAGCAGGCCCATCAGGCCGGCCGGCATCACCAGCGCCGAGACCACCGGCATCGCCGCGAGATTGGCGAGCACGCCATAGGGCGTCACGCGATGGAAATGGAAGGCGGCATAGGGCGTGGTCGCGAGCCCGGCGATCAGCGAGGCCAGCAGCAGCATCGCGAGCTCGCGCCCGCCCCACAGCGCGACGCGCTGCGTCGTGGAGCTGTCCGGCGTCGCGAACAGCCTGGGCAGGCCGAACTGCACCAGCGCGACCAGGCCGAGCGTTGCCGCGAACGACATCTGGAAGCTCGGATGCACCAGCGCCTCGGGGGCTGCGATCAGCACGATCATCGCCGCGACCGCGAGCGTGCGGAAAGTGACGGCGCGGCGGTCGACCATGACCGCGATCAGCACCACGGCCGTCATGAAGAACGATCTCTGGGTCGCGACCTCCGCGCCTGAGAGCAACAGATAGAACGCCGCCGCGACCAGCGCCGCGGCCGCCGCCCATTTCTTGATCGGGTGGCTGACGGTAAGGCCTGGGATCAGCGCCAGCAGCGCGCGCACGGCGAAGAACACGACGCCGGCCACGACCGCCATGTGATAGCCTGAGATCGACAGCACATGGCCGAGACCGGAGACGAACATCGCGTCGTTGACATCGGGCGTGATGGCGTCGCGCCGGCCTGTCAGCAGCGCGGTGGCAATCGCCCGCTCGTCGCCCGACAGGCGGGCGCGGATGCGTGCGTCGATCGCGTCGCGCAGGCCCTGCATGGCCGCCGCATAGCCCAGGCCGAAGCCGACGGCCTGGGGCGGCGGCGCCGTCGTGATCGCGCCCATCACGAAGCCGGAGGCGCCGATGCCCTGGAAGAACATGTCGCGCGCGAAATCGTAGGAGCCCGGCCGCACCGGGGCCATCGGCGGCAGCAGCCGCGCCTTGAGCTGCACGAAGCTGCCGACCTCGGGCGCCGCGCCCTTGCGCACCGCGAGCCGCACGCGCGCCAGCGTGATCGCGTTGCGCGGGCTCTCCATCGCGGTGACGCGCAGCACGATGCGGTCGCTGCGCTCGCGGATGTCGCGCGCCTCGACGAAGCCGGACAGCGCCACCGAATACAGCGGCCGCGCCAGCACCGGATGCGCCACCCACGCGGTCTTGATGGTCGCGGTGGCAAAGCCGCACGCCGCCGCCGCGATCATCACGGCCGCCGGAAACAGCCGATGCCGCCGCATCATGATGGCGACGAGGCAGAGCAGCGCCGCCGCGATCGCGGCGATCCAGAGCACAGGCTCGTGATCGGCGGTGAAATACAGCGCGATGCCGGCCCCGAATGCCACCGGCACCCAGGGCAGCAGCCGGCCCGCCCCGGCCTCCTCGGCCGCCCAGATCTTGAGGCGCGCGGCGAATGCCGACGAGGCACTCGAGCCGACCGCGGGCCAGCCGCCGGCCAGCGCGCCCCGCGGCGGCCAGACGTCGGCCATCACGCCCGCGATCCCGCGCCGCCCTCCTGGACGTCCTGCTGGCGGCCTGACCGGCTCCGCCATTGCCAACACCACCCGCTACCCGACCGGGCGGGAAGGCTATCGGAAGCTGCGCGAGGCCGCCTAGCAGAACGGAACGGGAATCCTGGCTTTCTGCACGCGCACCTGGCTTGGAACTTTTCGCATCGCACGCGCTTATCGGAGTATGGACCCTAAAGGTATTGACGACCCCTTCGCCGATCTCGCGCTCGAGAGGGCGATCCACCTCCGCTGGACTCTCCGGGACATCAAGGCCCACCGGCTCACGCTGTCCCCAGTCGCCGAGGAAGACCTCTCGCTCCTCGCCGAGCGCGGGCTCGTCGAGCTCACCGACGGTGTGCCGACCCTGACGAACGCCGGCCAGGACGCGATCAGCTGAGCTGCAAGCGTCCCGCGGCTTCCGCTCGCCTCAGCCCTTGGCGACCTCCTTCGCAAACGTGTCGCGCAGGCCGATGGTACGATTGAACACGAGCTTGTCGGGCGTCGAGTCCGGATCGCGCACAAAGTAGCCCTGGCGCTCGAACTGCATCGGCGCGTCCGAATTGCTCGCGGCGATCGCCGGCTCGATGCGGGCGTCGGTCAGCACTTCCAACGAGTTGGGATTGAGATCGGCGGTGAAGTCGGCCGCATTGGGGCTCGGATTGGCGAACAGCTGATTGTAGATGCGGATCTCGGCCTTCAGCGACTGCGCCGCCGGCAGCCAGTGCATCGTCGCCTTGACCTTGCGGCCATCGGGCGCGTTGCCGCCCTTGGTGGCCGGATCATAGGTACAGCGCAGCTCGACGATCTCGCCGGCGTCGTTCTTGATCACGTCGCGGCACCTGATGAAATAGGCGTAGCGCAGCCGCACCTCGTTGCCCGGGGACAGCCGGAAGAACTTCTTCGGCGGGTTCTCCATGAAGTCGTCCTGCTCGATATAGAGCTCGCGGCCGAAGGCGATCTTGCGCGTGCCGGCGGAAGCGTCGTCGGGGTGGTTGATCGCCTCGAGCTCCTCGACCTGGCCTTCCGGGTAGTTCTCGATCACCACCTTCAAGGGCCGCAGCACCGCCATCCGGCGCTGCGCCGTGCGATTGAGCTCCTCGCGAATGCAGAATTCGAGCATGCCGACATCGACGATGCTGTTGGCCTTGGCGATGCCGATGCGCTTGATGAACTCGCGCACCGCCGCCGGCGGCACGCCGCGGCGCTTCAGCCCGGCGATGGTCGGCATGCGCGGATCGTTCCAGCCGGACACATGGCCGTCCTGCACCAGCCGCGTCAGCACGCGTTTCGACAGCAGCGTGTAGGTCAGGTTGAGGCGCGCGAACTCGTACTGGTGCGGATGTGACGGCACCGGCAGCTTGTCCAGGAACCAGTCATAGAGCGGACGATGGTCCTCGAATTCGAGCGTGCAGATCGAATGCGTCACGCCCTCGATCGCATCCGACTGGCCGTGGGCGTAGTCGTAGCTCGGATAGATCTTCCAGGTGTCGCCGGTGCGCGGGTGATGGGCGTGCAGGATCCGGTACAGCACCGGGTCGCGCAGGTTGATGTTGCCGGCGGCCATGTCGATCTTGGCGCGCAGCACGCGCGCGCCGTTGGGAAATTCGCCGGCCTTCATGCGCCGGAACAGGTCGAGATTCTCCTCGACCGAGCGGTCGCGGAACGGGCTGTTCCTGCCGGGCTCGGTCAGCGTGCCGCGCGCCAGCCGGATCTCCTCCTGCGTCTGGTCGTCGACATAGGCCAAGCCGGCCTTGATCAGGCCCTCGGCCCAGTCGTAGAGCCGCTCGAAATAGTCCGAGGCGAAGAACAGGTTGTCGCCCCAGTCATAGCCGAGCCAGCGCACGTCAGCCTGGATGGAGTCGATATATTCCTGCTCTTCCTTGGTCGGATTGGTGTCGTCGAAGCGCAGATTGCAGCGGCCGCCGAACTCCTGGGCAATGCCGAAGTTGAGACCGATCGACTTGGCATGGCCGATATGCAGGTAGCCGTTCGGCTCCGGGGGGAACCGGGTGACGACCGTCTTGTGCCTGCCGCTGTCGAGATCGGCCTGGACGATGTCGCGGATGAAGTCGCGCCCTGCCTCTGCCGTCGCCGCCGTGTCTGTCGTCGTGGTCATCAAGAATATCCTGCTCCGGAATTTGGCAGCCTATCTGCCAAATCCGCCTCCCCCAAGGAAGGCTTTAGTTATGCGATAGGCCTGCTATACACCCCCCGCCCTTCATAGCCCCTGCCTGGATTTCGTGCTGCCGCCCATGACCTCCCCGATCGTCACACGCTTTGCCCCCTCTCCGACCGGCTTTCTCCACATCGGAGGTGCCCGGACGGCCCTGTTCAACTGGCTGTATGCGCGGGGCCGCGGCGGCAAGATGCTGCTCAGAATCGAGGACACCGACCGCGAGCGCTCGACGACGGCGGCGATCGACGCCATCCTCGACGGGCTGAAATGGCTCGAGCTCGGTTGGGACGGCGAGGTCATCTACCAATATAGCCGCGCCGCGCGCCATCGCGAGGTCGCCGAGCAACTGCTCGCCAGCGGCATGGCGTATCGCTGCTATGCCACCGCCGAGGAGCTGACGGCGATGCGCGAGAAGGCGCGCGCGGAAGGGCGCACCCGGCTCTATGACGGGCTGTGGCGCGACCGCGATCCCAAGGAGGCGCCCGAAGGCGTCAAGCCGACGATCCGGCTGCGGGCGCCCCTGACCGGCGAGACCGTGATCGAGGATCAGGTGCAGGGCCGCGTGGTCTGGCAGAACGAGAACCTCGACGACCTCGTGCTGCTGCGAGGCGATGGCAATCCGACCTACATGCTGGCGGTGGTCGTCGACGACCACGACATGGGCGTCACCCACATCATCCGCGGCGACGACCATCTGATCAACGCCGCGCGCCAGAAGCAGATCTACGATGCGCTCGGCTGGACGGTGCCGTCGATGTCGCACATCCCGCTGATTCACGGGCCCGACGGCTCGAAGCTGTCGAAGCGCCACGGCGCGCTCGGCGTCGACGCTTACCGCGCGATGGGATATCTGCCGTCGGCGCTGCGCAATTACCTGGTACGGCTCGGCTGGAGCCATGGCGACCAGGAGATCTTCTCCACCGAGGAGATGATCGAAGCTTTCGACCTGCCGGCGATCGGCCGCTCGGCGGCGCGCTTCGATTTCGCCAAGCTCGAGAACCTCAACGGCCACTACATCCGTCACAGCGACGATGCGGCGCTGGTGCGGCAGTTCGAGGACGTGCTGAATTACGTGCCGAACGGCGCGGCTCTCAAAGCCAAGCTCAACGACGCCACGCGCGCGCAGCTCACTTTGGCGATGCCGAGCCTGAAGGAACGCGCCAAGACACTCTTGGAGCTGATCGACGGCGCCGCCTTCATCTTTGCCGACCGGCCGCTTCCGATCGACGCCAAGGCCGCCGCCCTGCTGACGCCGGACAGCCGCGCCTTGATCGGCCGGCTGCATGACGCGCTGGCCGCTGTCGAGTCCTGGAGCGGACCGGCCACGGAAGCCGCGCTGCGTGCGTTTGCCGAGGCCAACAATCTCAAGCTGGGCGCGGTGGCGCAGCCGCTGCGCGCGGCGCTCACCGGCCGAACCACCTCACCCGGTATTTTCGACGTTCTGGCAATCCTGGGGCGTGATGAATCCTTGGGCCGTCTGGAGGACCAGACCACCTCATAAGGTCTCATGGACCCCCATCTTGCAGCGCACAGGGCAATACGATACGCATTTGCGCGGCACCCGCTGGTTTTCCCGGCTCGGACATTCTTCACACGTTGCGGCGGGCTCGTTGAGCGATGTTTGGGCCGAAGGACACTAGTAAGCATAAGATTCCAGTACGGTTTCGGATTTGACCTTCTTAAGCTGTTGGCAGCGACAGTGACGCGAATGTCAAAGCCGCCGCACTAGATAAAGTCCACCCGCCCTGCCATCTCTCACAAAGAACAAGGGCCAAGCCTAACGATCTCATCGGGGACAAACGATGGACGCAAAATCCGCAAGCAAGACCGCGACGCTCACCGTCGGCAACAAGAATTTCGATCTTCCGATCCTGAGCGGCACCGTGGGTCCCGACGTCATCGACATCGGCAAGCTCTACGCCCAGACCGGGATGTTCACCTATGACCCCGGCTTCACCTCGACCGGCAGCTGCCAGTCCAAGATCACCTATATCGACGGCGACGCCGGCGTCCTCGAATACCGCGGATATCCGATCGAGCAGCTCGCCGAGAAGGGCGACTTCCTGGAGACCTGCTATCTGCTGCTGTACGGGGAGCTCCCCACCAAGGCCCAGAAGCAGGATTTCGACTATCGCGTGACCCACCACACGATGGTGCACGAGCAGATGTCGCGCTTCTTCCACGGCTTCCGCCGCGACGCGCATCCGATGGCGGTCATGGTCGCTTCGGTCGGCGCGCTCGCCGCGTTCTACCACGACTCCACCGACATCAACGATCCGAAGCAGCGCATGATCGCGTCGATGCGGATGATCGCGAAGATCCCGACGCTGGCGGCGATGGCCTACAAATACACCATCGGCCAGCCCTTCGTTTATCCGAAGAACTCGCTGTCCTTCGCCGAGAACTTCCTGAACATGTGCTTCGCCGTGCCGTGCGAGGAGTACAAGCCGAACCCGGTGCTCGCCGACGCGCTCGACAAGATCTTCATCCTGCACGCCGATCACGAGCAGAACGCCTCGACCTCCACGGTGCGCATCGCCGGCTCGTCGGGCGCCAACCCGTTCGCCTGCATCGCCGCCGGCATCGCCTGCCTGTGGGGCCCGGCGCATGGCGGCGCCAACGAGGCTGCGCTGAACATGCTGGCCGAGATCGGCACCGTCGACAAGATTCCGGAATTCATCGCCAAGGTGAAGGACAAGAACAGCGACGTGCGCCTGATGGGCTTCGGCCATCGCGTCTACAAGAACTACGATCCGCGCGCCAAGATCATGCAGAAGATGTGTCACGCGGTGCTCAAGGAGACGGGCCACGCCGACGATCAGATGCTCAAGGTCGCGCTGGAGCTGGAGAAGATCGCGCTCAGCGATCAGTACTTCATCGACCGCAAGCTCTACCCGAACGTCGATTTCTACTCGGGCATCACGCTGAAGGCGATGGGCTTCCCGGTCTCCATGTTCACCGTGCTGTTCGCGGTCGCCCGCACCGTCGGCTGGATCAGCCAGTGGAGCGAGATGATCGAGGATCCGCAGCAGAAGATCGGCCGTCCGCGCCAGCTCTACACCGGCGTGACCACGCGCAGCTACGTCGAGATGGACAAGCGCGGCTGATCGCGCCCGCCGCGAGACATCAAATCACCAAAGGCCCGTCCAGCACGCTGGATGGGCCTTTTTCGTTACGGCTGGATGCTCTTGCGCCGAAGCTTGGGATGCGTCGCAAAGATCGGCAACGCGGCAGTCCCAACCGTCGATCGGCGAACCGATCAGCAAGACGGGGGGACGGCGCCACGGCGTAGCCTCTCGACGAGGACCGTCTCGGGCTGATGCTGGAGACATGATCATGTGGGACCGGGCATACGACGACGCCGCGGGCGGCAGGGTTAACCAAAATCGCATGTTCTGCTTGCTGCCGATTGACGCAGTCTGCGAGTGATGGCTGTCCCGCAGTTATATTTAGACTTGGCTAAGGAGATGACCGGCAATTTGGATCAGGACCTGTTGCTTGGAATGAACGCGCTCGCCGGAACGCATGCCGGTCTCTATGAGCTTGCGACCAATTCCCTGTTCAGAGGAATTCCGATATTCGGCTCGCTGGTCGCGCTGTGGTTCGTGGACGATTGTGCAAAGCGCCGGAGTCGCATGCTGGCAGGGCTGCTCGGAGTCTGCCTGGCGACGATGCTGTCGGTCTGGCTCCAGTTTCACGTCTTTGTCCACACGCGTCCTCTCCTGG
This sequence comes from Bradyrhizobium sp. HKCCYLS3013, assembly GCF_051167615.1. Lineage (NCBI taxonomy): Bacteria > Pseudomonadati > Pseudomonadota > Alphaproteobacteria > Hyphomicrobiales > Nitrobacteraceae > Bradyrhizobium > Bradyrhizobium sp. HKCCYLS3013. The sequence continues at coordinate 15,821 of NZ_JBNPTK010000003.1, forward strand.
ACCCGGCGCTTCATGTGAACTCCATCGCCGTACCCTGGAACTGGGACCGCCAGAGCTCGTTTCCCAGCGACACCGCGACGTTGTTCTTCGGCCTCGCGACGGTGGTGTTCATCGAGAACAGATGGGCTGGATGGCTTTGCTTTCTTTGGGCGACCGTCGTCGTTGCGCTATCCAGGGTCGCCTTTGCGTTCCACTATCCAAGCGACGTGATCGGCTCGTTGGTCCTTGGCGTGGCATTCGTCGTGCTTTTCACCAGGCCTTCATATCCGCGCGTCATCATCGAACGTATGCTCGTTACGCTCGGCAACCGCATGTATCTGGTGCATGCATTCCTCTTCGTCTTTTTGGCCGAAGCCTCGAATTTGTTTCTGAGCTTGGAGCAGCTCGGAAAAGATCTCGTGCGAATGGTGCACTCGTAGAGCTTCGAGCCGCGGAACAAAGGCCGACTGCCGATTGAGCCGCGACAGCCCGTTAAAAGTGTCCAAGGCAACGGACGCGCTCACACGAACGACCAGCTTTCTTGTGGAGCAGTTGAAGTGAGCGACTCGGCGAGCCGCCGTAGGTGGGCAAAGCGGTCGCCGCAAGGCGGCAGCAGGCCCACCGTCGCGCGGCGCGTTCTGTCGGCGAGTCGCTGGACTCATCGCCTATCCGTCGGCGGCACGCCAATCGTCGGTCGCCAACCTTGTGGACGTCGGGCTGCGTCGCTCTGATCCCGCGGCGTAACGCGGCATACCTCGCACGGCTGCGTCGAAGGCCACACGGATGTCAGTTTGGCTGAAATTCCGGTCCCATAGCTCTGTCATCAAGGTGCCGATGATCTCGTTCAGCGGCGCAGGCAAACTGTGAGGGTTTCGCGCAGACAATTCCGCGCATCGCAATGCGAACGTGTACGCGGCATCGGCGCATTGTCCCTCCCAGGGGAGATCGTCTTGGTCGACCATCGTTTTACACCTCTCGCGGCGCTTAGACTGTAGCTCGGACTCGACCTGATTAGTTCCCTGCCCGTCCCCCGCGCATCGTCTCCAGCACGATGTCGGCGGCGCGCATGCTCGGTGACGATGCGCCGGTCGACATGATGGCGTCGAGGCGATTGAACGCCTCGACCTGACGCGCGCGGATCGGACCGTTGCTCAACAGATCCGCCAGCACGGGCACGAGATTGTCGGCGGTGCAGGCTTCCTGCAGGAATTCCGGGATGACGTTGTCGCCGATCACGAGATTGGCGAGGATCACGGATTGGACCTTGATGAGACGTCGCAAGATGAAGGCTTCGACCTCGCCGACCCGATAGGCCGTGACCATCGGCACTCCGGAGATCGCGAGCTCCAGCGTGACCGTGCCGGATTTGGCGAGCGCCGCATGGGCGCTCCTGAAAGCGGCCCGCTTCTCGGCCTCGGCGGTGACGATCTGCGGCGCGACCTCCCAGTTCGCTACCCCTGCCCTCACCGCCGCTTCGAGATGCGGCGTGGTCGGCACCACGGCCTCGAACGCGACGTCCTGCGCCCGCAGCCGCGCCAGCGTCTCACCGAAGACGGCGATGTGACGCGCGACCTCGCTGCGCCGGCTTCCCGGCAGCACGAGAAGAATCGGGGGTTTGGCGTCACGGCGCTGCTGCTCGGCCGCATTCGGCCGGAGCGTTGCAAGCTGCTCGATCAGGGGATGGCCGACATAGGTGCAGGGCGGGCCGCCGAGCCTGCGGAACGCCTCCGGCTCGAACGGCAACAGACCCAGCACGTGATCGACATAGCCGCGCATCGCCCTGGCACGGCCTGGCCGCCACGCCCACACGGTGGGGGCGACGTAGTTCACGATCGGAATCGTGGCGTCGCGGGCACGAACCTTCTTCGCCACCCGCTGGGTGAAATCCGGGCTGTCGATGATCACGAGCACGTCGGGCTGAGCTGCAACGATCGCATCCGCCGTGCCGCGGATCAGGCGCAGGATCTTCGGGAGCTGCTTCAGCACCGCCGTAAAGCCGACGATCGAGAGCTCCTCGATCGGAAACATCGAGACCAGCCCCTCGCCGATCATGCCGCGGCCACCGACGCCGGAGAATTCGACGCCGTCGCCGAGCCGCTGGCGCAGCACCTTCATCAGACTGGCGCCGAGGCGGTCGCCGGACTCTTCGGTCGCGACCAGGCAGATCCTTCGGATGGCCGGGGCCGCCGGAGGCTGCGGCGTCACGCGCTCACGCCCGTGATGAACACCCCCGCCCGATCGGCGGCAGCCACCGTCTCCTGGGGATCGGCGAGCAGGGTATAGGCGGCAGCCACGGCGACTCCGGCGAGACCCGCGGCTGAAAGCCCCTCGACGGTGCGCGGCCCGATGGTCGGCAGGTCGTAGCGGAGGTCCTGGCCGGCCTTGGGCGCCTTCACCAGCACGCCGCGCCCGGCGGCAGCACGAATGCGGCGATCGGCGCGCAGCCGCGCCACGCGGGCCAGCAGCCCGTCGGTGCCCTCGATATCCTCGAGCGCAACGACGTGGCCGTCGATCACGACCACCGCCTGCCCGACATCGAACGGCGCCATGGCGCGGAGCACGGACATTCCTTTGGCGATGTCGCCGGTCACCAGATCGGTGGGCCCGCTCCGCGTCAGCCGTCCTTCGGGCACGAGCAGATTGGGGGCGACGTCCTTGACGCCGATCATGTGAAAGCCGTGGCGCTCGAAGATGCGGCCGACGCCGGACAGCAGATGATCGTCACCGCCGCGAAAGGCCGACCAGATGTAGGGCAGCTCGCGCAGCGTGCCCCAGTCGAAGCGGATCTCCGACACGGCCGGACGAACGAGATTGCCGATGAACATGAGATCGCGGACGCCCTCGGCCTTCAGCAGCTTCAGGGCATTGCCGAGCTGCCCGAGGCCGATCCAGTGATGCCGGAAGCGCGCCAGCGGCTTTGGATCGCAGATGCCCTTCAGGGCGAACAGCACCGGCGTCTGGCCGCGCGCGACGATGGCGTCGGCGACCGCGAAAGGCAGCACCCCGCCCGCGGCGATCATGCCGATCGGCGGAGAGGTGTCGGCGGCGGGCGCCATGGCGCTACGGCTCGATGGCCGGCCTGCCGATCTCGGGCAGGCACAAGGCGCGATGTCGGCCGCCATCGATGAAGGCGAGAATCTCGGCAATCGCGGGATCCTCGCCAGCGAGCGGCTGCACCGCCGCGAGGCGATCGGCGAACACGCCCGGACCGTGGAACAGCTTTTGATAGAAGGCACGCACCGTGGCGAGGCGCTCACGGGTGAACTTGCGGCGCTTCATGCCAATGACGTTGAGACCTTCGAGCGCGGCATACTGACCGTTGGCGAGGCCATACGGAATGATATCGCCGCGTACGCCGCAGACGCCGCCGACCATCACGCCGTGGCCGATGCGGGTGAACTGATGCACCGCGGACAGGCCGCCGATGTAGACGGCATCACCGACCTCGACATGGCCGCCAAGTGTGGCCGAGGTTGCGAAGATGACGTTGTCGCCGACCACGCAATCGTGGGCGACATGGGCGTTGTTCATGAAGAAGCCGGCATTGCCGACCTTGGTGAGACCGCCGCCCTTGGTGGTGCCGATGTTCATCGTCACGCCTTCGCGGAAGGTGCAGCCGGAGCCGATCTCGAGCCGATGCGGCTCGCCGCGATAGCTGAGATCCTGCGGCGCGCCGCCGAGCACAACAAAGGGCGAGATCACGTTGTCATCGCCGAGCGTGGTGTGGCCCATGATCTGGACGTGGCTGATCAGCTTGCAGTTGGCCCCGATCACGACGTTGGGGCCGACGATGCAGTAAGGACCGATCACGGTGCCCTCACCGATGACGGCGCCATCCTCGACGCGTGCGGTGGGATCAATCTTGCTCATTTCGACGCAATCAACTTTCTACCAGTCCGTCAGTCGGTCAGCATCGCGCCGACATCGGCCTCGGCGACGACGACGCCGTCGACCTTGGCATCGCCGTGGAACCACCACATCGTCTTGCGCCGGCCAATCGAGCGCATGTGGTACTCGATGGTCTGGCCGGGCAGCACGGGCTTCCGGAACTTGCACTTGTCGATGGTGAGGAAATACACCGCGCGCGGCTTTTCCGTGCCCTCGACCGACTTGATGCCGATCACGCCCGCCGTCTGCGCCATGCCCTCGATCATCAGCACGCCCGGATAGACCGGCCGTTCCGGGAAATGGCCCTGGAAGCACGGCTCGTTGAACGAGACGTTCTTGACGCCGATGCCGCTGTAGTCGGCCCGGATGTTCTTCACGCGGTCGATCAGGAGAAACGGGTTACGGTGCGGCAGCGTCTTCAGAATCTCGTTGATGTCGATGTCCGCAAACCTGATGGGTGACTCGTCCATCACTCCCGCCCCTCGTCCCTGTTCGCCGCCGTCTGATCGCGCACCAGCCGTTCCACGGCGACGATCTCGCGGAACCACTGCTTGGTCGGCTTGGCGAAGAAGCCGCCCCACCGGCCGTTCGGCGGAATGTCGTCCTTGACGCCGCTCATCGCGGTCACTTGGGCACCATCGCCGATCGTCAGGTGATTGTTGATACCGACTTTCGCTCCAAGCGCGACGTTGTCGCCGATCGTGAGGCTGCCTGCCAGCCCGATCTGGGCCGCCAGCAGGCAATGCCGCCCGATTGTGACATTGTGGCCAATCTGCACCTGGTTGTCGATCTTGGTGCCCTCGCCGATGACCGTGTCGCGCAGGCTGCCACGATCGATCGTCGTGCCGGCGCCGACCTCGACGTGGTTCTGGATCAGCACCCGCCCGGTCTGCGGCACCTTGGTGTGCCCATCCGCGCCGAAGAAGATGAAGCCGTAGCCGTCCTGGCCGATGCTGCAGCCGGGATGGATCAGGACGTCATTGCCGATCAGCGCGCACTGAATGACGGTGCGGGCGCCGACATTGCAGTCGCGACCGATCTTGACGTGGGGGCCGATCACAGCACCCGCACCAACGATCGTCCCCGAGCCGATCTCGACATGGGCGCCGATCACCGCCAGCGGCTCGACGATGACGCCGTCCTCCAGCCGCGCGGTGGGATCGATGATGGCTTGGGGCGAGAGTCCGTCGTCGCCGAACCAGGGCTGCGGCCGCAGTGCGTCGGCATGGAACTCACGCGCAAGCTGCACGAAGGCGCGGAACGGCTGATTGGCGCGGACCACCGCGACATGGGACGGCACGCGCGCCTCGAATCGGGGACTGACCAGGCAGGCGCCCGCCTTGGTCCCGGCGAGCTGGTCGGCGTATTTAAGGTTGTCGAAAAACGCCAGATGCATCGGGCCGGCCTCGTCGAGCGACGCCAGTCCCTTGATCACCTGCTCGCCGCGGGACGGGTCGACCAGGGTCGCCTTGGCGGCGACTGCGATCGCCGCCAGCGTCGTGGGCGGCGGCGATTGGAAGAAGGTCGGCTGGGCCATTCCGTCGTACTCTCGGGACAAGTCGTACTCTCAGGACAAAAAGTCAGAGCCCGGCTCCGGTGTCCCGGAACCGAGCTCCCATCTCTTACACCGGCGGGGTTGGTCGACGCCAACCCGGATTCGATCGGCCCAGGCTCAGAACGAGGTACCGCCGCCGAACCGGAATTCCTGCGTCCGGTCGAACTGACCCTTGGTGAGCGGGATCGCGTAGTCGAAGCGCAGCGGACCGAACGGCGACGCCCACACCAGACCCACACCGACCGACGTCCGGACCGTATTCTGGTCGTCGAACTGCAGGCCGAGGCAGGTGCCGGCGTTGTTCGGGTTGCGCGTCGGCTTGACACAGCCCGCCTGGTTGACTTCGCCCGTCAGCGCCCAACCCGTCGTCCCCTGATAACCCCACAGACCGCCCGCATCGGCGTAAACAGCACCCTTCAGGCCCGTCTCCTTGGGCAGGAACCAGAACGGCATCTGCAATTCGAGCGAAGCGCCCCAATACTTGGTGCCGCCAAGCGCATCCTGCGTACCGAACGGATTGATGTCACGCGGACCGATGCCGTTCGGGGCGAAACCACGAACCAGGTTCGGACCCATCTGGAAGTGATCGAGCATGCGCAACTGCGTGTTGCCGATCTTGTTCAGGATACCGCCCTGGAGGTGGACGATGCTGACAATGTCCGACACCAGCGGGGTGAAGTACTTCGCATCGAACGCGGTCTTCAGGTACGACACGTCGCCGCCAACACCCGCGAAGTCCTGCTTGAAGTCGACCAGCAGGCCGTCGGTCGGGTTCTTGGTGTTGTCGAGCGTGTTGTAGTTCAGCGTGTAGCCCAGCGCCGAGGTCAGCGTTGCCCCCCCCGCCAGCTCCTGACGCACCGGCAGCGAGGCTTCACCATTGGCGAAACAGCCCAGGCCGTTGTTGCCGGTCGGATCGACGCCGCCCAAACCACCCTGCGCCGTCGGCGTGTTGATGAAGGCTGGCGTCGGATTGAACGGCACGAAGCGGTTACCTATCAGGGATCCAGCAGCGACGTTGTTACAGTCCGACAGCGTCGTCGGCAGCGTGATCTCCTGGCGGTAGATCGAGTAACGCAGCTGCAGCGACAGGTCTTCACGCAGCTGGAAGCCGAGGCGAGGGCTGAAGCCGAGCGTCTTGGTGCCGTAGGAGATGAAGTTGTTGGCGAGCTGCTGGCGCTGATACAGGTCGAGGCCCAGCGCAACCCGGTAGTCGAGCAGATAGGGCTCGACGAAGGACAGCGAGTAGCCGCGGGCGAACTGGCCGTAGGTCACCGACGCCTTGGCGAACAGGCCGCGGCCCAGGAAGTTGCGCTCGGAGATCGAGACCTCGGCCAGTGCGCCGTCCGTGGTCGAGTAGCCGCCGGAGATCGAGAAGTCGCCCGTGGATTTCTCTTCCAGGTTGACGTTCAGGACCACCCGGTCGCTCGACGAGCCCGGCTCGGTGACGATCTTTACGTCCTTGAAGAAGTCGAGGTTCTTCAGGCGGCGCTCGGCACGGTCCACCAGGGCGCGGTTGTAGGCGTCGCCCTCGGAGATGTCGAACTCGCGGCGAATGACGTAGTCGCGGGTGCGGGTGTTGCCGCGAATGTTGATGCGCTCGATATAGGTGCGCGGGCCCTCGTCGATGGCGAACACGACCGACACGGTGTGGGCCTCGAAGTTGCGATCACCGCGCGGGCGGACCACCGCGAACGCGTAGCCGCGCCGCGATGCCTCGATCTGCATCTCCTCGACCGATTTCTCGATGTTCTCGACATTATAGAGCGAGCCGACGCTGACGCGCGAATAGCCGCGCAGCGTGTTGCCGTCGAGCGTCGCGATCGACGACTGGAAGTCGACCGAACCGACCCGGTACTGCTGGCCTTCCTCGATCTTGAAGGTCACGAGGAAGCCCTTGCGCTCCGGATCGTACTCGCTGAGCGCGGCCACGACCTGCACGTCGGCATAACCGTTCTTCAGGTAGAAGCGGCGAATCAGGTCGCGATCGGCCTCGACACGGTCCGGATCGTAGACGTCGCCCGAGCCGAGGAAGCTCAGGAGGTTGGTCTCGCGGGTCTTGATGACGTCCTTGAGGCGATAGGACGAAAAGGCGTTGTTGCCGACGAACTCGATCGACTTCACGCCGGTCTTGGCGCCTTCCTCGATCGTGAAGATCAGGTCGACGCGGTTGTTCGGCTGCTCGATCATCTCCGGCGTGACGCGCACGTCGTAACGGCCCGAACGGCGGTAGATCTCCGCAATGCGCTGGGCGTCGGACTGCACCATCGGGCGCGAGAGCGTGCCGCGCGGCTTCGACTGCACTTCCGCCTGGAGCTGCTCGTCCTTGACCTTCTTGTTGCCTTCGAAGGCGACGCGGCCGATCACGGGGTTCTCGACGACCGTGACGATCAGGCGCCCACCCTGGCGATTGATCTTCACGTCGGAGAACAGGCCCGTCTCGATCAGCGCCTTGAGGCCGTCATCGACCCGACCGGCGTCGAGCGTCCCGCCGGGGCCCGGCTTGAAGTATGAGCGGATGGTCTCCAGCTCGACGCGGCGGTTGCCGACCACTTCGATCGAGTTGACCGTCTGCGCCGCAGCTGGCGACGAAAGAACCACGCTCGCCAGCGGCAAAGCCACCGGTCCGGCGAACATGATAAAGGCGGCCGCCAAGCCCCCCCGCACCCGCAATCCGAACTTCATGCGCTACGCGCCCTTATATTCCGTTGCCGGTTCCGTACCCCTACGAACCCGACAGATTCCCATTTGTCGTTCGCTTGTAGCCAATTTGGACCCGACGGCAAACGCCGGATCTCTCTGAATTTTCAAATTCGTTTCAAAACGTTGCCTAACGGCCACGTCGTAAAAAAGCCGCGCTCAGGACCCGGCGAGGTGAAGGATATCGTTATAGGTTGCAAAGACCATGAGCATGAGGACCAGCCCGAGGCCGATTCGGAACCCCATCTCCTGCGCCCGCTCCGACAGCGGCCGGCCGCGGACGGCCTCGACCCCGTAGAACAACAGGTGTCCGCCATCGAGCAGCGGAACCGGGAACAGGTTCAGCAGCCCGATCGAGACCGACAGCGTCGCGCACAGCTGCACAACGAACTGGAAGCCGAGGCTGGCCGCCTGTCCCGAGAGTTGAGCGATTCGGATCGGACCGCCGACGTCGCCGGCACTCCCGGCGCCCGCGAACAGCGAGGCGATGAACTTGAAGGTCGTGGAGATGATGAACCAGACCTGCTCGAAGCCGATCTTGATCGATTCGAGGAACCCGACCGGGATCGACCGCGATTCGTCCGGCTTGGCGTTGTACTGGATGCCGAGCACGCCGATCCGGTGGCTGTTGCCGAACAGGTCCTTGACCTCCTTGAGCGCCGGCGTCGCCTTGAGGGTGAGTTCCGTGCCGTCCCGCTTGACCAGGAAGGACAATTCCGTGCCGGCGCTGACCGAGACGACGCGCTGCATGTCGGCGAAGGTCTCGATCGACCGGCCGTCGATGGCGGCAATGATGTCACCGTCCTTGAAGCCGGCGGCGGCCGCGACGCTGTCCGGCTGCACCGCATCGACCCGCGGGGTCGTGTTCGGCTTGCCGAAATACAGCGCCATGCCGGCGAAGATGATGACCGCCAGGATGAAGTTGGCGATCGGGCCGGCCGCGACGATCGCGGCGCGCTGGCCGACGGTCTTGTGGTGGAAGCTGTCGGCGCGCTCCTCGGCCGTCATCTTCGCGAGCGCCTCGGCCGACGGCGTCGAGGCCTCGGATTCGTCGCCGAAGAACTTCACGTAGCCGCCGAGCGGGATCGCCGAGATCTTCCAGCGGGTGTTGTGGCGGTCGTTGAAACCGATCAGTTCTGGGCCAAATCCGAGCGAAAACGTCAACACCTTCACGCCGGCCCAGCGTGCGATCAGGAAATGGCCGAGCTCGTGGAAAAACACCACGATCGTCAGCACGAACAGGAACGGGACGATGTAGCCGAGAAGGCCGTGGCTCAAGGTATTGAAGATATGGTGGAAAAATTCGGACATCGATGACCTTCCCGACGGGCCAGCGGCCCATCCAACCCGTTAAGATGCTTTTGCGGCGATTTGAGGCAAGAGGCCCGCGGCCCTTTTTCGCGCATCATGGTCAATGGCGATGGCGTCGTCCGCGGACGTCAGAGGTGCCAAATTACCTGAGCGCGTCCAGCTCTCGAGGGTCGCCTCGACCAGGCGGGCGATCGCACCAAAGCGGATGTGGCCGCCGATGAAGGCCGCGACGGCGACCTCGTTGGCGGCATTGAACACCGTCGTCGCACCGCGCCCGGTGCGCAGCGAATCGTAGGCCAGCCGCAGACCGGGGAACCGCTCGAAGTCCGGGGCCTCGAAGGTCAGCGTGCCGATCTTGGCGAGATCGAGTCGGGCCGACGGACCCTTGATGCGCTCCGGCCAACCTAGGCAATGGGCGATCGGAATCCGCATGTCCGGCGCGCCGAGCTGTGCCACCACCGAACGGTCCGAGAACTCGACCATGCCGTGGACGATGGACTGCGGGTGCACCAGGACGTCGATCTCGTCGGGCAACAGCGCGAACAGGTAGGACGCCTCGATCACCTCGAGGCCCTTGTTCATCATCGAGGCCGAATCGATCGTGATCTTCTGGCCCATGCTCCAGTTCGGATGCTTCAACGCCTGTGCCAACGTCGCCTGCTCGATATCGGCCGGCGCCCAGGTGCGGAACGGGCCGCCGGAGGCGGTGATGATCACCCGCACCAGCTCCTCGCGATTGCCCGAGGACAGCGCCTGGAACAGCGCGTTGTGCTCCGAATCGGCCGGCAGGATGCAAGCGCCGGCCCGGGCGGCCCGCTCCATGAAGAAATCGCCGGCACAGACAAGGCATTCCTTGTTGGCGAGCGCCACGGTCGCGCCGCGGTCCACTGCGGCGAGCGCCGGCTTGAGGCCAGCGGCGCCGGAGACGGCGGCCATGACCCAGTCGGCGGGACGGGCTGCCGCCTCGATGATGGCGCTCTCCCCTGCCCCGCATTCGATCCCGGTGCCGGCCAGCGCATCGCGCAGCTCGTCGAGGCCGGCCGGATCGGCCACCGCCACGAAGCGCGGGTTGAACTCTCGGGCCAGCTTCACCAGGCCCTGGACGTTGCTGTTGCCGGTCAGCGCCTCGACCCGGTAGCGCTCCGGCGCGCCGCGCACGAGGTCCATGGTCGAATCGCCGATCGAGCCGGTGGCGCCGAGCACGGTGACGCTGCGCACCTCCGCGACACCGGCCTTGTTGTTCCGCAATGGCACTGCGCTCATGTTCTCACCAAACATTATCGACCGCTCGGCTGCGCCGGCGGTCACCAAACCAGAAGACCGCGGCCGACCCCGTCGAGGCCGCCGCGCAGCAAGCCGAGCAATGCGGCGACGACGATCGCCGCGACATAGCCGTCCAGGCGATCCAACAGGCCGCCATGGCCGGGAATGATGTGACCGGAGTCCTTGACCCCGAAGTGCCGCTTCACCGCAGATTCGGCGAGGTCGCCGAGCTGCGAGACCACCGACAGCGTCGCGGCCAGCACGAGCGTCGTCACCAGTCCGCCGGCGCCGGCCATCGACCAGGCGGCCGCGGCGACGAGGCTGGCGACGAAGCCGCCGACTGCGCCGGCCCAGGTCTTGTTCGGGCTGATCCGCGGCGCGAGCTTCGGCCCGCCGATGCTGCGGCCGGCAACATAGCCGCCGATATCGCTGGCCCAGACGACGAGAAACACCAGCACCAGCGCGTGCCATCCCTCGGCGGCATCGAAGCGCACCAGCACCGAGCCGAGCTCGGCCGCCGACGCATAGGCGAAGCCGGCGGCCACCCAGGTGCGACGCCCCGCAGCAAGCGCCGTAGCGGCGACCAGACCGAGCCCGAGCACGACGACGGCGAAGTCGATCAAGCCATAGGCGCAGCAGACGCCGGCAATGCCGATGGCCAGGGCTCCGGCCGTGCCGACGCTGGCGGTGCGGATCTCGCCTACCACCATCAACCATTCGAGATACAGGCCGACCGCGACCACCGTGACCAGTGCGGTCCAGAACATGCCGCCGGCATAGGCGGCGCCGAGCGCCAGCGGCACCAGCACCAGCGCTGCCGCCACCCGCATCACTAGATTGCTGGCCGCAGCCTTTGTGGGTTGCGCACCCTCGTTGCGCTGCGCGGCGTTGGCGGCGTCTCCCACGGCTGCGGTATCCGGTTTGGTCACGAGGCGGTTTTCGCCGCGAGGCCGCCGAAGCGGCGTTCACGCCGGCCGAACTCGGCGATCGCACCCTCAAGCGCCGCCTTATCGAAGTCGGGCCAATGGATCGGCACGAACACCAGCTCGCTATAGGCGGCCTGCCACATCAGGAAGTTCGACAGCCGCTGCTCGCCGCTGGTGCGGATGATGAGGTCGGGATCGGGAATGTCGGGCGCATCGAGATGGGCGCCGATGGCATCGGCATCGATCGACGCCGGATCGCGCCGACCCTCGGCGACCTCGCGCGCCAGCCGCTGCGCCGCGCGCGCGATCTCCTGGCGCGAGCCGTAGTTGAAGGCAACCACCAGCGTCAGCTTGGTGTTGCCCCGGGTGAGATCCTCGGCTTCGCTGAGAAGCGCGCAGATGTCGGGCTCGAGCCCGTCGCGCTCGCCGATCACCCTGACACGCACGCCGTCGCGATGCAGGGTCGCGAGATCGTTGCGGATGAAGCGGCGCAACAGGCCGAACAGGTCGCCGATCTCGCTGGCCGGACGCGACCAGTTCTCGGACGAGAACGAGAAGATGGTGAGATAGCGGATGCCGAGCTCATGCGAGGCACGCACCACGCGGCGCAACGCCTCGACGCCGCGGCGATGCCCTTCCGCGCGCGGCAGCCCGCGGGCCGCAGCCCAGCGGCCATTGCCATCCATGATGATGGCAACATGGGCCGGTGCGTCGGACCGGTCCGGCGCCTCCGTCACCGGGGCCGCGGCTTTCGACATCAAGCGCATCCTTCAGACGGTGAGGATTTCCTTTTCCTTCGCCGCCAGCAACTGGTCGATCTCGGAGATCACGCTGTCGGTCGCCTTCTGCACGTCGCCGGCGAAGCGCTCCTGATCGTCCTCGGACATCTCGTGATTCTTCTCGAGCTTCTTCAGCGTATCGAGACCGTCGCGGCGCACGTGACGCACGGCGACACGGGCAGCTTCCGCATATTTGTGCGCGACCTTGACCAGCTCCTTGCGCCGCTCCTGGTTGAGCTCGGGAATGCGCAGCCGGATCACCTGGCCTTCGGTCGCGGGCGACAGGCCGAGGTTGGAATCGACGATCGCCTTCTCGACGGCCTTGACCATGGAGCGGTCCCAGACCTGCACCGAGAGCAGCCGCGGCTCGGGCACGGAGACGGTCGCGAGCTGGTTGAGCGGCATGTGCGAGCCGTAGGCCTCGACCTGGACTGGCTCCACCATCGATGCCGAGGCGCGGCCGGTGCGCAGGCCGCCGAGCTCGTGCTTGAGCGCCTGGGTCGCGCCCTGCATGCGGCGCTTCAGTTCGTTGAGGTCGAAATTGCCCGTGCTCATCACGCTTTCCTTTCTGCAATCCGGGGGGCCTGCGGCCGGCTCTGCCGGGCCTCGAAAGGCCTGCGGTCGGACTTGGGCGACTCCCGGACGAATTCCTGTCTCGCTTACGCTTCTACCGCAGGCTCGAAGCCGGTCCAACACCGGCCGCCAGCGGCGCCGCGGCTCACCCCGCGACGATGGTACCGCGCCCTTCGCCCCGCAACATCGCGCCGATCGAGCCCGGTTCGGCAATGGAGAACACAATGATAGGCAGCGATGTTTCCCGGGCAAGGGCGAATGCGGTCGCGTCCATGACCTTGTAGCCGCCTTCGATGGCCTGCGAATGCGTCAGCCGGTCGAAGCGCTTGGCGGCCGGATCCTTCTTGGGATCGGCGCTGTAGACCCCGTCGACGTTCGTAGCCTTCAGCACGGCCTGGGCGCCGATCTCGGCGGCCCGCAAGACCGCCGTGGTGTCAGTCGTGAAATAGGGATTGCCGGTGCCGCCCCCGAGCACGACGATACGTCCCTCGGCCAGCGACTTGTGCGCCGCAGCGCGCGTGAACAGCTCGCACACTTCCGGCATGACGAACGCCGAGAGCGCCTGCGCCGGGGTGCCCTTGCGCTGGATGGCGGCTTCCAGCGCCAGGCAGTTCATGACGGTGGCGAGCATGCCCATGGTGTCGCCGGTCGGACGCGACACGCCCTGCGACGAGACCTCGACGCCGCGCACCATGTTGCCGCCGCCGACCACGACGGCGATCTCGATGCCGAGCTTCTGCGCTGCGATGAGGTCGTCGGCGATCCGATCGACGGTCGGCTGGTCGATGCCGAAGGAATGAGGGCCCGCGAGATACTCGCCGGACAGCTTGACCACGACGCGACGATAGACCGGCTCAGCCATGTGCCAATGCTCTCCTATCCCGCGCGTTGATATCCGGCGCGAACGCCGCGCCGGATCGTGACTGTGCCCAGTCGTTACTTCTTGCCGCTCGCAGCGGCGACTTCGGCCGCGAAGTCGGTCTCTTCCTTCTCGATGCCCTCACCGAGGGCATAGCGGACGAAACCGGCGACCTTGATCGGACCGCCGACCTTGCCTTCGGCTTCCTTCAGCGCCTGCGCGACCGACTTGCCGCTGTCGTGGATGAAGGCCTGCTCGAGCAGGGTGACTTCCTTGTAGTAGGTCTTCAGGCCGGACTCGACGATCTTCTCGATCACGTTCTCCGGCTTGCCCTGCTGACGATACTTGTCGGCGAGCACGTCCTTCTCGCGCTTGACGAGCTCCGGATCGAGACCCGCCGCGTCGATCGCCTGCGGGTTGGCGGCTGCGACATGCATCGCGAGCTGACGGCCGAGCACGGCGAGCTCGTCGGTCTTGCCAGGCGATTCCAGCGCGACGATCACGCCGAGCTTGCCGGCGCCCTCGATGACGGCGCCATGTACGTAGCTCGACACGACGCCTTCGCTCACTTCGAGCGAGGCCGCGCGGCGCAGCGTCTGGTTCTCACCGATGGTTGCGATCGAATCGGCAATCGCGGCCTCGACCGTGATGCTGCCGACCTTGGCGGCCTTGATCTTCTCCACGTCGGCGCCGACGTCGAGCGCGACCTGGGCGATCATCTTGACCAGGCCCTGGAAGTGCTCGTTGCGCGCGACGAAGTCGGTCTCGGAGTTGACCTCCACGACCACGCCCTTCTTGCCCGAGGTCAGCGCGCCGATCAGGCCTTCAGCCGCAACGCGGCCGGCCTTCTTGGCGGCCTTCGACAGGCCCTTCTTGCGCAGCCAATCCTGCGCGGCCTGCATGTCGCCGCCGTTCTCGGTGAGCGCGGCCTTGCAGTCCATCATGCCCGCGCCGGTCGACTCGCGCAGGTCCTTCACCATCGCTGCGGTGATATTCGCCATTGTTGAACGTCCTTTTGCCTGTCCAAAGCGCGACGCAGCGGATGGCTCGCCGCCGCCCGCTGCCAGGAAAACCTATCTCAGTCGCGATGGCCGGCGTGCGACGCCGGCCAGAATGGTGTTGTGTCGTCTTACGCGTCGGCGAGCGACTTGGCCTGCGCGACCCAGGCATCGGCCCGGCTCGGAAGACCGACCTCTTCGCCGATCTGGTGCGCGGTGTCGTGGTTGAGCTCGGCGAGCTGCCAGTAGTGGAAGATGCCGAGGTCGTTGAGCTTCTTCTCGATCGCACCGGACACGCCGGTGAGCTTCTTGAGGTCGTCGGCCGTGCCGCGCGGACCAGGCAACCCCTGGAACGTCGAAGCGGACGCAGCCGGAAGATCCTCCTCGAGCGGAGCCGCCGAGGCGCCGACATCGATCCCGAGCTCGCCCTGCGCGCGCGAGATGCCGTCAATGGCGGCGCGCGCGATCAGGTCGCAGTACAGCGAAATGGCGCGGCCGGCGTCGTCATTGCCGGGCACGACATAGGTGATGCCCTTCGGGTCGCAATTGGTGTCGACGATCGCGGCCACCGGGATCTTGAGGCGCTGGGCCTCCTGGATCGCGATGTCTTCCTTGTTGGTGTCGATCACGAAGATCATGTCGGGCAGACCGCCCATGTCCTTGATGCCGCCGAGCGAGCGGTCGAGCTTGTCGCGCTCGCGCTGCAGGGTCAGGCGCTCCTTCTTGGTGTAGGAGTTGGCTTCGCCCGAGGACAGCACCTCGTCGAGATGGCGCAGGCGCTTGATCGAGGCCGAGATCGTCTTCCAGTTGGTCAGCGTGCCGCCGAGCCAGCGCGAATTGACGAAGTACTGGGCGCAGCGCTTGGCTGCGTCGGCCACGTTGTCCTGTGCCTGACGCTTGGTGCCGACGAACAGGATGCGGCCGCCCTTGGCGACGGTGTCGCTGACGGCCTGCAGCGCCGTGTGCAGCATCGGCACGGTCTGGGCGAGGTCGATGATGTGGATGTTGTTGCGGGCTCCGAAAATGAAATCGGCCATTTTCGGGTTCCAGCGGTGAGACTGGTGACCAAAGTGAACGCCAGCTTCGAGCAGCTGGCGCATCGTGAATTCAGGCAGCGCCATTGGATATTCTCCGGTTGATTCCTCCGGAAACGCGTGAGCAAAAACGGGCCATCAAGGCCCGGCTTGCCACCGGACGCCCTCTAGGAGAGCCAAGTTTCCGTGTGAGATGGCGCGCTATATAGCCGGATTTTGGCGCAACGCAAGGAAAATGGGCTCATTCCGCCTGCAGAAGCTCGGCCATCGCCGTCCGGGCCTGGCCCTCCTGGAGCGGGACGAAGTCGACCGGGCCCTTGTTGTCGGCGCCGGACGAGGCCGCGGCCATCACGCCCATGCCGAGCAGACCGAACGCCATGCCGCCGCCCTGCATCGCCCTGGACCGGTCGCTGGGCCTGATCGAGAAGAAATAGGTCCGCCCCGGTTCGGTATTGAAATCGAGCACCGAGTCGCCCGGGAACAGGGTCTGGGTGGCGACGAGGTGGTGCGGACCGGCCGGCCGGTCGATGTAGACGTAGGTCCCGGGGATCAGGCGGCTCAGCGCGACGCCGTCGACCTTGGCGTCGCACGTGGTCCTGTCCAGCCAGGCATCCTTCAAGCTCATGATGATGATGCGGGACTGCCCGGGACGCGGCGCCCCGATCTTCTGTGACACCACGGCGTATTCGGTGCCTTCCTTGCCTGTCAGGCATCCTGATACCAGAAATGCCGCTCCCAGTCCCAGCAGCGCTCGCCTGTTCATCGCCCCCTCCCCGTAGAAACCCGGGCTTCAAGGCTATGACGGGAACCAGGGAACTTTCAATCTCGGGGAGCAAAGACAATGGAACTGTGATCAGCGCTCCACACCGGCCGGCGCCAGCGCGGCGCGGTCCGCATCGAGCTTCGCCCTCAGCCGCGCGGCGTCTTCGAAGAAGGTCTGCTCGTCCTGCACCGGAACCAGGCGCAGGGACGGCGGCATCAGCACGTGGCTCACATTGGGACGGCCGGAATTCGCCAGCGCCTCCGACCGCTGCACGGTCTGGATCGCGATCGCGACCACCAGCAGAAGGCCGACCACCACGCCCTTGGCGAGCATATGGCTGCGTCCGACCTCACGCAGATGCAGCAAGCAGGTCGCGGCGAGAACGATCCACGAGACGAGGTAGCCGTAGGTGAAGACAGCGGTCCAGGTCAGGGCGAACGAGGCAATCTGGGCGAACTCGCTGTAGACCCAGAACGCGATCAGACCCGCCTGCGCGATCAGGAGGTGGCGCAGAAAATGCGAGCGGCCGGAAAACAACCGCGCCAGCAGCGCCCAGACGCCAACCCATGCGACGACCACCCCGATCATCGTGACGGTCGGCACGAGATAATCGGACAGATGCGCCTCGGAGGTCTGCGCAAACCAGGTCATCACCGCGTTGATTGCGAGCAGGACGACGCCGAGGGCGATCGCGGCGATGATCGGCAGCGCCCCGCGTTCGGAGCCCGCGAGCCGCTCCGGCTCGACGGCATGGCCGGCGTCGCGGATCCGAAGCAGCGTCTGGCCGATCCGGATCGGCTTGGTGCCGTCGAGAACGAGCTGCGGCTTCCGGCTCTTGCCGCGATCGAGAAAGAGGCCGTTGGCGCTGCCGAGATCCTCGGCGACCAGGCGCCCCTCGCCGTCGCGGAAAATTCGCACATGGCGCGCGGCGACATAGGGATCGTCGAGAATGACGTGATTGTCGTAGCCGCGGCCGATGCTGATCTCGGCGGCATCGACACGGAAGCGGCCGGCGACGTCGCGATGCTTGGAGAGGATCTCGATCCAGATCATCGTGCGACCTGCAGGCGTTCGAGGAAGCTCTTGCCGAGGCGCAAGGCGTCGTCATAAGCGATCGCCTGCAGGTTCAGCCGCGACACCAGCGCCTCGTCGGCATGATCCTGCGTCACCGCGACCAGCACGACATCATAGAGGCCGTCGAACTCGCGATAGCCCTGCGCGCACCACAGCACGCGCAGCGGCGGATGAGCGGCCGCCGGCGTCACGCCGACGAAATCGGCATGGCAATGCTGCGGCGTGTACCATTTGCGGAACGAGCCGCCCTGGGTGAGTCGTGGCTGCGCCAGCTGCGTCAGCACGGTCGCGAACTGGAATTGATTGAGGTCGATCGATTTCGCGTAGGAGTGGCTGACCTCGACCACGCCGGTGTTGAGGTCGGAGGCGACATAGACGCTGGCCTCGGCCTTGCAACTGGTCGAATTGATGCTGGCGCGCGGCTTCGGCGACGCGCTGGCATTGGTGCTCGCCCAGCATTCGAACCACCCCGCGCGCGTCTCCGGCGCCTGATAGGACCCGAACACGCGGTCGCGGAAGCCCTCCTCGCCCAGCGACTTGTAGAGCGCTCCCCGCCAGCTCGTAAGCTGCGCGATCACGTCCTTGCGCAGATCGGCCGCCGCCGGCCTGGCATCCTGGCCGCGCGCCAGGAGCGCGGCCGCGAAGCGTGCGGGCACCAGGAAGCTGATGAGCTGGCCGCCGCGGCGCGTCGCGACGTTGATGCCCACCACCTGGCCCTGCGCATTGACCGCCGGGCCGCCGCTCATGCCGGGATTGAGCGCGCCGGTGAAATGGATGTGATCGTTGTAGCTGTGCTCGACGAGGCCGTTATAGGTGCCCTCGATGATGGTGAAGCCGAGGTCGAGCGGGTTGCCGAGCGAATACAACCGCTCGCCTTTCGGCAGGCTGCCGTCGAGCGCGGCCTTGTCGAACGAGAAGAACGGCGCGTTCTGCTTGTCGACGCGAACGAGCGCGAGATCGTTGGGCAGGTCGACGGCAAGCAACGTGACGCCGCCCTGCGTGCCATCCGCTCCGGTATATTCGAGCCGGTACGTCTTCGGCTCGAGCGCTGCATCCGAGACGACGTGATAGTTCGTGACCGCGAGCCCGTCGGCCGAGACCAGAAAGCCGGATCCTGTCGAGGTCTGGCGGCCGGCATCGGCCACGAGCGTGCGGATCTGGAGCAGGCGCGGCGGCGCCGAGGCATAGACGGCTTCGGCGCCCGGCAGCCCCTGCGCATCGCTTGGCGAAGGCAGGCCGGCGATACCGACGCTGCAAAGGGCGGCCATGATTGAGCTTCGCCAAATTGAGCTTCGCCAAGACAGCGTGCGCAAGGTCCCGACAAACGCTGATTTCACTGAAGCCCCCGCAACACGTCGTCGGCCGTCGACGTCTTGCGCCCACGATCGATCAGTCCGGCGGTCCGCCCATATCGAAAACAGGCCGATGTTGCAACCGCGCCGGCGTCAGGCCAACGCGCGGCGGCTCAGCAATGCGGAACGTTCGGCGGACATCTCTTGCCCGGCGGCGGCGGGGCCGCCGGACGTGGCGGCGGCGCCGCGGGCCGTGCCATCGGCGGCGGTGGCGGCGCCGGCCGGGCCACGGCGGCCATCGGCGGCGGACTGGGACGCGCCATCTGCGGCGGAGGCGCAGGGCGCGCCATCGGTGGCGGAGCGGACGGACGCATGACTTGCGGCGGCGGTGGCGCCGGCCGAGGTGGCGGAGCCGCCCGAACCATTGGTGCAACCGGCGGTCGTGGCGGCGCCGGCGGCGGACTCAGACGCGCCGTCGCCGGTGGTGGCGGCGGGCGGCGCTGGATCTGCGGTGGCGTCGCCTGCTGAATGCGCGGGCTCACCTCAGGCCCGCGCGGAGCGGCTGACGGCATGACCGGACGGGACGGCATCGCCGACGGCCTTGCCGGCTGCGGCATGACGGCGCCCGGCGGCGTGCGGTTCGCGCGCAGATCCTGGCGCGCGGGCGGTGGCAGCGCGCCAGAGGGCGATGCCGGTGCCGGCTGGCGCAGACCAGGAGTCTGAACCGATGGTGGCACCGGCGGACCACCGCGACCGGGCACCGGCAGCGGATTGACGTTGGCATGCCCCTGCCCTGGTCCTGTCATGGCGGGCGAGGGTCCACCCGGCGGAGCGTTGGCCTGAATGGCCGGTGCCGCACCGGGCCGGAGTGCGGGATTGGCGAGCGGTCCTCCCGGCGGCGGGACCTTGCCCTGCTGGATCAGCGTGGCGCGCTGCACGACAGCCGGCGGCAGGGCCGGTGCCACCGCCACGGCCGGCGTCGGCACCGCCGCGGGGCCTGCAGTGATCGGTCCGGCCGGCGGCGCCGGACGATTGATCACGGTGTTGATGACGGTCGTGTTGTGGATGTTCTGGTAGATGATGTTGTTCGGCGGCGGCGCAACGAAGGCCGGCGGCCGGACATAGACCGGGATCGGCACGAACACCGGCCGCGGCAGGATGAACAGGCCCACCGGGGCGAATGGCGGCGGCAGCTCCACGAAATCCGGCGGAGGCGGCGGCAGGATGTAGACCGGCGGCGGGGGCGGCGGCACGAAATCGAATTCGGGATCCGAGAACATCAGCACCGGGCGCTCGACATAGATCACCTCGTCGAGCGGCGGCGGCGGCACGTCATAGTCGATCATCGCGAAGGTCGGCGGCGGCGCGGGCGGCGCGGACAACATCGCCAGCCGCCGCCGGGCGTCCTCGGCATGCGCGCCATAGGGATAGCGCTTCAGGTAGGACCAATAGGCTTCCGGACTGTCGGTGCGGAACGTCCGCCGCCAGGTCAGCGCCTCGCGGCGTGCGGCGACGAGGGCGCGCACGCGCCGCGCCAGCGGGTCGCTCGGATAGGCGGCGATGAAGTCCTCATAGCCCTGCAGCGTGTCGCGCTCGAGCGCGGCGGCATAGGCCTCCTGCACCGGCAGCTCGCGGATCGGGCGCGAGCGCAGCGCCGCGCTCTGCTCCGGCGAATCCGACGTGGCGGGGGCGTCGGGCGCCCGCTCGAAGAAGGTGAAGGCGGCCTGGATCTTCTGCGCGTCCCAGGGCACCTGCGCGCCCTTGGTCTCCTCATTGACGCGCAGCCGCAGCCGGTCGAACACCTCCGGCAGCGACAGCCCGCCGGTGCGGATCATCTCGGCGAGCGAGCGCGCGTAGACGCCGTAGGCGCCGGTCTCGTTCGGCGCGATCGTGCCCGGCGCGGCATTGAACGCGATCAGCATGTTGGCATCGGGCTCGACCAGCGCCAGGCCGCCGGCGATCGCCGGACCGCTGGCGATGAAGGGCTGCTGGCGGGCGGCATCGAGCACCACGACGCTGGCTTTCACCGGCGTCGCCGCAAGCTGGCGGATGTAGTCGCTGAGACGCAGCCCCTCGGTCGGAATGTCGACGTCACTGCCGATGTTGGCGTCGACGGGAAGAAAGTAGTTCTCGCCGGCGAGCTGCATGCCATAGCCGGCGAGATAGACCATCGCGACGGTGTTGTTGTCGGCTGACTGGGCCTTGTGAATGAAATCACGAAAGCTCTTGCGCAACGTGTCTGCATCGAGATCGCGCGCGCCGACCACGTCGAAGCCCGCGGCCTGCAGCGTCTGCGCGATCAGGCCGGCATCGTTGGCCGCCGACGCCAGCGGGCCCTTGGCATAGGCCCCGTTGCCGATCACCAAGGCGATACGCTTTTCGGCACCGGGCTGCTGCGCTGCGGCAGGCCCCGGCAGGGCCGCCAAGGCGAGCAGGCAGAGCGAGACACCCAGGACGATCTTCGCGGTGATCTTGGCCAAGCGCATGGTTCAAGCCCCTTCGAGGCACCCGCCGCGGATTCAGCGGGAGAATGGCTGAACCGCGGTTGAACGGAGGCATGTCCGTACAGCCCACGCGCAGCTTTTTTGTTCCTCGTCCCCGTTCGACCGGCAAGATCGCCGGACGCAGCCGCTCCAGCGGAACGATCGCCTTTAGAGCTGCTGCACGTCGACCACGCCGGTCACCGCCTTGATGGCACCTGCGATTTGTGGCGAAACCTTGAAGCGCCCCGGCAGCTTCATCTCGACCTCGGTTTCGAGGTCCAGCATCATCACGAGCGATACCTCGCCCTCGCCTGCTGCCGTGCGGGGCGCCAAGGGGGGCGCCGCACCCTTGGCGATCGCTCCATTGCCATTGACCGCGGCGCCTTCCGGCCCCTGCAGGCGCTTGACGATGGAGTCGAGCGGCTTGGTGTCGCGCAGGAAGATGCGCAGGCCGCGCTGGGTCTTGGCGGCGGCATCGTCGAGCGGTTCGGCATGCAGCACGCGGGCGCGGACATCCTCGCCCTGCAGCTCGGCGCCGAGCTGCAGCAGCACGGCCGCGCCGGGCTCGAGCACGTCGCGATATTGTGCAAGCCCCTCCGAGAACAGCACGGCCTCGAAATGCCCGGTCGGATCCGACAGGCCCATGATGCCCATCTTGTTGCCGGTCTTGGTGCGCCGCTCCATGCGCGATACCACGGTGGCGGCGACCTTGCCCGCGGTCGCGCCGGTCTTCACCGCGCGCGAGAACTCGGCCCAGCTCTGCACCCGCAGCCGCTTCAGCGCCGCCGCGTAGTCGTCGAGCGGATGGCCCGACAGGAAGAAGCCGATCGCATCATATTCGCGCCGTAGACGCTCGGCCGGCAGCCAGTTCTCGATGTTCGGCAGGATGATCGCCGGCGCATCGGCGGCGTTGCCGAACATGTCGTTCTGGCCGGAGGTGGCAGCCTCGTTGGCGCGCTGGCAGGCGGCAACGATGGCATCAGCGCCGGCGAACACGCGCGCGCGGTTCTTGTCGAGCCCGTCGAAGGCGCCGGCGGCGGCCAGGGTCTCGATGATGCGCTTGTTGATCGCGCGCGGACTGACGCGGGAGGCGAAGTCGGCGAGCGAGGTGAACGGCCCCCCCTTGTTGCGGGCCTCGACGATCATCTCGATCGCCTGCGGGCCGACGCCCTTCAAGGCGGCGAGCGCGTAGAAGATGGTGTTGCCGCTGACCTCGAAGGTCGGACCGGAGCGGTTGATCGACGGCGGCTCGACCTTGATCCCCAGGCGCTGCGCCTCGGTACGAAATTCCGAGAGCTTGTCGGTGTTGTTGAGATCGAGCGTCATCGACGCCGCGATGAACTCCACCGGATAATGCGCCTTCATGTAGGCGGTGTGGTAGGACACCAGCGCGTAGGCGGCCGCGTGCGACTTGTTGAAGCCGTAGTCGGCGAATTTGGCCAAGAGGTCGAAGATCGTGTCGGCCTGGTCCTTCGGCACGCCGTTCTTGACGGCACCTTCGACGAAGCGGACGCGCTGCTTGTCCATCTCGGCGCGGATCTTCTTGCCCATGGCGCGCCGCAGGAGATCGGCTTCGCCGAGCGAGTAGCCGGACATCTGCTGCGCGACCTGCATCACCTGCTCCTGGTAGATGATGACGCCGAAGGTCTCCTTCAGGATCGGCTCCAGAATCGGGTGTAGATATTCCGGCTCCTCCTCGCCGTGCTTGCGGGCGCAGTAGGTCGGGATGTTGGCCATCGGGCCCGGGCGATACAGCGCGACCAGCGCGATGATGTCCTCGAACCGGTCGGGGCGCATGTCGATCAGCGCCCGCCGCATGCCCTGACTTTCAACCTGGAACACGCCGACCACGTCGCCGCGGGCGAGCATCTGGTAGCTCGGCGCATCGTCGATCGGCAAGGTCGCGAGATCGACGTGGATGTCGCGCTGCTTCAGCAGCTTCACGGCGACGTCGAGCACGGTCAGCGTCTTCAGGCCGAGGAAGTCGAACTTGACGAGGCCGGCCGGCTCCACCCATTTCATGTTGAACTGGGTGACCGGCATGTCCGATTTCGGATCGCGATACATCGGCACCAGCTCGCTCAGCGGCCGGTCGCCGATCACGATGCCCGCGGCGTGGGTCGAGGCGTGGCGCGTCAGGCCTTCGAGGCGCATCGCGATGTCGAAGGCGCGCGCCACCACCGGATCCTCGTCGCGGAACGCCTGCAGCTTCGGCTCGCCCTCGATCGCGGCGGCGAGCGTGACGGGAGCAGCCGGGTTCTGCGGCACCAGCTTGGTGAGCTTGTCGACCTGGCCATAGGGCATCTGCAGCACGCGGCCGACGTCGCGCAGCACGCCGCGCGCCTGCAAGGTACCGAAGGTGATGATCTGCGCCACCTGGTCGCGGCCGTAGCGCTGCTGGACGTAGGAGATCACCTCGCCGCGGCGGTCCTGGCAGAAGTCGATGTCGAAGTCCGGCATCGACACGCGCTCGGGATTGAGGAAGCGCTCGAACAGCAGCGCGAAGCGCATCGGGTCGAGGTCGGTGATGGTCAGCACCCAGGCGACCAGCGAGCCGGCGCCGGAGCCGCGGCCCGGTCCCACCGGGATGCCGTGCGCCTTGGCCCATTTGATGAAGTCCGACACGATCAGGAAGTAGCCCGCGTACTTCATGCGCATGATGACGTCGAGCTCGAAGGCGAGCCGCTTCTGGTAGTCCTCCTCGGTCATGCCCGGCGCCATGCCGTGC
Organism: Bradyrhizobium sp. HKCCYLS3013; assembly: GCF_051167615.1. Classification (NCBI taxonomy): domain Bacteria; kingdom Pseudomonadati; phylum Pseudomonadota; class Alphaproteobacteria; order Hyphomicrobiales; family Nitrobacteraceae; genus Bradyrhizobium; species Bradyrhizobium sp. HKCCYLS3013. The sequence goes on from NZ_JBNPTK010000003.1 coordinate 40,023, forward strand.
ACCTTGAGGCGCCGCTCCAGGCCTTCCTCCGCCTGGCGTTTGAGCTCGGCGGCCTCGGCGCTGGCGGCGTCCACGGCATCGCCGCTGCCGGCGCCGACCGTAAAGAACGGCAGGATCGGCTTGCGCGTGCGCGGCCGGTACGAGCAGCGCTCGGCGATCTCGACCGTCGAGGCCAGCGCCTCCGGCAGGTCGGCGAACAGCACCGCCATCTCGGCGCGGGTCTTGAAACGGTGGTCGGGCGTCAACTGCACGCGCTCGGTGTCGGCGATCAGGTGGCCGCCGGCGATGCACAGCAGCGCATCATGCGCCTCGTAGTCGTCGGCGGTCGCGAAATACGGCTCGTTGGTCGCCACCAGCGGCAGGCCCTTGCCATAGGCGATGTCGATCAGGCCGCCCTCGACGCGGCGCTCGCGGTCGACGCCGTGGCGCTGCAGCTCGATGTAGAGGCGGTCGCCGAACAGGCTCGCCAGCCGCTCGCAGCGCTGCGTCGCAAGTGCCGCCATGTCGTGCTGGATCGCGAGCGAGATCGGCCCATCGGGCCCGCCGGTGAGCGCAATCAGACCATCGACGCCCTCGTTCAGCCACTCGAACTTGATGTGCGGGGCCTGGTGCGTCGGCGTGTCCAGGAAGGCGCGCGAGTTCAGCCGCATCAGGTGGCGGTAGCCCTCCTCGCGTGCGGCGAGCAGGACGATTCGCGAGGGCTGCGCGGCCGCGCCGGCATTGCGGGCGTTAGGGTCCATGTCGCCGAAATCGATGGCGAGCTCGCAGCCGGCGATCGGCTGGATGCCGTAGCTCGCCATCTTGTCGGAGAATTCGAGCGCACCGAACATGTTGTCGGTGTCGGTCAGCGCCAGCGCCGGCTGGCGATCGGACTTGGCGAGCTCGCCGAGCTTGGCGATCTTGATCGAGCCCTTCAGCAGCGAATAGGCGGAGTGAACGTGGAGATGGACGAATCCGGCGCTGGACATGCTCGCCTTGCTGATACCTGGGCTTTTCCGAGATCAAGGGATCGGGCCGGCTTCGGGGCTCGCTCGGGATCCTGCCCCCCGCGCCATGCCCTATCCTCCGACCGACTCGCCCCCGCATCATATCGGAGGCCCATCGGTAAGTCCGGCGCCCTCGCCTGCCTTGTCCCCAGCCAACGCGCTCGGAAAACTAAAGCTGTGGAATGATTTGCGCCCAGAGCGCGATCATGCCGACGAACAGCGTGATCGACGCCAGCGCGGCGGCTTCTTGAACGAAAACCTTCAGCATCGGGACCTCCCTGAGTCAGAACATATGAAGAACAATGTTCCTTTTCTGTTCTCAGGTCAAGCGCGCTGATCGGCTCATCGCCGCACCGGCACAGCAAATGGTTAACCCGCCTCCGCAAACAAAAAGCCCCGGCGCGAACGCCGGGGCTGTGCAATTCACCGATCGGGCGAGGACCGACTCAGTACCGCGTCGCGACCGGGCCGCCGAAGCGGTAGTTCAGGCGGGCGGTGAACAGATCGACGTCCTGCTTGATGCTGTCGGAGCCGAGCGCGCCGAAGCTGACGGTCTGGCGGTCCATGAACAGATGGTCGTACTCGACGCCCAGCGACCAGTTCGGCGCAAAGCCGTATTCGACGCCGGCACCGACCACGCCGCCCCAGCGCGTGTCGTCGTTTGAGGCGAGGAACGCGCCGGTCGCCGCATTGGTGATCGTGTACTTGTTGCTGGTCACGGCCGCGCCGCCCTTGGCGTAGAGCAGCACGTTGTTGATGGCGTAGCCGACCTGGCCGGTGAACAGGCCGAACGCATCGGTCTTGGTACGGTTACGCGTTCCGAACAGCGCGCTCTGATTGTCGCCGGTGAGGTCGGCCCAGTTGCCCTGCGCCTCGACGCCGAACACGATCTGGCCCATCTGCCAGCGATAGCCGACCTGGCCACCGACGGTGCCGCCGGATGCATCATGCGAGCCTTCGCGGCCGCCGCCGACCAGATCCCAGGTGTTCTCGCTCCAGCCGCCGCCACCGTTCACGCCGATGTAAAAGCCGCTCCAGTCATAGATCGCAGCCATCACCGGCGGCGGTGCCTTCGTGTAGGGACGCGCAGCGAGATCCGCGGCAAGCGCCGGCGAGGCCAGCACCACGAGCGCCGTCGTCGTCAACAGAAGTTTCTTCATCACAGGTCCAGTCTCGTCTCATTTGGCCCCCAGGCCAGCCGCACCTCTTACCGATCTGCGCCACAATTGCTGTAGCCGCTCGGTCACAGCTCGCTGCTGAAAGGCCGCGAGACATGTTGGGAATTAATCTTTAATCACAGTGTGTTGATGGAACTTTCCAGCTTGCAATCGAGGGCCGACCGACTACACACGCGTGAGGGCCGTCGCGCCGGTGCTTCGCCATGAAGCGCGCGCGTTCTGGTCATCAAGGGATGAAGGGAGATCGTTGATGCGTGAGGTTTTATTTGCGGCCCTGGCTGCAGCCGGCCTCGTGGTCGCAACCCATGCGCCGGCTCACGCCGTCGGTGTCAGGCATGCGTTCTGTCTGCAGGGAGATGAGTTTCCGGGCTTGAGCCACTGCACCTTCGACACTTACGCGCAATGCCAGGCGACGGCGTCGGGACGCCTGCTGAACTGCATCGCGAACCCCTATTTCGCCGGTGTGAGCAATGACCCGCGCGCGACACCCTATCCGTATCCGCACAGGCAGCGGATCAGGCCGCGTCCGCCGGCGCCGAATCCCTACGCGCCGTTCCCCAACCCATTCGTGTTCGAAGAGGACTGACCCGTCCCCGCCTTCGACGCAGCGAGCTGCCGTCTCAGGCTGTACCATCGAAGGTTCGTCGAAGCCGCGGCTTCGACGAACCGGAGCAATCGAGGGTGACGTTGCGTCAGCGCATCATCCCGAAACCCGGGCCGAACTTGTAGTTCAGCTTCACGAGCCCGATGTCGACATCCTGCTTGATGCGATGAGTCATCGCGGGCGCGCCGGCCGCGGCGACGAAGTTCAGGTTCTTGTTGCCCAAGAAGATGTGGTCGTACTCGACGCCGACCGACCAGTTCGGCGCAAAGCCATATTCGAGGCCGGCACCGATCGTACCGCCCCACCGCGTCGTGTTGGCGCGATCGAGCATCACGTTGGTGCCCGTGGTGAAGGTGTCGTAGCGATCGCCGACGACCGCGGCACCGCCCTTGATATAGCCGAGAATGTTGTCGAAGGCATAGCCGACCTGGCCGGTGAACAGGCCGAAGCCGTTGGTGCGTGAACGGTCGCTGACATTGGGAAGAATCAGGTTGCGATTCGTGCCCTTGAAGTTGGCCCAGTCGCCCTGCGCCTCGACGCCGAACACCCAGTTGGCCATCTGATAGCGGTAGCCGACCTGGCCGCCGACGGCCGCGCCGCCGCCCCCGGAGCAGCCTTCGCGGTTGGCTGCCGGGTTCACCGCCACACCGGCGTTCGAAACCAGATTCCAGCAATCCCGGCTGGAACCTCCGCCGGCGTTGAAGCCGACATAGAAGCCGCTCCAGTCATACACCGTCGCCACGACGGCGGGCGGCGCCTTGGTGTACGGCCCCTTCTTCATTGGAAGATCAGCTGCGAATGCAGACGTCGCCGCGGCGATTGCGCCGAGCCCCACCGTTGCGCCGAAAAGCGTCTTCATCATCGAACTCCGTAGCTTCTGTCCCAAAGTCCCCAGGCCCCCTGGTTCCGTGCGAAAAACATGCAGCGCGACGAAGCGACTATGCCACCCGCATTCGCTCCGCCGACATCAACCGATGTGCAGATCAGAACCATTCTTTCCGGCTTTTATGGGATTGGGTGCAAAGGCCTGTTTTCAAAGGCTTTGCCGGCAACATGAACAAACAACTAATAAGATGTATGGAGGAGTCGTGGCCGTCGTCCATCCATGGCCACAATACGAGCGACGGCAAAATCGTGATCGGGAAACTCCCGGTCACGTAACGAACCTTCTGGCGTCCCAGTCGTGGATTCTTCGGGGCAGCACGATGGGTCCTGCGAATGCGTAGCATCATCATCCGCAAAGCAGTCGATTGTATGATGCCTGCCGGGCGATGCCGAACGCGCGCTCGTCATCATCACGTGTAGTAGATCGCCAGCTTCAGCGCGGGATCGTCGTTGGACTGGAACGTCGCGTATCGCAGCCTCACGCGGCCCTTCTTCGGATGCTCGAGCAGCTTCTCGCCCGCAGCAAGCGGGTTGATGTCGTGCGCCGCCCACAGACCGTCGAACTCGCGGCTGCCGTGCCGCAGCCGCGCGATCAGATCGACGAAGGCGGGATCGCCCGCCCACAGATCATAGGTCGCGCGAAACTGCGCGACCATGCGTTGCGCCAGCTCCTTCCATTGCACGCCGAACAGCCGGCGCACGCCGGGCTTGCAAAGCATCAGCACCAGCGTGTTGCGCTCGTCGTCGGCGAGTTGCGAGAAGCCGAAGATCTCGTCCGCCGCGGCATTCCAGGCCAGCACATCCCATCGTCGTCCGGAGATGTAGGCCGGCTGGTTCAGACTCTGCACGAGCTCGCGCAGCCGGACCGGCACCTGCTCGCGCACGAACGGCTTGCGCGTGGGATCGCGCACCAGCGCCTTGAGATGAGCATGCTCGGTTCGGCTCAGGCGCAGGGCGCGCGCCAGCGCATCGATGGTCGAGGAGGACGGCTTCACCGCCCGGCCCTGCTCGATTCGGATGTACCAGTCGACGCCGATGCCAGCGAGCTCGGCCACTTCCTCCCGCCGCAGCCCTGCGGTGCGTCGCCGCCGCCCGGTCGCGAGTCCGACCGCCTGCGGCGTCAGCTTCTCGCGCCGCGAGCGCAGGAAGTTGCCGAGCTCGGCATGGCGCTGATCACTCATGCGCTGGATCCCTCATGGTTCGCTTTCGAGGCGGCTTGCCAGCCTGGGCTTGCCCAATCCCAGGATAATACCAGGCCTTCCTGCGCGGAGCATAGACCGGCAGGCTGCAGCCTCGCCATCGCGAAATGGAGAAGCACCATGAAGGCCGCCGTACTCAAACGATTTGGATCGCCGCTCGAGATCGAGCGTGTCGAAGACCCCGTGCTCGGCACCGGCGAGGTCATCGTCGACGTCGCCGCGGCCGGCGTGCTGTCCTATGCCAACGAGGTTTTCAGCGGCGAGCGGAAGTACCTGCTGGACCTGCCGGTCATCCCGGGGACCGGGGGCATCGGCCGGATCAGCGCCCTCGGCCCCGATGCGACGCATCTCGCGATCGGCGACTGGGTGTACTGCGATCCAACCGTGCGCTCGCGTGACACAGCCCTCGCCCCTGACATCACCCTGCAGGGCCTGAGCGCGCGCGGACCGGGCGGGCTGAAGCTGCAACAGCATTTCCGGCACGGCTCGTTTGCCGAGCGCATGCGCGTGCCGACGGAGAACGCCAAGCCGATCGGGGCCATCGACGCTAACGACGCGGCACGGTGGTGCGCGCTCGGCACCCTGCTCGTGCCCTATGGCGGCTTTCTTGCCGCCCATCTGCAGGCGGGCGAGACCGTCCTGGTCAGCGGCGCCACCGGCCGGTTCGGCAGCGCCGCGGTTGCGGTGGCGCTCGCCATGGGCGCCGCTGCGGTCGTCGCCCCCGGCCGCAACGAGGCCATGCTGGCGGAGCTGAAGCGCCGGTTCGGCCCCCGCGTCCACCCGGTCAGACTCTCCGGCGACGAGAGCGAGGACACCGCACGCATGAAGCGCGCGTCGCCGCGTCCGATCGACTGCGTGCTCGACATCATGCCGCCGTCGGTCTCGGCCGGGGTCGTGCGATCAGCCGTGATGACCGTGCGTCCCTATGGGCGCGTGGTGCTGATGGGCGGCGTCGGGATGCTGGGCGGAGCGGGGCTCGAGCTGCCCTATCCATGGATCATGCGCGACTGCATCACGATCCACGGCGTCTGGATGTATCCGCCGGATGCTGCGGTCAGGATGGTCGCGCTGATCCGGGCCGGGCTGCTCGAGCTCGCGCAGTTCGAGCCCACCTGTTTCGACCTCGATCATGCCAACGACGCGGTCGCCCACGCCGCCGCTCATCGCGAGCCATTCCAGATGACGGTGATCAGGCCCTGACTGCGACCTGACTCAATCCAGCTCGACGACCTTGCCGCCGACGATGGAGACGCGCCGGTCCATGCGGCCGGCCAGCTCCATGTTGTGGGTCGCGATCAGCATCGCGACCCGCGTGGCCTTCACGAGTTGCATCAGCGCGTGAAAGACGTGATCGGCGGTGGCAGGATCGAGATTGCCGGTCGGCTCGTCCGCCAGCAGCGCACGCGGCGCATTGGCGACCGCACGCGCGATCGCGACGCGTTGCTGCTCGCCGCCGGAGAGTTCGGCCGGGCGGTGCTTGATCCGCTCGCCGAGGCCGAGATAGGCCAGGATCTCGGTCGCCCGCTTCACCGTCTCGGACCGTTTCAAGCCGCGGATCATCTGCGGCAGCATCACGTTCTCCAGCGCCGTAAACTCCGGCAGCAGCCGGTGCGACTGGTAGACGAAACCGATGTCGGTCCTGCGCATCTGGGTGCGCTCGATGTCGGTGAGCTGCGACGTCGGCACGCCCCCGACATAGACCTCGCCCTCGTCGGGGCTCTCCAGGAGGCCCGCGATATGCAGCAATGTCGACTTGCCCGAGCCGGACGGCGCCACCAGCGCCACGGATTGCCCGGCCCACAGCGCCAGCTTGGCCCCGTCGAGAATGGTCAGCTGCTGCTCGCCCTGCATGTACCGCCGCTTGATCTCGTGGAGATAAACGACGGGCACATCCTCGGCCCCCTGCTCTTCCATCAGCGCCTCACTCGTAGCGAAGCGCTTCGACCGGGTCTAATCGGGCCGCGCGCCAGGATGGATACAGCGTAGCCAGGAAAGACAGGGTCAAGGCCATGATCAGAACGGCCGCAGTCTCGCCGGCATCGATCTCAGCCGGCAGCTTCGACAGGAAATAGAGCTCATTGGGAAACAGATCGGTGCTCGTCAGCCAGGACAGAAACTTCCTGATCGAATCGATGTTCATCGAGATCAGGAGGCCGACGACAAATCCGGTGAGCGTGCCGACCACCCCGATCGAGGCGCCGGTGATCAGGAATATCCGCATGATCGCCCCCTGCGAAGCCCCCATGGTGCGCAGCACGGCGATGTCCTGGCCCTTGTCCTTGACCAGCATGATCAGTCCCGAAACGATGTTGAGCGCGGCGACCAGCACGATCAAGGTCAGGATCAGGAACATCACGTTACGCTCGACCTGCAGCGCATTGAAGAAGGTCGAGTTGCGCTGGCGCCAGTCGACGAGAAAAATCGGTCGGCCGGCCGCTTCGGTCACCGTCTTGCGAAACTCCTCCACCTTGTCGGGATTGCTGGTGAAGATCTCGATCGCGGTGACGTCGTTGTTGCGGTTGAAATAGGCCTGCGCTTCGGCCAGCGGCATGAAGACGAAGCTGGCGTCGTACTCGGACATCCCGATCTCGAACACCGCCGCGATCTTGTAGGGCTTGATGCGCGGCGTGGTGCCCATCGGCGTCACCGCGCCCTTCGGGGCGACCAGGGTGATGCTGTCGCCGGCGTGCAGCGACAATTGGTCCGCGAGCCGGCGGCCGATCGCGACGCCCTGGCCTTCGTCGAAACCTTCCAGCGAGCCCTGCTTGATGTTCTTGGCAATCGACGTCAGGTTCGTGAGGTCCTGCGCGCGAATGCCGCGGATGAACACACCGGACGCATTGAAGGGCGACGAGCCGAGACCTTGTCCGTCGACCACCGGCGCGGCGAGGCGGATGCCCTGCACCTGCGCGATCCGGTCGGAGACGTCCTTCCAGTCGGTGAGCGGCGACTCCAGCGGCTGCACCAGCAGATGCCCGTTCAGGCCGAGGATCTTGTCGAGCAGCTCCTTGCGGAAGCCGTTCATCACCGCCATCACGATGATCAGGGTTGCGACGCCCAGCATGATGCCGAGGAAGGAGAACCCCGCGATCACGGAGATGAACCCCTCCCTGCGGCGCGCACGCAGATAGCGCCCCGACAGCATCCACTCGAAGGGAGCGAAGGGAGTGGTGGTCTGCACCGGTTCGGTCATGGCGTCATCCATTGTGCGATCATCCCATGATTCGGGCCGAATGTGGCCGGATTGGCCTGTAGGGGCGGGCAGCCCCGGTGGATAATCCGATGATCGAACGAGCGCCTCAGCCAGCCGATGTCCCGCCGCCGAGCCGTGCCACGACGTCCGCCGGGGACATCATCTGGCGGGCGCCGTCGCTGCGAGTCTTCACCTCGACCTTGCCTTCGGCAAGGCTCTTGGGTCCGACCATGATCTGCCAGGGGATGCCGATCAGGTCCGCCGTGGCGAACTTGCCGCCGGCGCGCTGCTCGGTGTCGTCGTAGAGCACGTCGACCCCCTTGGCGAGCAGATCGCGATAGAGCTGCTCGCAAGCGGCATCGGTGTCGGAGCCGCCCTGCTTCAGGTTGAGGATGACGGCGCGGAACGGGGCGACCTCCTCCGGCCATTTGATGCCGGCCTCGTCGTGACAGGCCTCGATGATCGCACCAGCCAGCCGTGACACGCCGACGCCATAGGAGCCACCGTGGACGGTGACCTCCGCCCCCTCGGGGCCGGCGACCAGGGCCTTCATCGGCTCGGAATATTTGGTGCCGAAATAGAAGATCTGGCCGACCTCGATGCCGCGGGTATGGACCCGCCGCTCGGCCGGCACCTCGGCCTCGAAGCGGGCCGCGTCATGGACGTCCTCGGTCGCCGCATAGAGCGAGGTCCATTGCTTGATGATCGGGGTCAGGTCGCCGTCATAGTCGACGGAGGCCGGCGGGATCGGCAGGTCGAGCACGTCACGGTCGCAGTAGACGCCGGATTCACCGGTCTCAGCGAGCACGATGAATTCATGGCTGAGATCGCCGCCGATTGGACCGGTCTCGGCGCGCATCGGGATGCCCTTCAGGCCCATCCGCGCGAAGGTGCGCAAGTAGGCGACGAACATCTTGTTGTAGGCACGCCGCGCGCCGGCCTCGTCGAGATCGAACGAATAGGCGTCCTTCATCAGGAACTCGCGGCCGCGCATCACGCCGAAGCGCGGACGCTGCTCGTCGCGGAATTTCCATTGGATATGATAGAGATTGAGCGGCAAATTGCGGTAGGACTTCACATAGGCACGGAAGATTTCCGTGATCATTTCCTCGTTGGTCGGCCCGTACAGCAACTCACGCTTGTGGCGGTCGCTGATGCGCAGCATCTCCGGCCCATAGGCGTCGTAGCGGCCGCTCTCGCGCCAGAGATCGGCGAGCTGCAGCGTCGGCATCAGCAGTTCCAGCGCACCGGCGCGGTTCTGCTCCTCGCGCACGATCTGCTCGATCTTCTTCAGCACCTTGAAGCCCAGCGGCAGCCAGGCATAGATGCCGGCCGCCTCCTGCCGCAGCATGCCCGCGCGCAGCATCAGACGATGCGAGACGATCTCGGCTTCCTTCGGATTTTCTTTCAGAATGGGCAGGAAAAACCGCGACAGACGCATGGGCCAAGCCTTCAGGATTCGGTTCGGGCTGGCGCAGTCAAAGCGGATCGGACGGCAAAACACAAGACTGGGTTTGAGAAAAAGCGGCTAAGCGACCGGATTCCCAATCATTTTACTCGCTGGGCTGATGCGGAGGATGAACACGCCGCAACGCCGTCTTGCCGCCGGTCGCGATGGTCGCGGCCGGCAGGGTCCTTGATCTCGGGCGCCCTATTGCCGCCGCACCTGTTCCGCGGACCATTTGTCGAGATCGCTGATCTCGGCGCTGCCCTCGATCGTTTCGACGGCGCCGTCACGGGTCACGAGCATCGTGCGCGGAATGTCGCCCTGCCAGGCGGGATCGATCTCGAACCGCAGCCGCTCGACGAAGCCGTCGCTGAAGATGAAGTTCTCGGCCGCGGCGAGGCCGGCCTTGTCCAGCATGGCCTGGGTCGCGGCATCCAGATTCGGCACCAGGTCGGCGCTGACGGTGACCACGTCGATCTCGGGATGATCGGACATGAACTTGCCGAGCTGCGGCAGCTCGATCTTGCAGGGGCCGCAGGTGACGCCCCAGAAATGGATCAGTGTCGGACGACCCGCATGGGCCCGCAGCACCTCGCGCCAGGTGCCGCGCTCGAACGGCTTCAGCGACGGTGGAGCTGCGGTGCTCGACGCAGTCAAGGCGACGAGGCCAAAGATCGCAAGGGCGGCGAATGCGCGTGTCATGATTCATCTCCGATCGGCTGCAACCGATAGCCGTCCGACTTGGTCATCCAGGACAGGAAGATCTGCCTGCCATGGGCGACCAGCAGCGGATGATCCGACGCATTGTCCGTGCTGGCAAGCGCGCGCGGCTTCGACCACGTCTCGCCATCGTCGCGGGATTGCATCACCATCACCGTGGTGCGCTCGCCGTCGAACTCCTTCCACACCAGCGTCGTGGTGTCCTGGGTCGCGAGCATATAGGGTCGCGTCGGATTGCGGTCGGCCTGGCCGATCGCCATCGGTTCCGAGAACGTCCGGCCGCCGTCGCGCGAATGCGCGTAGAACAGCCCCTTGCGAACCTTGCCGCTGGTGAACCAGGCGACATGATAGGTGCCGGTCGGCGCCACGGTCAGGCTCGGACCCTGATGCGGGCAGGCCTTGATCTGCCAATCATCGGTGCTGACCCGGTAGACCTCGCCGGGGGTGCCGAGGTCGCTGAACGTGATCACGGCGTGGTCGCGCACGCTGCCTTCGAAGATGTTGCGGAACATCACCACCGGACGTCCCGGCCCCGCGAAGGCAACGCCGAGCCGGCAACATTCGCAGGTGTTGTCCTGGGCCAGCGTCGCTTCGGCATAGGTGGCGCCGCCATCGCGCGACGAGGAGAAGTACAATGCCGCCCCCTCGTACGAGCGCCCTGCGGCCTTGGCCGGCACCCGGTTGCGCTTGTCGAGCCACGCCACGAAGACGGTGCCATCCTGGTCCAGCGCCAGCGCCTCGAAGCGCTGGCTTTCGTTGTTCGACGTGATGGGACGGGGCGCCGCGAAGCTTTTGCCGCCATCCTTGGACCTCGAGTACAGCACCTGCCCGTTGAACGCCTGGTCGCGGAAGATCGAGAACGCGACCGCTATGACGCCTTTGCCATCGACCACCAGCTTCGGCCGGGCATCGGGCCCCCAGTCGAGATTGAGCTGCTGCTCGGTGACCGGCACGGCGGCGGAATACGTTTTCCCGCCGTCGGTCGAGCTCGCCACCGACACCCGTCCTCCGGCCATCCAGACGAGCCAGAGCTTGCCGTCTTCAGCGAAGAATGGCGTCACCTTGGTGGCGCATCGGAGCTCGGTGCCCTCGCATGCCGCCTCCGACCCGTGCTGGTGCGCCATCTGGGCTCGGGCGGTGAGCGGACAAAGCATGGCGATCGCCAGCCCGACGAGCCCGCTCCGAAGCCGTGCGATCCTTGTCATTTCGGTCCTCATCGGAATGCCACCTTCATCCCGGCCAGGAACGCGCGCGGCGAGCCGGCGTAGATCGTTCCCGTGCCTGCCAGTCCCTGCACGCCGGCGCCCGTCACCGTATTCTGCAGGTTGTTCGCGGAGGCGATGTAAGTGCGGTCGAACACATTGCGGACTTCGAAGAAGACGTTCATCGACTTGAACGTGTCCGAGGCAAGCTCGGTCTTGTAGTGGACGTTCAGATTGACGAGCTCGTAGCCCGGCGCCTTCAGCAAATTCGCATTGTCCATATAGAACGAGTCCTTCCACTGGACCTCGACGAACGCACCAAGTCCCGCGAACCGCCCGCTGTCGTGATCGTAGCCGAGCCGCGCGGTCAGCTCGTTCGGCGAGATGCCGGGGATCTTGTTGCCGGCGCGGTTGAAGCCGAACAGGTTGCTGCCGTTCACAAGGTTCTCAGAATACTCGGTGTAGACTTGGTCGAGGTAGGTGTAGGCAGCGGTGAACCGCCAGCCCGGCAGGACCCGCCAATCGGCCGCCAATTCGACGCCGCGATGCTCCGAACGCGGTGCGTTGAAGGTGTAGGACGTGTTCTGCGTCCCTGTGACGGCCTGGGTGACGATCTCGTTGCGGAAGAACTCGTAGAAGCCCGTTGCGCTGAGGGTCAGAGACCGGTTCGGCGTCCAGTCGAACCCCACGTCGTAGCCCAGATTGGTCTGCGACTTCAGCTGCGTGTTGTTGCCGAAATCGCCGGTCGGCAGCACGAACAGGTTGGAGACCTGCGGCGTGCCGTACCCGGTGGCGACGCGAGCTCGCAGCAGCCAGTCGCTATTCACCCTGTAGAGCAGTGCTAGCTCGGGGGCGAGATTGTCGAACTGCCGGTCCGCCGTCGTGATCGTGGTCGTCGTTGCCGTCGCGCCGTAGGTGTAGGCGGTGTTCACGCCGCGCAGATGGGTGCGCTCCCAGCCGAGACCGGCCACCCCCGTCAGTGCCGACGTCAACTTGAGCTCCTCGCGGGCTCGCAGGCCGTAGTTGGTGGTCTCGCTCCAGGTGTTGGCCGAGAGGCCGCCGAGCGCTGCGTTGCCGCCGGGCACGACGAAGCGCGTATCTCCGGACGCGGTCAGCGTGTTGTAGAACGCGCCGAAGAAGGCGGTCGATTCCAGCCCGAAGATCTCTCCCCTCTTGGTGATGTCGCTCATGTAGTTGTAGGACGGATAGTCGCCGATCGCGCTGGTCGATCCTGTCGGCTGGCTGATGTTGCGGTCGTCGAACACGAACTGGTTGCGCCAGGTCGTGTCGTTGTCGAAGTCGTGCTCCCAGCGGCCGCCGACGATCGTGCGTCGATCGTTGCGGCCGAGCCCCGCCTGCAACGCGGTCTCCTGATCAACCCCACCGAGCGTATTGATTCCGTTCTTGTTGAGCCCGACGGTCGCGCAGCCGGCCGCCATAGACGTTCTCGTGGTGCAGCCCTGCTGATATGGGTTCTGATAGTACTGGCTCAGCGTGTATCGAATCGGCAGCCGCGTAAACAGGTCGTTGTTGATGATCTTGACCGTGAAGCGGTCATCCGGCGTCGCCTTGTAGGTGCCGAGGAAGTTGACCGTCTGGGTGTTGAACCAGCCGTTGCCGAGATAGCCGTCGCCGCGGACGTCGCTGGTGAACAACGAGCCCTCGAAATTGCCGACCTTCTTGCCGAAGGTCATGTAGTTGCTGAGATAGCCGAAGCTGCCGCCCTCGCTGCCGATCTCCGCGCCGTCGATGCTGCCGCCCGGACGGGTGCGGAAGTTGATGGCGCCTCCGGTCGCATAGTTGCCGTAGAGCGCCGAGGACGGGCCGCGGATGACGTCGACCGCGCCATAGGCGTGGGGATCGATCAGGTCGCTGCGCGACAGCCCGTCCGGCTGCGTGACGGGAAAGCCATCCTCGAACAGCGCGATGTTGCGGATGCCGAAGCCGTTGCGGGCGTTGGAGCCTCGGATCGAGATGCCGAGATCGCGCGGTCCGTTGCCCTGCTTGAGCGAAACACCGGGGCTTTCGCGCAGGATGTCGCCGACGGAAAACGCAGGCCGGTCATCGTAGCGGCTGCGGTCGATGGTGGTTGCGGTCTGGCCGGACGGCGACTGGCTGAGCTGGTTGCGGGCGGCGCCGGCAGCCGCGGCTGGGTCGGACACCGCTCCTCCCGGCCCGGAGCTGCCGGCCACGGATGCGCCGGCCGGCTTCGGCGCGCGGGGGCGGACGGAGGCGGCCTGCACAACCGGCTTGCGCACGGTCCGTTGTGGTGCTGCACGCGGCGCGTCGACGGTGACGGACGGCAATTCCTTCTCGGTCTCGGCGCGCGCGATCGTGGCCGGTTGCAGCAGCATGAGCTGCAAGGCGACCACGCTCACGCCACCCAGGGCATGACGACGGAACATGTTTGACTTCCCCGATGCCGGCTCTACACGGCCGGTCTTCCTGGTTCAAAACGGATCGGCGCGCTGCTGCGGCGCCGACGACGAGTTCTGTGCTCAGGAGAGGAACGGGGGTCCTCTTGGTTGCGCCTGCGCCCGGGCGAGGAGATGAACGAGGCGGAGCTCGCGCGCAGTCCAGACGATGGACGCCGTCAGACGCAGCGGAGCCGCATCGAATGGCGCCGGCGGCGCATCGAGCGCCGCAGCGGCGTGCAGCACGCAGCACATGACGCAGTCAAGGCCGCAGGCAGCGCGGTCGGTATCACCATTAGAGGGCGCCGCATCCGTCTCGGCATGGCAGATCGCCGTCCCGCCGAACGGATCGACCGTCACGATCGTCGCTGCCGTCAGGGCGGACGCCGCCACTGGCGCCAACACCTGCAACAGCATTGCTAGCAGCGCGACCGGCAGATATCGGACGAACTTCTGACGGACATTGGCAGGACGTCGGGTGCGGTCGGCCGCCAGCAGCCGGCTCGCGCGCGAGCCGGCTATCATGGCGGCGTTCAACACCCGTTGCGTCATCGAGGCCGGCCTCTCCGTCGGAGCCGCAGAGCGCCCGGCCTACATCTTCATGCCGGAATGATCATGCTGCTTCATCATGCCGCCGCCCTCGCCGCCTGGTGCCTTGGCGCCGACCGCCTGCACCTCGAGCGTCACGGCCACCTTGCCGGCCTTCTCGAACTCCAGCGTGACCGGCAGCTTGTCGCCCTGCTTCAGCGGGCTCTTCAGATCCATCAGCATCAGGTGATAGCCGCCCGGCGCCAGCGCGACGGTCTTGCCCGGCTCGATCGTGAGTCCCTTGTCGAGGGGACGCATGGTCATGACGCCGTTGGTGACGGCCATCTCGTGAATCTCGACTCGCCCGGCGACGTCGCCGGTCACCGCGACGAGGCGGTCGGGCGCGCTGCCCTTGTTCTCGATGGTCAGATAGCCGGCGCCCGTCTTGGCGCCGCCCGGCGTGGCGCGGCTCCAAGGCTGGGTGATGACGAGGTCACCGGCCTTCACGTCGGCGGCCAAGGCGGCGGAAGATCCTCCCAACAGGAGAGCGAATGCGAACAGATAGCGTCCGAGGAAAGTCATGTCGATTATCCTTCTTGTCTTGGCGGCGATGCGCCAGCTTGGTTGATCGGCGCATGTCCGCACGGCGATCGCCGCGCAGACAACGCAGGTCGTGGTGATGTGATTTGGGAGGTCAGGGCCGCACGACGGCCAGCGCGTCACGCTGCGGGCGGAGCCCGTGCCTGCGCGTTCGAAAAAGCCTTGGTGATCCCGTCTGCCGGGTCACCGGCGCGCCACACGACCTCGCCCGAATCGCGTTGCGGAACGGCGATGGTGGAGAGCCCTGGCCCATCCAGTGTGACCGGCTGCGCCAGGCAGCACAGCGAACAACCGTGGAGCGCAGGGCTCGCCGGCGACCCATCGTCAATCGGCTGGGAACCCAGCTGGCCGTGGCAGATCTCAAGTCCGTACAGGGGATCGGCCGCGGCTGATGCCGCCGCCCAGGCAACACCGATTGGCGCCAGGATCTGCACCATCAGTGCGATCAGCATGATCGGGAGAAACGCCTGCAGCCGCTGCCGCATCAAAGCCTGCCAAATGAACCGAATTCTTGTGCCCGAGTGGACGCCCGGAGTCGAGGTCGCGCAGGGCACAGTCGGCACATTTCGCCAGCGGTCGTTGATTAAGAACAATCCCGCCGCGCCTCAGGGGCCGCCGTCAAATACGGTAACTTGGCACCTATCACGAGAAAACACGAAAATAAAACTCGTCAATTGCAAGCACTTACCGATCATTTCAGGAAGTGCGCGAAATTTGAACAATCGTTGCCGAAAAGGATGACAAACGCAAAAAGATCGTCTACGAATTTGGGCCTCAGGCTAACGCTTGCGGAAGTCTGGTGGTCCAAGTCTCGGGAGGAGCCCTGGCGCGCAACAAGCAGCGTCACCCCGCTTAACAAGATCAAATCTGAACTTGCGGGATATCTAAAGGGTCGACACAATTTCCGAGCAGGGCCCGCTGCCCTGCTCTATTTTTTTGCAGTCCTCGCAGGGCAGCCACCGTCTTCATGACGGTATTGCGGGCCGCATGAACGCCACCTGAACACGCCACCACCTCAAGCCACCGCAGCCGTCGCGAAGCGTGTCAATGGCGCACGCCACCGCGCCTTGGCCTTTGGCCAAGGCAACGTCACCGACAGCGGTTCGCGGCCCGTCACGCTCCAGCGCAACGAACCATCGCCGATATCGAGAAGGCCAGCCGCTTCGGCTGGATCGCCCGAGATGAACGTCTCGGTCAGCGACTGCAACGTCAGATGCGGCGTGCCGTCGACCGTCGTCATCGTATTCCAATGGACATGCCCGGCGAGCGCGACGATCGGGCACGGCGCATCCGCGATCGCCGCGCGGATCGCATCGGTCTCGGCATAAGCCGCGTGTTCCGGATTGGCTTCGAAGTAGTAGTTGCCGGTCTGAGCCTGTCCTGACAACGGCACGTGGCTGACGAGCAGGGTCGGCCGGTCATCCTGGGCAAGCAGCTGGACCAACGCGCCGAGATCGCCCGCGGAGAGGCGAAAGCCACGGCTCCGCGTCAGACTCACGTCGGGTTGCCAGAACACGCATCTGACATCGCCGATGTTCAGAGCCCGCGACCCGCTCGGACGATCCATGATCGCTTCATTATCGGCGAGACTGAGCAATGCGACATCATGATTGCCGCTGACATGATGATGCGCCGGCGCAAGCTTTGCGAAACACATCGCGACGTCGCTTTGCAGCAGACGATCGCGCTCGGGATCTTCGTCGGAAATCCGGTCGCCGAGATCGATGACCGCAGCGATGTTTTCGGCGTTCATCTGCGTGACGAAGCGCTCGAGCAATGGCAGCGCCACAGATCCACGCTTCGTCTGCGTGTCCCGGCCGTGATGGATGTCGGCGATCACGGCGATGCGTGTCGTTGCCAAAGGCTCTCTCCCAAAGCTGCGCTGCCGCGTACCACGGGTGCATCACGGTTTTCTGACATTGCGCGTGCAGCGCGAAAGCCATCCAGTGCAACGCACAACATCCGGCTGTGGCGTGATGAATTGGGTTGTGAAACACTGCAGATCTTGGCGGCGCGATCAATGACGCCGCCGGACAACGATGGGACAGGGAGCACGGGATGCCCGGCACTGACAAAACGTCCAAGAAAACGACCAGGCGCGATCTTCTCCAGGCGGCGACGGCCGCGGGCTCTGCGGCCGCGCTGCTCGCCGGCTTCGGCATCAATCCGGCGATGGCCGCCGAGATGGGCCGTTCCGAAAAGCCGCTCAAGGCGGCGTTCTCCAATGCCGGACTGCAGGCGACCTGGTGCGCCCAGGGCAAGCAGGCCGCGGAATGGTGGGGCAAGCTGCTCAACGTCGAAGTCACCTGGTTCGACGGCCAGCTCGATGCGGTGAAACAGCGCGCCGCGATCGACAACATGGCGTCGCAGAAGTGGGATTTCGTCGCCATCCAGGCGTTCGGCATCGGCACCCTGACCCAGCCGGTGCAGAAGATGATCGACGCCGGCATTCCCGTCATCGACATGGACACGCTGATCGCCCCGCTCGATCAGATCAATGTCCACTCGTTCCTGGCACCCGACAACGAGTTCATGGGCGCATCCGTCACCCAGGCGTTGGCGAACGCGATGGGCGGCAAGGGCAAGATCATCATGACGCAGGGCGCGCTCGGCCATACCGGCGCACAGGGCCGCGCCAAGGGCTTCAATTCGGTGATCAAGCAGTTCCCGAACATCGAGGTGCTGGACACGCAGCCGGCCGACTGGGACGTGTCGAAGGCGGCGCGGCTGTGGGAGACCTATCTCACGAAATATCCGCAGATCGACGCGGCGTTCTTCCACAATGACGACATGGCGCTTGCCGCCTACAATATCATGAAGGCGCGCAACCGCACCAACATCCTGATCGGCGGCGTCGACGCCATGCCGCCTGCGATCCAGGCGGTCAGCGACGGCCGCATGTTCGCGACCGTGCGCAATCCGTCCTGCCGCATCCACGGCGGCGCGATCGTGGCCGGCGTCGCGGCGGTCACCGCCGGCGAGAAGAGCGGCCAGGGCATTCCGAAGCACGTGATCACCGACGGTCCGGTCGTGACCAAGGCGAATGCCGCCGGCATGCAATGGATGGAGGATCATTTCCTGATCTGAAGTCCCTCCCATGTCGAACAGCCGCCCGCCGCTTCTGGAACTGCAGGACATCACCAAGTCGTTCGGCGGCGTCACCGCGTTGCGCGGCATCGACTTCACGCTTCGCCCCGGCGAGATCCATGGTCTCGTCGGGGAGAACGGCGCCGGCAAGAGCACGCTGATGAAGATCATCGCCGGCGTGCATACCGGATTCTCCGGCCGCTTCCTGCTCGACGGCCGCGAGGTTCACTTCAACTCTGCCCGGGATGCCCGTGCAGCCGGCATCGCCATGGTCCATCAGGAGCTGAGCGTCGCCCCGGATCTCACGGTGGCCGAGAACGTGTTTCTCGGCAACCAGCCGACCAATGCGCTGGGCATCGTGCAGTGGCGCCGGATGGCGCGCGAGGCCGCCGAGCAGCTCAAGCGCCTTGGCATCGACGCCGATCCGATGAGCCGGCTCGGCGATCTCCCGATCGGCGTGCAGCAGCTGATCGAGATCGCGCGCGTGCTGTTCTCCGGCGCCCGCATCATCATCCTGGACGAGCCGACCTCGGCGCTGTCGCCGCCCGAAGTCGAGCGGCTGTTCGCGGCGCTGCGCAAGCTACGCGAGCAAGGCACGGGGATCATCTTCATCTCGCACTTTATCGAGGATATCCTGCTGATCTCCGACGAGGTCACGGTGTTCCGCAATGGCCGCAAGATCATGGAGACGCGTGCCGCGGACACCAGCAAGGCCGCGCTGATCGAGGCCATGATCGGCAAGGGACGCGATGCGCTGGAGGACAGCTACACCCACGACATCACCCTGCCCGCGCCGACGGCCGGCAAGCCCGTGGTCGTCGAAGCCGACGGCCTGTCGCTGGCGCGCAATCTGAAGCGCGTCTCGTTCGCCGTGCGTGCCGGCGAGGTGCTCGGCATCTACGGCTTCATGGGCTGCGGCCAGCTCGAGCTGGCGCGCATCCTGTTCGGCAAGCTTGCACCTGACGCCGGCGAGTTACGCATCGCCGGCCAGCGTAACCGCTTCAAGAGCACGGCGGATGCGCGCCGCGCCGGCATCGCCTTCGTGCCGGAGAGCCGCCGCGACATGCTGTTCCTGCAGGAGCCCGTCTACAAGAACGTCTCGATCAGCATCCTCGACCGAATCAACGCGTTGCTGCTGAAGCCCGCACACGAGCGCGCGCTCGCGAAGCGCCAGGTCGAGCAGTTGCAGATCCGGCCTGCCGATGTCGAGATCGACCTCGGCCTGCTCTCCGGCGGCAACCAGCAGAAGGTGGCGCTCGCCAAATGGCTCAGCCATCCGCCGCGGCTCCTGGTGTTGTGCGAACCGACGCGAGGCATGGATGTCGGCGCCAAGAGCGACGTCATCCAGATCGTGCGGCAACTGCGCGACCAGGGCATCGCCGTGATCGTGCTCTCGACCGAGCCGGAGACCGTGCTGTCGCTGGCCGATCGCGTCATCGTGCTCAAGCGCGGCGAGGTCGTGCGCGAATTCGCCGGCGAGACCATCAGCAAAGACCGTCTGCTCGAGGCGGCGTAAGGAGATTGTCATGGCGCATGGCGAGACCGTTCCGATGCCGGAGGCGCAGCCGCGGCGCGCCGGCGGGGTCGCAGCGCTGCTGCGCTCACAGATGCGCAACATCGCGCCGTTCCTGACGCTGATCTTCCTCACCGCGTTCTTCGCGATCGCAAGCCCATCTTTCGCAACGCTCGACAATGTCGGCAACATCCTGACCCAGGTATCGGTCACCGGCATCATTGCGGTGGGCCTCACCTTCGTCATCCTGTGCGCGGAGATCGACCTGTCGATCGCCGCCATCGCCAACGTCACCGGCATCGCCGTGGCCTACTTCACCCTGCAGGAGTCCTACGTCAACATCGCCAACCTGCCGATGCCCGGCTTTGCCGCCATCCTGCTCGCGCTCGCGCTGTGCGCGCTGCTCGGCGTGGTCAACGCCTTCGGCCTGACCGTGATCGGCATTCCCTCGTTCATCATGACGCTCGCGATGATGCAGATCGCCGCAGGCATCTCGGCGATGCTGGTGCGCGGCCAGATCGCCTACAAGGTCCCGCCCATCATCACGACGCTCGGTTCAGGCTCGATCGCGGGCGTGCCCTGGATCGTGATCGTGGCGGCGCTGATGCTGCTGCTCGGGCACCTCGTGCTGACCTACACGCGGTTCGGCCGCTACGTCTACATGGTCGGCGGCAACCGCGAGGCGGCGGAATATTCCGGCCTGAACGTCAAGCTGATCCTCGGCAGCGTGATGGTGATCTCGGCCGTGTGCTCGGGAATCGGCGGCATGCTCGGCGTGGCGCATTTCGGCAGCGCGCAGCAGAACGAATTCGACACCTACCTGCTGGACTCGATCGCTGCCGTCGTGGTCGGCGGCACCAGCCTGTTCGGCGGTCGCGGCGGCATCGGCAACACCATCATCGGCCTGTTCGTGCTCGGCGTCCTCAACAACGGCCTCGACCACGTCAACATCGACAGCTTCCTGAAAATCCTGATCCGCGGCCTGATCCTGCTGGCGGCACTGGTGATCAACGTCTACGCACAACGGCTGCGCGCCAAGGCGGCGGACTAACTGGGATGCCGTAGGGTGGGCAAAGCCGCCGCCCCAGGGCGGCAGCGTGCCCACCGTCCATCAGCAAGCTTGGTGCGAAAATGGTGGGCACGGCGCGGGAAAGAACGAGGCCGAGCTGATGCATCGCGGCGCGCCTTTGCCAACCCTACGCACCTGCTTCCATCATTGCGAGCGAAGTGACATGTCCGCCGAAGGCGTAGGCGGAAGCAATCCAGGGCGTCACGCGCGCCTCCGGATTGCTTCGTCGCTTCGCTCCTCGCAGTGACGGGAGCCTCTGTCGAGGTCTAGAACCCCGGCTGCCAATGACGCAGCTCGCGCGCGGCCTTCGTTACCGTGTCGATCGACGTAAACGATGCCGTCTCAAGCATCAGCGTCCGCGCGAGCCGCAGCGCCCTCGCCTCACACACCGCGCGCTGCTTGGCATCCTCGATCAGCTCGAAGTCGATGTTGTGCGCGAGACCCAGGATGCGGCGGATGATCTTCGCCGCCGTGAAGCCGACGGCATCCTGGAACAATCCGGCCATGTATGCCTGACGCTCCGTCTCCAGCCGTGTCGCTCCCGCCTCGCCCGGAAACAGCGACGGCGGATAGGCATCACCGGTCGCCTCACTCCGCCACAATGCCAGGAACTTGTCGACAAACCCGGTCCAGACTTCATCGACAGTCGCAAGCACCCAGCTTTCGAAGGCGTCCCTACTACCGCGCTCCTGCTCATGTCCTTCGGAGGCGAAATACGCCATCAGCAAATTGGCCAGCACGGCACCGACGTCAAAACCCATCGGGCCGTAGAAGGCGAATTCCGGATCGATCACCCGGGTCTCGGTATTCGTCACCATGATCGATCCCGTGTGCAGATCGCCATGGATCAGCGCCTCGGCGCATGACAGGAATTTCAGCTTGAGCCGGGAGATCGCGACGTGCAGATCGAGATCGGCACGGATCTCGGCGGCCGTGGCGTCGAGCCACGGTGACGTCCAGCGATTCTGCTCGGCGATGCGATAGGGGTCGGTGAAGATCAGGTCCTCGGTGATCTTGCACAGCGCATGGTTGCCGGCAAAGCTCGCAATCGCATCCTTCTTCGCGGCGGCAGACAGCGCGAGGTCGGACGAGAAGAACAGCGTCCGCGCTATGAAGGTCGTGATGTGATCGACGAAGGCCGGGTAGATCGTGCCCGCGACCAGTCCCCTGCGCATGATGATGTGCGGCTCGAGCAGCTCCATCGCCGTCAGCGCCAGCGCCGGATCATGGTGAATGATGGCCGGCACGAGGCCGGGGCCAAGGCGGTTCTGATACGTCAGCGCCAGATGCTCATAGTGGGCGCGTGACAGCGGCAGCGGCCAACTCTCGCCGACCAGCCGCACGTAAGGCAACGCCTGCTTCACTGCGAGTCCGCCGGACGATCCCTTGACGATGAAGACCAGGTTGAGGTTGCCATCGCCGACCTCGGTGATCGACCAGCGCTCAGCCGATCCGCCGAGTTGCCCTGCGACCGAAGGAATCCCCGCGAGATGGTTTCGAAGATCAATCTCGTTCAGAATGCGATAGCCCGATGGCGTCCCGTTCCGGGCCTCGGCCGATGTCATCACGCGCAACCTCCCTGTCGGTCTTGTTTTGACCTCCTATAGCAAAAAAGCCGACGCGCGTCCGCGCATCGGCTTCGAGAGGACGTTGTGCGATGCGAGCGCGGCTAGAACGGAATTCCCATCAGCCGTGACAGCCGCTCGATGCTGAGATAGCCGGCCTGATAGGCCAGGAGCGCCAGGCCGAACACGACCGCCGACAACAGCGTGGTCCAGATCAAGCGGCGCCCCATCAGGCTGATGGTCGGCGCGCCGGGATCGGTGCCGGGCGAACCACCGCCCGTCTCGTGCTGGCTACGCACGCCGAACGGCAGGGTCACGAACAGCATGACCCACCACAGCACGAAGTAGATCGCAAGCCAGGTTGAGATGATGTAGGCCATGATTGCCCCCGCTGCTCAGGCCTGCTCGATCTCGACGAGCGCGCCGGAAAAATCCTTCGGATGCAGGAACAGCACCGGCTTGCCATGGGCGCCGATCTTCGGCTGGCCGTCGCCGAGCACGCGGGCGCCCTCCTTGATCAGCGTGTCGCGCGAGGCGATGATGTCGGCCACCTCGTAGCAGACGTGATGGATGCCGCCATCCGCATTGCGCTCGAGAAATTTGGCGATCGGTGACGCCTCGCCCAGCGGCTGGATGAACTCGATCTTGGTGTTGGGCAGGGTCACAAACACGGTGATCACGCCATGCTCCGGCAGCGGCACCGCGGGGGAGATCTCGGCACCGAACGCCGCGCCATAAATCCTGGCAGCCTTTTCGGCGTCCTTGACCGCGATGGCGACGTGGTTGAGCCGGCCCAGCATGACATCCTCCACTTTTTCTTTTGAACGGCCGTTCTGTTGGCCCGCGTCAGACTTCCAAGACATGGACGAGGCAGATCGGCTTCTTGCCCCACTGCTCGTTCACCGTCGAGCGCACCGCCCGCCGCACGGATTCCGCCGCGGCATCGGGATCACGACGCCGCGCGCGTGGCAGTCCTTCGAAGGTCGAGACGACCGCGTCGAACACGATGTCGTCCATCGCCTCGCCTGCCGCATTCTTCTCGGGGATGCCGACCATGTCGACTTCGGGATCGTCGGCCAGCTCGCCCTTCTCGGTGATGGCGAGCGCGACGAAGATGCAGCCGGCAAAGGCCATCTTGCGGCGCTCGACCACGGCGCGCGATTTCGAGTCCTCGACGATGCTGCCGTCCTTGTAGAGCCGTCCCGCCGGCAGTTCGTCGATGATCCCGGGATCACCGGGGCCGAGCTTGACCAGGTCGCCGTTGCGGCAGGTGATCACCTTCGGCACGCCGCAGGCGCGCGCCAGCCTCGCATGCTCATGCAGATGCAACGCTTCGCCATGCACGGGGATCAGGAGCTGCGGCCGCGTCCACGCGATCATGTCGCGCAGCTCGTCGCGGCGCGGATGGCCGGAGACATGAACCAGATGGTTGCGGTCGGTGATGATCTCGATGCCCTGCTGCACCAGCCCGTTGATGACGGCACCGACCGCCTTCTCGTTGCCGGGAATGGTGCGCGACGAGAAGATGACGGTGTCGCCCTTGTTCAGCGTCACCAACGGATGGTCGTCATTGGCGATGCGCGCCAGCGCGGCGCGCGGCTCGCCCTGGCTGCCGGTGCACAGCGCCAGCACCTTGTCCGCGGGGAAGTGGCCGTAGAGATCCATGCCGCGGAAGTTCTGCACGCCGTCGAGATAGCCCGTTTCGCGCGCGACTTGGACCACGCGCTCCATGGCGCGGCCGACGATGACGACCTCGCGCTCCGCCTCACGCGCTGCCTCGGCGACAGCGCGGATGCGCGCGACGTTGGAGGCAAAGGTGGTGACGGCGACGCGGCCCTTCGCTTCCTTCACCAAAGCCGCGATCGTCTTGGCGACTTCGGCCTCGGACGGCGAGCGTCCCTCGCGCACCGCGTTGGTGGAGTCGCCGATCAGCGCCAGCAGCCCGGCGTCGCCGAGCTCGCGCAGCCGCTTCTCATCGGTCGGCGCACCCAGCACCGGCGTCGGATCGATCTTCCAGTCGCCGGTGTGCAGGACGGTACCGACCTCGGTATGGATCGCCAGCGCATGCGATTCCGGAATCGAATGCGCGACGGGGATGAACTCGACGTTGAACGGACCGATATCGACGCGGCCGCCGGAAGGAATCACCTTGACCGGAATCTTGGCCGGCAGGCGCTCGGCCTCGCACTTGGCCTCGAACAAAGCGGCGCTGAACTTGGTCGCGTAGATCGGGCATTTCAGCCGCGGCCACAGGTCGATGATCGCGCCGAAATGGTCCTCATGCGCATGGGTCAGCACGAGACCGACGAGGTTGTTGCGCTCTTTCTCCAGGAAAGCGACGTCGGGCATGATCAGGTCGATGCCCGGCAGATGCTCCTCGTCGCCGAAGGAGACGCCGAGATCGATCGCGAGCCAGGACCGCTGGTGGCGGTTGCCGAGGCCGTAGATCGACAGGTTCATGCCGATCTCGCCGACGCCGCCGAGCGGTGCAAAAGTCAGTTCGTCGGGACGTGCCATCTAGACCGCTCCTTGGGAGGCGACCGAGCCGAAATGAACATCGCCTGCCGTGATCGGCTCCAATCGTCCCTCCGCGGTCCGCACCAGCATACAACCCTGTTCGTCGATCGTGTCGAAAATCCCCTCGATGATAGCATGTCCGGACCTGATGGCGACGGGCTGCCCGAGGCCGGCCGCCCGCTCCAGCCAGAGCCGGCGAATATCACCGAAGCCCCGGCCCTCGTTCCAGATGCCGAAATATTCGATCCAGGCGTCAGACAAGGCCGCGAACAAATCCTCGGCAGCCACCTGGATGCCGAGGTCCGCCAACGAGACCGCCGGTGTCGGGGTATCCGGCGGCGCCGCCACCACGTTGGTTCCGATGCCGGCAACCACGGCGAGCCCGCCAGCCACCTGCTCCGCTTCGAGCAGCATGCCGACGATCTTGCGACCGTCGGCCAACACGTCGTTGGGCCATTTCAACGCAAAGGCCACGCCGCCTCCGGACCGCAGCGCAGCCTCGAGGCTCACCTGGCGCAACGCGGCCTCGATGGCCAGGCCCGCGGCGAAGCCGAGGGTGGCGGCCACGGCGGGAGCCACGTTCAGCACTTCGAGCACGCTCGAGGCCAGATTGCCGCGCGGCGCGATCCACGGACGCTGGCGACGGCCGCGCCCGGCCGTCTGCTCCGACGTGACGAACCAGCACCGCGCCTTGCCGCCCTCTCTGGCCGACTTCAGCGCCTCGACGTTGGTCGACCCCGCCTGATCGAACGTGACGAGCCCGTAACCTGCCGCAGCGGCACGGGACCCGAGAGCAAACGCCATCTAGAACAGCGACTTCGCCGCGGCCGCAGCCGCGCTGACCAGCGGGCCGGGATAGGCGAAGAACAGGATGTTGAAGATGCCGGAGATCGCGAGCACCGTGCGCAGCTCGATCCTGACCGGATCGAGCGTCGGCAGCGGCTCGTCGAAATACATCGTCTTGACGATGAGCAGATAATAATAGGCGCCGACCACGCTGGTCAGCACGCCGATCACCGACAGCGTGAACAGCCCGCCCTTGATGGCGGCGACGAACACGTACCATTTCGCGAAGAAGCCCGCGAGCGGCGGAACGCCGGCCAGCGAGAACAGCAGCATCGCGAAGAAGAAGGCGAGCAGCGGATTGGTCCGCGACAGCCCCGAGAAATCGCTGATCTTCTCGAACGACTGGCCGTTCCGCTTGATCGCCATGATCACCGCGAAGGAGCCGAGCGTCATCGCGACATAGATCGCGATGTAGGTCAGCACGCCCTGCGCGCCCTCGACCGTGCCTGCGGCGAGGCCGACCAGCGCGAAGCCCATATGGCCGATCGACGAATAGGCCATCAGGCGCTTGATGTTGGTCTGTCCGATCGCGGCGAACGAGCCGAGCGCCATCGAGGCGATCGAGACGAACACGATGATCTGCTGCCATTGGAAGGTGATGCCCGGGAACGCCGTCAGCGCGACGCGCGCGAACACGGCGATCGCCGCGACCTTGGGCGCGGAGGCGAAGAACGCCGTCACCGGGGTGGGCGCGCCCTCATAGACGTCCGGCGTCCACATGTGGAACGGCACCGCCGAGACCTTGAAGCACATGCCGGCGAACAGGAAGACGAGGCCGAAAATGATGCCGACGCTGCCGGTCTTGGTGGCAGCCGCGATCCCGGCAAAGCTCACCGTGCCGGTGAAGCCGTAGATCAGCGAGGCACCATAGAGCAGCATGCCCGACGACAGCGCACCGAGCACGAAGTACTTCAGGCCGGCCTCGGTCGACTTGACGTTGTCACGATGGCTGGCCGCGACGACGTAGAGCGCGAGCGACATCAGCTCGAGACCCAGATACAGCGAGATCAGGTCGCCGGCCGAGATCAGGACAAGCATGCCCAAGGTCGAGAGCAGCACCAGGATTGCATATTCGAAGATGCGGCGGTCCGGCTTGGACAAGAATTCCGCCGACATCACCAAAGTCGCGATCGAGCCGATGATCGCCAGGATCTTCAGGAAGCGCGCGTAGCTGTCAGCGATGAAGCTGCCGCCGAAGGCCTGGCCGCCCGGCTGCCTGAAGACGAGGATGCCGACCACGATCAGCAGAGCAACCGCCAGCCACGTGACGAGCCCCGTCGTCCCCTGCCCGCGAAACGCGCCCAGCATCAACAGCGCCATGGCCCCCACGGCCAACAGCAGCTCCGGCAGCACCACCCAAAGCTGAGGCCCAAGATTCTCGATCATCGTCTCTGTCCCGACCCCAAGGGTCTCATCATTGGAGCAGCGCGGCGGCCTTCACGGCCGTCACGGCGGTATTGTAGTTGGTGACGAGCTGCTGCACCGACACCGCCGACATGTCGAGGATCGGCTTCGGATAGACACCGAACAGGATGGTCAGCGCCACCAGCGGAAACAGGATCACGCCTTCACGCAGCGTGAGGTCCTTGATGCTGGCGAGCGACGGCTTGGTCAGCGCACCGAACACCACCTTGCGGTACAGCCACAGCGCATAGGCTGCCGACAGGATGACACCGAAGGTCGCGAAGAACGCGGTCGGGATCGACACCTTGAAGGTGCCGAGCAGGGTCATGAACTCGCCGACGAAGCCGGAGGTGCCGGGCAGGCCGACATTGGCCATGGTGAACACCATGAACACCAGCGCGTAGACCGGCATCCGGTTGACGAGGCCACCATAGGCCGCGATCTCGCGGGTGTGCATCCGGTCGTAGACGACGCCGACGCAGAGGAACAGCGCGCCGGAGACAATGCCGTGCGAGATCATCTGGAACACGCCGCCCGCGACGCCCTGCATGGTGCCGGCGAAGATGCCCATCGTCACGAAGCCCATATGCGCCACCGACGAGTAGGCAATGAGCTTCTTGATGTCCTCCTGCATCAGCGCGACCAGCGAGGTGTAGATGATCGCGATCGCCGAGAGCGTGAACACCAGCGGCGCGAAGTCGTGCGAGGCCAGCGGGAACATCGGCAGCGAGAAGCGGAGGAAGCCGTAGCCGCCCATCTTCAGGAGGATCGCGGCCAGGATCACCGAGCCCGCGGTCGGCGCCTCGACGTGCGCGTCCGGCAGCCAGGTGTGCACCGGCCACATCGGCATCTTCACCGCAAAGGAGGCGAAGAAGGCCAGCCATGCCCAGGTCTGCAGGTTACGCGGCACCGCGGTGTGCATCAGCGTCGGGATGTCGGTGGTCCCTGCGTTCCAGTACAGCGCCATGATGGCGAGCAGCATCAGCACCGAGCCGAGCAGCGTGTACAGGAAGAACTTGAACGAGGCATAGACCCGACGCGGACCACCCCAGACGCCGATGATCAGGAACATTGGGATCAGGCCGCCCTCGAAGAACAGGTAGAACAGCACGAGGTCGAGGGCCGAGAACGTGCCGACCATCAGCGTTTCCAGGATCAAGAACGCCATCATGTATTCGCGCAGGCGGTTGGTGACCGACTTCCAGCTCGCCACGATGCAGAACGGCATCAAGGCGGTGGTCAGGATCACGAACGGCAGCGAGATGCCGTCGACACCCATGTGATAGCTGATGCCGGCCGCCAGCCAGTTCGACTTCTCCACGAACTGGAAGTCGGTCTGTCCGGGATCGAAGCGCAGCACCAGGATCACCGACACCGCAAAGGTGATCAGCGTGGTCCACAGCGCGATCCAGCGCGCATTGCGCCGGGCCGCCTCGTCGTCGCCGCGGACCAGATAGATCAGCAGCGCGCCGACGATCGGCAGGAAGGTGACGACGGAGAGAATTGGCCAGGTGGTCATTGCTGGCCCCCCATGAACATGAACCAGGTGATCAGGCCGGCGACGCCGATCAGCATGGCAAAGGCGTAATGATAGAGG
This sequence comes from Bradyrhizobium sp. HKCCYLS3013, assembly GCF_051167615.1. Lineage (NCBI taxonomy): Bacteria > Pseudomonadati > Pseudomonadota > Alphaproteobacteria > Hyphomicrobiales > Nitrobacteraceae > Bradyrhizobium > Bradyrhizobium sp. HKCCYLS3013. The sequence continues at coordinate 68,577 of NZ_JBNPTK010000003.1, forward strand.
TACCCGGTCTGGATCTTGACGACGTTGCGCGTGATGTCGAGCACCCGCGCCGAGACACCGTCCGGACCGAATCCGTCGATGACGAAGCCGTCGCCCTTCTTCCAGAGGAAGCGGCCGAGCCACTTCGCCGGACGGACGAAGATCACGTCATACAGCTCGTCGAAGTACCACTTGTTGAGCAGGAACCTGTAGAGCAACGGTTGCTGCGCGGCGAGCTCCTCCGGGATGTCCGGACGTCTGACGTAGAAGAAGTAGGAGACCACAAATCCCAGCACCATCATGACGAAGGGAAGCTGAGCGAGCCAGGCCGGCATGTGCTCCATGTCTTCGAGAATGTGCGGGTTCATCTTCAGCGACTCGCCGAAGAAGTGCTCGACGCCATGAGGATCGGTGAACACGCCCTTGAACGGGAGCCCGGCCAGGATCGAGCCGGCCGCGAGCACGCCGATCGGGATCAACATCCAGATCGGGCTCTCATGCGCGGCATCATAATGATGCTGATCGTGCGGCGTGCCGAAGAAAGTCTTGAACACCAGGCGCCAGGAATAGAACGAGGTCAGGCCGGCGGCGACAATGGTGAGGAAATACGCGTAGGTCGCGAACGGATTGTGCGCGGCGTATGCAGCCTCGATGATCGCATCCTTGGAGAAGAAGCCGGCGAAGCCGGGGAAGCCCGTCAGCGCGAGCGTACCGACCGTCATCACCGCGAAGGTGTACGGGATCTTGCGCCACAGGCCGCCCATGTTGCGGATGTCCTGCTCGTGGTGCATCGCGTAGATCACCGAGCCGGAGCCCAAGAACAGCAGCGCCTTGAAGAAGGCATGCGTGAACAGATGGAACATGCCGACCGAGTAGGCCCCTGCTCCCATCGCCACGAACATGTAGCCGAGCTGCGAGCAGGTCGAGTAGGCGACGATGCGCTTGATGTCGTTCTGCACGAGGCCGACGGTCGCTGCGAAGAACGCCGTGGTCGCGCCGAAGAACATCACGACGGCCTGCGCGTTCGGGGCGAGCTCGAACAGCGGCGACAGGCGCGCCACCATGAACACGCCGGCGGTGACCATGGTCGCGGCGTGGATCAGCGCAGAGACCGGGGTCGGACCTTCCATCGCGTCCGGCAGCCAGGTGTGCAGCAGGAACTGCGCCGACTTGCCCATGGCGCCCATGAACAGCAGCAGGCAGGTCAAGGTCAGCGCGTCGGCATGCCAGCCGAGGAAGTTGATCGTCGCCTTGCCAGCCAAGCTCGGCGCGGCGGCGAAGATCGTCTCGAAGTCGGTCGACTTCGTCAGCAGGAAGATCGCGAAGATGCCGAGCGCGAAGCCGAAGTCGCCGACGCGGTTGACGACGAAGGCCTTGATCGCGGCCGCGTTGGCCGACGGCTTCTGGAACCAGAAGCCGATCAGCAGGTAGCTGGCGAGACCGACGCCCTCCCAGCCGAAGAACAGCTGCACGAGGTTGTTCGCGGTCACCAGCATCAGCATCGCGAAGGTGAACAGCGACAGATAGGCGAAGAAGCGCGGACGGTTCGGATCCTCGTCCATGTAGCCGATCGAATACAGATGCACGAGCGAGGACACGCTGGTCACCACGACCAGCATCACGGCCGTCAGCGTATCGACGCGCAGCGCCCAGGAGACCTGCAGCTCGCCGGAATTGATCCAGGGCAAGAGCTCCTTCACCCCGGCCTCGTGATGCATGAAGCCAACGCTGATCAGCATCGCCCAGGACAGCCCGGCCGAGACGAACAGCAGCGCTGTGGTGATCGCCTGCGCCGCCCAGGTGCCGGCCGCGGGCGGCTCTGCGACATGATGGTCGTCGTGCCCATGACCGTGATCGTCATGTGCGTGCGCGTCGGCGGCGCCATGGTGATGGCCGTCGTCGTGATGATGCTCCACCACATCGCCGCTCGGATGGCGTCCATGCGCCCCCAGCAGCGCGATCAGGCCGGCCAGGATCGCGCCGAGCAGCGGCAGAAAGACAATGGCCTGGATCATTCGCCCATCCCCTTACGCATGACCTTGCCGGCAAGCCGGCCCCCATCTGTGCGGATCATGCGTCCTTAGCCCTTCATCAGATTGACGTCTTCAACCGCAATCGAGCCGCGGTTGCGGAAGTAGACCACCAGCACGGCAAGGCCGATCGCGGCTTCCGCCGCCGCAACGGTCAGGACCAGCAGCGCGAACACCTGGCCGACGATGTCGCCGAGGAAGGTCGAGAACGCCACCAGGTTGATGTTGACCGCGAGCAGGATCAGCTCGACCGACATCAGGATGACGATGATGTTCTTGCGGTTCAGGAAGATGCCGAGGATGCCGAGCGTGAACAGCATCGCCGCCACGGCGAGGTAGTGTCCCAGTCCGATGGTCATTTCACCCACTCCGCGGCATCCGTGTCCTGCAGCCCCTGCCCGACCGCGACCTTGCGCACCGCCATCGCCATCTCCGGCGTGCGCGCGTTCTGGACGTTGATGTCCTGGCGCTTCACGCTGGCCTTGTGGCGCAGGGTCAGCACGATCGCGCCGATCATCGCCACCAGCAGGATCATGCCCGACAGCTGGAAGTAATGGATGTACTTCGTATAGAGCACCAGGCCGAGCGCCTCGGTGTTGGTGACGTTGGTCGGGATCGCCGCCGTGATCGCCTTCGGCGTCGTCGGGTTGATGACCCAGTACGACACCGTCAGCAGCAGCTCGAACAGGAAGATGCCGCCGATCACGAGACCAATCGGCATGTACTGCAGGAAGCCCTCGCGCAGCTCGGTGAAGTCGACATCGAGCATCATGATCACGAACAGGAACAGCACGGCGACCGCGCCGACATAGACGACGACCAGGATCATCGCCAGGAACTCGGCGCCCATCAGCACGAACAGGCCCGAGGCGTTGACGAAGGCGAGGATCAGATAGAGCACCGAGTGAACGGGATTCTTCGAGACGATGACCATCACGGCCGAGGCCACGCAGACCGCCGCGAACAGGTAGAAGAAGAGCGCAGAAAGGATCATCGGACGGCCTCAGCGGTACGGCGCGTCGAGCGCGATGGCTTTGGAGATCTCGCGCTCCCAGCGGTCGCCGTTCGCGAGCAGCTTGGCCTTGTCATAGTAAAGCTCCTCGCGGGTCTCGGTCGCGAACTCGAAGTTCGGCCCCTCGACGATGGCGTCCACCGGACAGGCTTCCTGACACAGGCCGCAATAGATGCACTTCACCATGTCGATGTCGTAGCGCACCGTGCGACGGGTGCCGTCGTTGCGGCGCGGGCCGGCCTCGATCGTGATCGCCTGCGCCGGGCACACGGCCTCGCACAGCTTGCAGGCGATGCAGCGCTCCTCGCCATTGGGATAGCGGCGCAGCGCATGCTCACCGCGAAAGCGCGGCGAGATCGGGCCCTTCTCGAACGGATAGTTCAGGGTCGGCTTCGGCTGGAAGAAGTAGCGCATCGCGAGGAAGAACGCGGAGACGAACTCCTGCAGCAGCAGCGACCGTGCGGTGGCGGAGATGTTCATGACAGCCTCATTTCGGCGCGATGCCGGCGAATTGCAGCACGCCCGCGACGATCACCACCATGGCCAGCGACAGCGGCAGGAACACTTTCCAGCCAAGGCGCATCAACTGGTCGTAGCGGTAGCGCGGCACGATCGCTTTCGCCATCGCGATCAGGAAGAACATGAAGAACAGCTTGAGCGAGAACCAGATGACGCCCGGCACCCAGTTGAACGGCGGCAGATCGATCGGCGGCAGCCAACCGCCCAAGAACAGGATCGTGGCCAGCGCGCACATCGTGGTGATCGCGACATACTCGCCGAGCATGAACAAGAGATACGGCGTCGAGCCGTATTCGACCATGAAGCCGGCGACGAGCTCGGATTCAGCTTCGACCAGGTCGAAGGGCGGGCGGTTGGTCTCGGCGAGCGCCGAGACGTAGAACACCACGAACATCGGGAACAGCGGCCAGACGTACCAGTTCAGGATCGTCAGCTGCGGCAGGCCGATCAGGCTCGCAAGCCCGCGGGCGTGCTGCGCCTCGACCACCGCCGACAGATTCAGGGTGCCGGCGCAGAGCAGCACGGTGATGATCACGAAGCCGATCGAGACCTCGTAGGACACCATCTGCGCCGCCGAGCGAAGCGCCGCCAGGAACGGATACTTCGAGTTCGACGACCAGCCGGCCATGATGATGCCGTAGATCGACAGAGACGAGATCGCGAAGATGAAGAGGATGCCGACATTGATGTCGGCGATCGCCCAGCCGAGATTGGTCGGGATCACCGCCCACGCCGCCAGCGCCAGCACGCAGGACACCAGCGGCGCCAGCAGGAACACGCCCTTGTTGGCGCCGGCCGGAATGATCGGCTCCTTGAGCACGAACTTCAAGAGGTCGGCGAACGACTGGAACAGGCCCCAGGGCCCGACCACGTTCGGACCCCTGCGGATCTGCACCGCCGCCCAGATCTTGCGGTCGGCCAGCAGGATGTAGGCGATCGCGACCAGGAGGACGACGAGCAGCAGCACGCTCTGCGCGATCATGATGATCAGCGGCCAGAGGAAACCGGTCCAGAATGAGCTCGCAAAGAAATCAGCCATCAGGTCACGCTCACTCCGCTGCCGTCAGCATCTGCCCGGAGGCCAGGCGGGAGCATTCCGCCATGACTGCCGAGGCACGCGCGATCGGGTTGGTGAGATAGAAGTCATCGATGACAGGCTTGAACGGCGCCTTCTCGAGGCTGCCGCCCTTGCCCGCCAGGGTCTTGATGTCGGCGATCTTGCCCGCCTCGATCTGGTCGATCCGGCCGAGATGCGGCACGGCCTTGATGATCGCAGCGCGCAAGCCGGCCAGCGAGTCGTAGCCGAGCTTCCTGCCGAGCACGTCGGACAGCGCCCGGATGATCGCCCAGTCCTCGCGTGCCTCGCCCGGCGGGAATGACGCCCGGCCCGTCATCTGCACCCGGCCCTCGGTGTTGACGAAGAGACCCGACTTCTCGGTGTACGCGGCGCCCGGCAGGATAACGTCGGCGCGATGCGCGCCACGGTCGCCATGGGTGCCGAAGTAGACAGTGAACACGCCCTCGGGCACCTCGACCTCGTCGGCGCCCAGCAGGAACATCACGTCCATGGTGCCGAAGGTCGTCATCTGCGCAGCCGTCAGGCCGGTGCCGTTGAAGCCGATGTCGAGCGCGCCGACCCGCGACGCGGTGTCGTGCAGCATGGCAAAACCGTTCCAGTCGTCGCGCACGGCGTTGACGTCCATCGCGATCTTGGCCGCGAGCGACAGGATCGCCGCGCCATCGTGACGCGCGACCGCGCCGGCGCCGACCAGCACGATCGGATTCTTGGCGTTGCGGAACGTGGTCGCAAACGAGTGCTTGCCCGCGGCGACGTCGCTCAGGGAGTCCGTGCCCGCGCCAATGTGCTCATAGGCATAGGTGAGATCGGCCTTCGGGCCGACCACGCCGACCTTGAGCTGACCCGACCGCCAGCGCTTGCGGATGCGGGCGTTGAGCACGGCCGCTTCCTTGCGCGGATTGGCGCCAACGATCAGGATCGCGTCGGCCTGCTCGATGCCGGCGATGGTCGGATTGAACAGATAGGATGCGCGGCCGAGCTTGGCATCGAAGCTGTCACCGCCCTGCACGGCGACGTTGGTCGAGCCGAGCTTGGCGAGCAGATCCTTGAGCGCGAACATCTCTTCGACCGCGGCGAGATCGCCGGCGATGGCGCCGATGCGCTTGCCGTCGATGCGCGACAGCTTGGCGGCAATCGCCTTGAATGCCTCAGGCCAGGAGGCGGCGCGCAGCTTGCCATCCTCGCGAACGTAGGGACGATCGAGCCGCTGCGTGCGCAGGCCGTCGACGACATGGCGGGTCTTGTCGGAGATCCACTCCTCGTTCACGGAGTCATTGATGCGCGGCAGGATGCGCATCACCTCGCGGCCGCGGGTGTCGACCCGGATCGCTGAGCCCACGCCGTCCATGACGTCGATCGACTGCGTCTTGCCGAGCTCCCAGGGCCGCGCCGCGAAAGCATAGGGCTTGGAGGTCAGCGCGCCCACCGGGCAGATGTCGACCAGATTGCCCTGCAGCTCCGAGCTCAGCGCCTGCTCGAGATAGGTCGTGATCTCCATGTCCTCGCCGCGGCCGATCGCGCCCATTTCCGGCACGCCGCAGACTTCCGCCGAGAAGCGGACGCAGCGCGTGCACTGGATGCAGCGGTTCATCGAGGTCTTGACCAATGCGCCGAGATATTTGTCCTCGACGGCGCGCTTGTTCTCGGCGAAGCGGCTGGTGTCGACACCATAGCCCATCGCCTGGTCCTGCAGGTCGCACTCGCCGCCCTGGTCGCAGATCGGACAGTCCAGCGGATGGTTGATCAGAAGGAATTCCATCACGCCTTCGCGCGCCTTCTTGACCATCGGCGACCGCGTCGAGATCTCCGGCGGCTCGCCCTTCGGGCCCGGCCGGCAGTCGCGCACGCCCCAGGCGCAGCTCGCGACCGGCTTCGGTCCGCCCTTCACCTCGACGAGGCACATCCGGCAGTTACCGGCGATCGACAGCCGCTCATGATAGCAGAAGCGCGGGATCTCGGCGCCCGCCGCCTCGCACGCCTGCAACAGCGTGTACTCCGGCGGCACATCGATCTCTTTGCCATCGATGATGATCTTGGTCATAGCCTCACATCTCTCTCAAACCACGGACCGCCGCGCTGCGCACCGTGAGGGCGCGAGCGCGGGGGAAAACCTTGCTGGCGGACCGGACCGCCACCGCCTACTCCGCCGCCACCATGTGCGCGGGATCGCGCACGCCGACGTCGTCGACATCGGCCTTGTGCGAATACTGATCGATGCGCGCCTCGATCTCGTGACGGAAATGCGTGATCAGGCCCTGGATCGGCCAGGCCGCGGCGTCACCGAGCGCGCAGATCGTGTGTCCCTCGATCTGCTTGGTGACCTCCAGCAGCATGTCGATCTCGCGCTTGTGCGCCCGGCCCTCGGCCATGCGGGTCAGCACGCGCCACATCCAGCCGGTGCCTTCGCGGCACGGCGTGCACTGGCCACAGCTCTCATGCTTGTAGAAATAGGAGATGCGCGCGATCGCCCGGATCAGGTCGGTCGACTTGTCCATCACGATCACGGCCGCGGTGCCGAGGCCGGAGCGCAGCTTCGACAGGCTGTCGAAATCCATCGGCGTATCGATGATCTGCTCGGCCGGCACCATGCGCACGGACGAGCCGCCGGGGATGACCGCCTTCAGATTGTCCCAGCCGCCACGGATGCCGCCGCAATGCTTCTCGATCAGCTCGCGGAACGGGATGCCCATCGCCTCTTCGACGTTGCAAGGCCGCTCGACGTGACCGGAGATGCAGAACAGTTTTGTGCCGACATTGTTCGGACGGCCGATGCCGGCGAACCACGCGGCGCCGCGGCGCAGGATGGTGGGCGCCACCGCGATCGACTCGACATTGTTCACCGTGGTCGGGCAGCCGTAGAGGCCGACGTTGGCCGGGAATGGCGGCTTCAGCCGCGGCTGGCCCTTCTTGCCCTCCAGGCTCTCGAGCAGCGCCGTTTCTTCGCCGCAGATATAGGCGCCGGCGCCGTGGGCGACGTAGAGATCGAACGGCCACCCGTGGATGTTGTTCTTGCCGATCAGGTTGGCCTCATAGGCCTGGTCGATCGCCGCCTGCAGCCGTTCGCGCTCGCGGATGAACTCGCCGCGCACATAGATGTAGCAGGCATGCGCGTTCATCGCGAAGCTGGCGAGCAGGCAGCCCTCGACGAGATGATGCGGATCGTGCCGCATGATCTCGCGATCCTTGCAGGTACCGGGCTCGGACTCGTCGGCGTTGACCACGAGATAGCTCGGCCGGCCGTCGGTCGATTCCTTCGGCATGAACGACCATTTCAGGCCGGTCGGGAAGCCGGCGCCGCCGCGGCCGCGCAGGCCCGACGCCTTCATCTCGTTGATGATCCAGTCGCGGCCCTTCTCGATCAGGCCCTTGGTGCCGTCCCAGCTGCCACGCCGGCGAGCGCCTTCGAGGCCCCAATCGTGCAGGCCGTAGAGGTTGGTGAAGATGCGGTCCTTGTCGTCGAGCATCAGACGGCTTCCTCGAAAATCAGCGGTTCGACTGCATGGTGGCGATGAAGGCGGCACAGCCGCCGAACACCAAGGCCCACAGCAGACTGGACTCCAGCGTCGCGTTGAGCGCGAACCGCTGCAGCACGAAAATGAAAGCGGCGGCAGCAAGCGTATGCAGCGCCACGTAGCGCCAGTTCTTCATCGCGGCGCCCTCTTCCGTCAGGGCCGCAACGCGGGTGCGATCGCGGCTCATGTCTTCTCCTTCAGCGTGGTCGGCCCACCTGCCGGCGCCGAGAACTGGCGGCCGTTCTGCGGGCCGGGCGTCGGCAGATTGCCGGTCGCGAAGCCGTCCAGCACCTTGCCGAAGCTCTCCGGCGTCAGGTCCTCATAGGTGTCCTTCCAGATCTGCACCATCGGCGCATTCACGCAGGCGCCCAGGCACTCGACCTCTTCCCAGCTGAAGTCGCCGTCCTTCGACAGGTGGAAGGGATCGTGATGGATGCGATGCTTGCAGACCTCGATCAGCTCTTCGGCGCCGCGCAGCCGACACGGCGTGGTGCCGCACACCTGCACATGCGCCTTCTTCCCGACCGGCTGGAGCTGGAACATGGTGTAGAAGGTCGCGACCTCGAGCACGCGGATATAAGGCATCCCGAGCATGTCGGCGACGACGCGGATCGCAGCCTCCGACACCCAGCCGTCGTGCTGCTCCTGGGCCCGCCACAAGATCGCAATCACCGCCGAGGCCTGGCGGCCTTCCGGATATTTCGCGATCTGCGCTTTGGCGAAGGCAAGGTTCTCGTCCGTGAACGCAAAGCTCGCGGGCTGAACTTCCTTCGGGGCAAGACGGCGGACGGACATGGCTCTTCAATCTTTCATTGCATGCGGCGCGCGGCGTCTGCATTGAGCGCTGCGACGCGATTCTGCCAGAAGGCACTTGCAGTTCCGAACACGTTATAGCCGACGTGGGCGGAAGCCTTGATGCGGTCGAGGATCGACAGCTCCGTCACGATCTCGAAGCGGCCGCTCGCGGGGTCGTAGACCATCAGCTGCATCGGCGTCTGATCGAGGATGTAGCGCGACACCGTATGGTTGCGGTCCTGGCCGTGCTCCTCGCACAGGATCATGCTGTCGGTCGCTAGCAACCGCGCGCCGCCCTTGATCGCCTCGATCTCGACGCCCTCGACGTCGAGCTTGATCAGGTACTTGCCGGACGCGGCGACCTTGCCGTCGTCGATCAGATCGTCGAGCGCCATCACCGGCACCCGCTCGCCGTCGGCGGCGCCGCCCGCAATGCTGAAGGCCTCGTGCTTGGTGCCAGTCAAATAGGCCGTGCCGCGGCTGGCGCCGATCGCGCACTTCATCACCTCGAAGCGGCCGGCATTGATCCGGGCGTTGTTGGCGAGCTTGGCGAAGTTGGCCGAGGACGGCTCGATCGCGATCGCCTTGTGCGCACCGTAGGGCGCGCTCGAGACCAGCACCGACCAGTAGCCGTAATTGGCCCCGCCATCGATGAAGGTGTAGTCGACATCGACAGTGCCGAGAAACAGTATCTCGAGCTCGTCCTCGTAGTGATAGTCGCGGTTGAGCAGCTTGCTCCAGTAGCCGTCGCCATAGGGAAACTCGAACACGGCGTCCGGGTTGAGCTTCACCGCGATATCGCGTTCGGGCAGCGCCAGGCGCAACAGGTTAGCGCAGCGGTTGTAGCCGCGATGCGAGAAATGCGACGAGATCTTCGAGCCGGTCGACAGCGCCAATGCAGCCGTGCGCTCCCAGAGGTTCGCTCCTTCGAGCGCTCCGGACGCACGATCGAACTGGATCGGCGCATGGCCCATCAGCGGTCCACCTCTCCGAACACGATGTCGAGCGAGCCCAGGATGGCCGAGACGTCGGCGAGCAGATGGCCGCGGCAGATGAAGTCCATCGCCTGCAGATGCGCGAAACCCGGAGCGCGGATCTTGCACTTGTACGGCTTGTTGGTGCCGTCGGCGACGAGGTAGACCCCGAACTCGCCCTTCGGCGCCTCGACCGCCGCATAGATCTCGCCAGCGGGGACGTGCACGCCCTCGGTATAGAGCTTGAAGTGGTGGATCAGCGCTTCCATCGAGCGCTTCATCTCGCCACGGCGCGGCGGCGCGATCTTGTTGTCGGTGATCATCACCGGGCCCTGCCCGTCCGGTGCACGCAGCTTCTGGATGCACTGCTTCATGATATGCACCGACTGGCGCATCTCTTCCATGCGGATCAGATAGCGGTCGTAGCAGTCGCCGTTCTTGCCGATCGGAACGTCGAACTCCATCTCGGCGTAGACGTCATAGGGCTGCGACTTGCGCAGGTCCCAGGCCGCGCCCGAGCCGCGCACCATCACGCCCGAGAAGCCCCACTCCCAGGCCTGCTTCAGGGTGACGACGCCGATGTCGACGTTGCGCTGCTTGAAGATGCGGTTTCCGGTGAGGAGCCGGTCGAGATCGTCGACCACCTTCAGGAACGGATCGCAGAATGCGTCGATGTCGTCGATCAGCTTCGGCGGCAGGTCCTGGTGGACGCCACCGATGCGGAAGTAGTTGGCGTGCATGCGCGAGCCGGAGGCGCGCTCATAGAACACCATCAGCTTCTCGCGCTCCTCGAAGCCCCACAGCGGCGGGGTCAGCGCGCCGACGTCCATGGCCTGGGTGGTGACGTTGAGCAGGTGCGACAGCAGCCGTCCGATCTCGGAGTAGAGCACGCGGATCAGCTGGCCGCGGCGCGGTACCTCGATTCCGAGCAGGCGCTCGGCCGCGAGGCAGAACGCATGCTCCTGATTCATCGGCGCGACGTAGTCGAGCCGATCGAAATAGGGCATCGCCTGCATGTAGGTCTTGGTCTCGATCAGCTTCTCGGTGCCGCGATGCAGCAGGCCGATATGCGGATCGACGCGCTCGACCACCTCGCCGTCCAGCTCCAGCACCAGGCGCAGCACACCGTGCGCCGCCGGATGCTGCGGGCCGAAATTGATCGTGAAGTTGCGGAGGGCCGGGCTCTGCTCGTTCATGCTCGCGCTCCCACTCACTTATTCGCTTTCTCGTCGCCCGGCAGCGGATAGTCCGCGCCTTCCCAGGGCGACAGGAAATCGAACTTGCGGAATTCCTGGTTGAGCCTGACCGGCTCGTAGATCACCCGCTTCTCCTGGTCGTCGTAGCGCACCTCGACGAACCCCGTCGTCGGGAAGTCCTTGCGCAGCGGATGGCCATCGAAGCCGTAGTCCGTCAGCAGGCGGCGCATGTCGGGGTGGCCGACAAAGATCACGCCGTAGAGGTCGTAGGCCTCGCGCTCGAACCAATCGGCGCCCGGAAAGACATCGATCAGCGACGGCACCTGCGTGGTCTCGTCGGCTTCGGCCTTGAGCCGGATGCGCGCGTTCAGCGTCGGTGACAGGAAGTGGTAGACGACATCGAAACGCTTGGCGCGCTCGGGATAGTCGACCGCCGTGATGTCGGTGATGTTGACGAAGCGGAGAGCCGGATCGTCGCGCAGATGTGTCACGACCTCGACGATCCGGGCGGGCTCCACATTCACCGTGAGCTGATTGAAAGCGACCGTATGGCCGATCGCGGCGCCCGGGAGCGCGCTTACGATCGTCTGCCCAAGGGCGTCGAGCCTGCCGTCGTCCATAACGAAAAACCTTCAGCGTTCGATGGTGCCGGTGCGCCGGATCTTCTTCTGCAGCAGCAGCACACCGTACAGCAGCGCTTCGGCGGTCGGCGGACAGCCGGGCACATAGATGTCAATGGGAACGATGCGGTCGCAGCCGCGGACCACCGAATAGGAATAGTGATAGTAGCCGCCGCCATTGGCGCACGACCCCATCGAGATGACGTAGCGCGGCTCCGGCATCTGGTCGTAGACCTTGCGCAGCGCCGGCGCCATCTTGTTGGTCAGCGTGCCGGCGACGATCATCACGTCGGACTGGCGCGGCGAGGCACGCGGCGCGAAGCCGAAGCGCTCGACATCGTAGCGCGGCATCGAGACCTGCATCATCTCGACGGCGCAGCAGGCCAGGCCGAACGTCATCCACATCAGGGAGCCGGTGCGGGCCCAGGTGATGAGATCGTCAGCGGTGGCAACGAAGAATCCCTTGTCCGACAGCTCGGACCTGACCTCGAGGAAATACGGGTCGTTGGCACCGATCGGCCTGCCGGTCGCGGGATCGAGAATGCCCTTCGGGGCCGGAGCGATCGCCGGCCCGGTCGAGGACGTGGTCGGGCTCAATCCCATTCAAGCGCGCCTTTCTTCCATTCGTAGGCAAACCCGACCGTCAGCACGGCCAGGAACACCAGCATCGACCAGAAGCCGGCCGCGCCGAGCTTGCCGAATGCGACTGCCCAGGGGAACAGGAAGGCGACTTCGAGGTCGAAGATGATGAAAAGGATGGCAACCAGATAGAAGCGGACGTCGAACTTCATACGGGCGTCGTCGAACGCATTGAAGCCGCACTCGTAGGCGGAGAGCTTCTCGGGATCGGGCTGCTGGTAGGCGACCAGGAACGGCGCGATCAGCAGCACCACCCCGATGATGGCTGCGACACCTATGAAAACGACGAGGGGGAGATAGTTCTGAAGGATGCCGGTCATCGGCGCCACTTTCCTCTGCGGTTTCGGTGCAAACCGCAGACTCGTTGCATTGGAATTGGTCGAAGCCTTAGCGCAGCGCACCAAGCCGCGCAAGACGAGCCGTCTCGCCGTCGTCATCCCTCCCCACATTGCGGAAACCGGGACACACCGAGCAACGGCGCCGCGGATGACGCGTGCAGGAGCCGCATTGCAGACCCGCAGCATTACGGTGCCGCACGGTCCACCGCGGGATGCTGAGGCGATCAGCAATCGCGAGGACGCACGGCGTTGTGCGCAGGCTGGGCTGGTCGGAGACGGATGCGGATCAGCGTTCGATCGGGCGATCCAAACGAGGCGACTGGACCGTCGCCCGATAGGCTTCCGTTACCGCGGGAGATGGTCACGAAGGGCCGCCGGATCAAGATCATCCGCGGCCGCCGTCGATGCCGGCACCGCCGCGCCCAGTCAGCCCCGGCCGCATACTCCCGATTGCCGCCGCGGCGGCTGCAACCGATGAAACCATTTTGAGGAAACGAAGAAACCGGATCGAAACAAAGCAGGGGTACATGTCCAGGCAACAAAGTGGCGCTCTGAGACGCCGGGAGGCTGACATGAACCACTCGCTGCATTCCGCAGACCGATCGACCCATCTGAAGATCGTCGCCGTTGCCCTGATCGCCGGCATCGCCGTGACCGCTTTCGGCATCGCGACCCGCGCCAACGTCGACTACAGCCAGACGGCATCGCACGTCGTGAAGGCCGGCAAGCCGGTGACCATGACGAGTTCCAGCGACTCGATGGTCCGCTGAGGTCACTGTCCGCTGCCATCTGACAGCATTCGCAGGCCACCCGCCGGGTGGCCTTTTTCATGCCCGGTCGGAAAATTGGCGACGGAGCACTTGCAGTCGGCGGAGCATCAGGTCGTAGGCGGGAAGAGATCGCGCGGGAGTGCCGCTTGCGCCAGCGGACGGATCAGATCGAAAGCTAAGCCATTGAAAACATGGCGCGAGAGACGGGGCTCGAACCCGCGACCTCCGGCGTGACAGGCCGGCGCTCTAACCAACTGAGCTACTCCCGCGTGATCGCGAAATCCGCGGAGGAGTGCGACTTAAAGGGGCGATGTTTCGAAGTCAAGGACAATGAACCGAGAGCTGTGCGAAGTCATTGATGAGGGGTCCATGCAGCACGCCCGGTCTCCTTGTCTGGGCCGAGCAGCCGACGTCAATCGCTGCACGATGATGGGCCATCCCACGTCTCTCCCTCCGGACCTCGGCACCCCTGCCCCGCGGCCGTGGCGGTCGCTTCGCGAAGACGTCGCAGGCCGGATATGGCAAAATGGGCGCCAAGTCCGACCAGGCATACTTTCGACCGGGCATATTGAAATTTCCGGCCGCCGTCCCGGTCGAGGCGCACGGGCTGACCAGGAAGCGAGTGAGAGGAGATTCCTCGCGGACGCCGCCCACGAATCGCCCGGCACCTGTGCGAGCAAGCTGAGCTTCGAATCGCCGGAGGCGGTATCCTGCAGATGGAGCTCAATCCTGCCGTCGGCGAAGCGGTGCTGATCAACGCCGGCCGCGAAACGTCGTATTCCGCAGCACGGGAGCTGGCGGACGTTCTTTGATCAGAGCTGAAACCATTGATAACCTGCCGCTCCTGGTATCTGGCATGCAATAACTGATATATTAGTATACTGATACCTCCGGCAAACTCTCTCTCTCTCTCTCTCTCTCTCTCTCTCTCTCTCGTGGTGCCCATGTCCGACCCGCTTCGCAGCTATACCCACTCCGTCACCGAGCGCCTGCTCCGCTACGCCGTGATCGACACCCAGTCGGACCCGACGTCGCCGACCTGTCCTTCGACGCTCAAGCAGAAAAATCTTGGCCGGATGCTCGCAGCCGAGCTGCAGGCGATGGGACTTTCGGACGCCCATCTGGACGACAACGGCTACGTCTACGCGACCATCCCCGCCACCACCGACAAGGCCGTGCCGGTGATCTGCTTCTGCTCGCACATGGATACGTCGCCCGACTGCTCCGGGGCCAACGTGAAGCCGCAGATCGTGCGCAACTACCAGGGCGGCGACATCGTGCTGCCGGCGGACCCGAGCCAGATCATCCGCGCGGCAGAGCATCCTGCATTGAAGGACCAGATCGGCAGCGACATCGTCACCACCGACGGCACGACCCTGCTGGGCGCCGACAACAAGGCCGGCATCGCCGAGATCATGGACGCGGCGCAATTCCTGATCAGCAATCCACAGATCAAGCACGGCACCATCAAGATCCTGTTCACGCCGGACGAGGAGATCGGCCGCGGCGTCGACAGGGTCGACCTGAAGAAGCTGGGCGCCGATTTCGGCTATACGATGGATGGCGAGACCGCCGGCAACATCGAGGACGAGACCTTCTCCGCCGACGGCGCCACCATCCTCATCAACGGCGTCAGCGCCCATCCCGGCTTTGCCAAGGGCAAGATGGAGCATGCGATCAAGATCGCGTCCGCAATCGTCGATCGGCTCCCGAAGGATGGCTGCTCGCCGGAGACGACGGAGGGCAAGGAAGGCTTCCTGCATCCGGTCGGGATCTCCGGCGCGCTCGAACAGGCGCGGCTCGACTTCATCGTGCGCGATTTCAGCGAGCAGGGCCTGCGGCAGAAGGAAGCGCTGCTCGAGGACATCGTCAGGGATGTCCTGAAGGACTATCCGCGCTCGACCTATCGGATGGAGGTCCGGCAGCAATACCGCAACATGAAGGAGGTCATCGACCGGCATCCGGAGATCGTGAGCTACGCCGAGGAGGCGATCCGCCGCGCCGGCCTGACGCCGGTCCGGACATCGATCCGCGGCGGCACCGACGGTTCGCGGCTGTCGTTCATGGGCCTGCCCTGCCCCAACATCTTCGCCGGCGAGCATGCCTTCCACTCGCGTCTCGAATGGGTCAGCGTCAAGGACATGGAGAAGGCGGCGCAGACCATCGTCCATCTGGCGATGATCTGGGAAGAGCGCTCCTGAGCGCCGTCCGGCGCCGCGTCAGGCGCGCGCCGTCACCAGCCAGATCGAGCCCGACAGCGTGACGCTGCCACCATCCTGATGCTGTGCGAGCAGCTCGCGTACCGAGAGACGCGCCGCATCGCGCGTCTCCGCCGGGTGCCCTTCCAGCGCGCGGCTGGCGGGGCCGATCTCGAAGGCCGATTGCACCGCCGCGTCGAGACCCTGTCCGCGGGCGATGTCGAGTGACAGCGGATGTGCCTGCAGCGCGACGTCGCTGAAGCCGGCCTCGCCGAGGATCCGCGTCACCCGCGCCTCGGATGCGAACGCGAACGGACCCGGATCCTCCGGCGCCATCTCCGGCAGCTTCGGGACGTGGCGATAGACCGCCTGCAGCGGCGCAATCATCCAGGGATTGGCCTTCGGCTCGCGCCAGCAGGCGAACACGACCCGGCCGCCCGGCTTCAGCGCGCGGCGGATGTTGGCGAACGACGCCACCGGATCGGCAAAGAACATCACCCCGAACCGCGATACCAGCAGATCGAAGCTCGCCGGCGCGAACGGATGCACGGTGGCGTCGGCCAGCACGAACTCGGTGGCAAGCCCGCCCGGCGCCACGGCCCGCGCCCGCGCGAGCATCGGCGCGGAGATGTCGACCCCCAGCACGTGTCCTCCCGGGCTGACCTGCCCGGCGAGCGCGATCGAGAGGCCCCCACAGCCGCAGCCGATGTCGAGAATGCGATCACCCGGCTGCGCGGCGATGCGGTCGATCAGGATCCGCGACACCGGCGCGAGCAGGACGTCCTGCGCCTCCTGGCGATCGGACCAGCGCTGGCCGCCCGGGCCGTTCCAATAGGCGATCTGGTCGGCGTTGCGGTCGTCTCCTGAAGGCAATTGCATGACGCGCCTTGTCTGGTTGAGATCATCGAGAGAGCAGGCATCGCGCATGCGCGGGTCTTGCCTGTCAAGGCACGAGCGCGCGATGGCTCGCGCCAACATCATACCGGCGAGCTCGACAGACCAGAGGACGACCTGGTCTTGCCGGCGCCCGCAGTTTCAAGATGCAATAGCGCGGGCAGAATATGGTCCCGCTCTTGCTTCGATCCTGCGCGTCAGGAGCCTCATGCGCTGTCTCATCGTTGCCGATCTTCACTACACGTTGCCGCAGTTCGACTGGCTGGTCGCCGCGGCCGAGCATTTCGACATGGTGGTGTTCGCCGGCGATGCGCTCGACCTCGCCTCGATCGTGGACATCCGCGCCCAGATCGTCGTCGTGAAGAAGTATCTCGGGCTGCTCGCCGCTAGGACGCGCGTGATGATCTGCTCCGGCAATCACGACCTGGAGGAGCGTAGCGCGGACGGCGAGAAGATCGCGGCTTGGCTCAGCACGGTCCGCGAGCTCGGCATCGCCTCCGATGGCGACGATCTCCTGGTCGGCGACATCATGTTCTCGGTCTGCCCGTGGTGGGATGGCCCGCGCGTGAAGGCCGCGATCACGCGCCAGCTCGAAGCCGCCGCCGCACGCAGACCCGAACGCTGGATCTGGGTGCATCATGCGCCGCCGGCCAACTCGCCGGTGAGCTGGGCCGGCAAGCGCTTCTTCGGCGACACCGAGCTCGAAGGCTTCATCGCGCGCCATCGGCCAACGATGGTGATCTCCGGCCACGTCCACCAGTCGCCCTTCATCACGAACGGATCCTGGTTCGATCGCGTCGGTGAGACCTGGGTCTTCAACACCGGACGGCAGCCCGGGCGCCCGCCGACCTACATGGTGCTCGACACCGAGGCCCAGCGCGCGTTCTGGCTGTCGGCGGGGCAGGCCGAATGGATCGACCTCGCCGGACCGCTGGAGCGCCCGGCCCAGCCGGTGACAGCGGCGCCCGACTGGCTCAGAGCCGTGGATCGGATTCCAGATCCGTTCCTGGCGAGACCTGCTGCGGCGGCAGGTTGACCATGCTCTGCAGGACGTCGCCGACCATCGCGAGGTGCGTGCCATGGCCGGCATATTGCCGCTTGAGGTCGGCCAGATAGGTGTTGGCGACATTGAGCCGCTGCGCCAGCATGCGCGCGATCGTCAGCGTCGCCTCGGGATTCTCGGTCAGGAAGCGCGGCGCATTGGGGATCTCATAGATCCGGCACTCGGCAAGCGCCCGCACGGTCGCCGTGTGCGGCTGCTCCAGCAGCAGCGACATCTCGCCGAACAGCGCACCCGGCTCGGAGACGACGGCCACCGTGGCCCCGGCCTTGACGACCTCCAGCCGCCCGTCCAGCAGGATGTAGAGATGCCCGGTGCTGTGGCCCTCCTCCAGCAGGTCGGAGCCAGCCGCGATGATGCGTTCGTGTCCGCCTGTGCAGTGACGCAGGAAGTCGGTCATCGTTTCGTCCGCGATGTTTCACCCCGCGCGAAGCTAGCCGAAGAAGAGCTGGTCACCACGCGAAATCGTTCTGACACTTCGTAGTGGCCGCCGAAAAGGATTCTAAACCCTGTCCCACGGCGACGTCCCGCAGCACCTACGCTTCACCACGAGGCTGCGGTATAGCCATCCTGCTACCTCTGACAGAGGTTCAAATGGGGGAATGGGTCGTCATGCAACAATGGGTCGTGGAGCTGATCGTCTCCTGGCTTCCCTTCATCTTCCTGATCGGGGTTTGGTTCTTGCTCAGCCGTCGCGGCGGATTGGGTCCCAGCGCGAAGGTGGTTCAGCTCTACGAGCAGCAGATCGATGAAACCAGACGTACGAACACGCTTCTGGAAAGGATCGCGGTCAGCCTGGAAAAACAGCGCCTGCCGCAATAGCCACCGCAATTCGAGCACGCCTGCCGGCAGATCCGAGTGGTAGGCGGCGAGAGATTCGAACTCCCGACCCTCTCGGTGTAAACGAGATGCTCTAACCAGCTGAGCTAGCCGCCCTCACGTCGCGCTTCTTTACCCCCTGCCCGATCCGCAATCAACGCCGGAACCACGCAGCGGCAGCGAGAAACCGCCGCAGCGGGAACGGTGGGGCAGACTCCGCACGCTCGAAGTCAGTGGCTCGATCCCGCAAACGAAAACGGCGCCCCTTCGGGCGCCGTTTCCTTGTTCTGTTTGGTCGTCAGTGGGCGGTCAGGCCGCCGGCGGCTTCGTCGCCATCGGCCTTCACGGGCACCTTGGTGTCCTCTTCCCAGACGATCGGCACCGGCTTGCGGACCAGGGCCCGGGCGACGACGTCGTCGAGACGGGCGACCGGGATGATCTCCATGCCGCCCTTGATCGCATCGGAAATCTCCGTGAGATCCTTGGCGTTGTCCTCGGGGATCAGCACCGTCTTGATGCCGCCGCGGGCCGCAGCCAACAGCTTCTCCTTCAGACCGCCGATCGGCAGCACACGACCACGCAGGGTGATCTCGCCGGTCATCGCGACGTCGTGACGGACCGGGATGCCGGTCATCACCGAGATGATGGTCGTCGCCATCGCGACGCCCGCCGACGGTCCGTCCTTCGGGGTTGCTCCCTCCGGCACGTGGACGTGGATGTCACGCCGGTCGAACAGCGGCGGCTCGATGCCGTAGTTGATCGCCCTCGAGCGGACGAACGAGGCCGCCGCCGAGATCGACTCCTTCATGACGTCGCGCAAATTGCCCGTCACCGTCATCTTGCCCTTGCCGGGCATCATGACGCCTTCGATCGTCAGCAGCTCGCCACCGACATCGGTCCAGGCCAAGCCCGTCACGATGCCGACCTGATCGTCGCTCTCGATCTCGCCGAAGCGGTACTTCGGAACACCCAAGAATTCCTCGACGGTCTTCTCGGTGATCTTCACCGACTTCTTCTTGGACATCATGAGCTCCTTCACGGCCTTGCGGGCCAGTGTGGAAATCTCACGCTCCAGATTACGCACGCCCGCTTCGCGGGTGTAGCGCCGGATCACGAGCAGCAACGCGTCGTCGTCGATCGACCACTCCTTCGAGTCCAGGCCGTGCTTCGAGATCGCGCTGGGGATCAGGTGCTTGCGGGCGATCTCGAGCTTTTCGGTCTCGGTGTAGCCCGCGATGCGGATGATCTCCATGCGGTCCATCAGCGGTCCGGGAATATTCAGCGTATTCGCGGTCGTGATGAACATCACGTTCGACAGGTCGTAGTCGACCTCCAGATAGTGATCGTTGAACGTCGTGTTCTGCTCGGGGTCCAGGACCTCCAGCAGCGCCGACGAGGGATCACCCCGGAAGTCCGAGCCCATCTTGTCGATCTCGTCCAGCAGGAAGAGCGGGTTCGAAGTCTTGGCCTTGCGCATCGACTGGATGATCTTGCCGGGCATCGAGCCGATATAGGTCCGGCGATGACCGCGGATCTCCGCCTCGTCGCGCACGCCGCCCAGCGACACGCGAACGAATTCGCGCCCCGTGGCCTTCGCGATCGACTTGCCGAGCGAGGTCTTGCCGACGCCGGGAGGTCCGACCAGGCACAGGATCGGGCCGGTCAGCTTGTTGGCGCGCGACTGCACCGCCAGGTACTCGACGATGCGGTCCTTGACCTTCTCCAGCCCATAGTGATCCGCATCCAGAACCGCCTGAGCGGCCTCCAGATCCTTCTTCACCTTGGACTTCTTGTTCCACGGGATCGACAGCAGCCAATCCAGGTAGTTGCGCACGACGGTCGCTTCCGCGGACATCGGCGACATCTGGCGCAGCTTCTTCAGCTCGTGCTGGGCCTTCTCGCGCGCTTCCTTGGAGAGCTTGGTCTTGTTGATGCGCTCTTCCAGATCGGCGAGCTCGTCACGGCCGTCCTCGTCGCCCAGCTCCTTCTGAATGGCCTTCATCTGCTCATTCAGGTAGTACTCGCGCTGGGTCTTCTCCATCTGGCGCTTCACACGCGAGCGGATGCGCTTCTCGACCTGCAGCACCGAGATCTCGCTCTCCATCAGGCCCAGCACCTTCTCCAGGCGCGTGGTGACGGACAGCGTCTCCAGGATGCCCTGGCGATCGGCGATCTTGACGGCGAGATGCGAGGCGACGGTGTCGGCCAGCTTGCCGAAATCGGTGATCGACTGAACGACGCCGACGACCTCGGCGGAGATCTTCTTGTTCAGCTTCACATAGCTCTCGAAGTCCGACACGACGGAGCGGCCCAGCGCTTCGGCCTCGACCGACTTGGCGTCGGTGTCCTCGAGCGCAACGGCAGTGGCTTCGTAGTAGTCGGCGCGATCGGTGTACTTCTCGACGCGCGCGCGCTCCAGGCCTTCGACCAGCACCTTCACGGTGCCGTCGGGCAGCTTCAGGAGTTGCAGCACGCTGGCGAGCGTCCCGGTCTCGTAGATCGCATCCGGAGCTGGATCGTCGTCGGACGCGTTCTTCTGCGTCGCCAGCATCACCAGCGCGTCGTTCTTCATCACCTCTTCGAGGGCGCGGATGGATTTCTCGCGGCCGACGAACAGCGGAACGATGTTGTGCGGGAAGACGACGATGTCGCGGAGCGGCAGAACCGGATAGGCGTGGCTCTCGCCGTAAACGATGGTCGGCCGGGGTTTGGGGGTCGTCATGGCCTGTTCCTTTTGTTTAGCCCCCTTGCACGCAGTCCGCCATCGTGCGCAACCGCCACAAGGTGCGATCTGATCCGGACTTCACTGACGCGTCGATATCGCCCGCTTGTTTCGGATCGTTGTTGAGGCGAATCCCGGGATTGAGATTTGTATCGCCACGCGACATTAGGTGGCTATCGACCCGGGGGGTGTCAAGTATCGGTAAACACCCGCCAAAAATGGCTTTACGCGGCGGGACTCTGAAACGCTGCGATGCCGCGGACATGATGTCCGCGGCGATCGCCGATCTAATAAATCGAGGTCTTCTGTCTCTCGTACCAGCGCGCCTCACGCGCTGGCGCTGCTTTCCACCGCGCGATCGGACCGATCGGCGTAGATGTAGAGCGGACGGGCGGTGCCCTCGACCACTTCGCGCGAGATGACCACTTCCTCGACGCCCTCGAGACCCGGCAGGTCGAACATCGTCTCAAGCAGGATGCTCTCGAGGATCGACCGCAGACCACGCGCGCCGGTCTTGCGCTCGATGGCCTTGCGCGCCACCGCGCCCAGCGCCTCGTCGGCGAAGGTGAGCTCGATGTTCTCCATCTCGAACAGCCTCTGATACTGCTTCACCAGCGCGTTCTTGGGCTCGGTCAGGATCTTCTTGAGCGAGTTCTCGTCGAGGTCCTCGAGCGTCGCAACGACCGGCAGACGGCCGACGAACTCGGGGATCAGGCCGTACTTCAGGAGATCCTCAGGCTCGACGTGACGGAAGATCTCGCCGGTGCGGCGGTCTTCCGGCGCCAGAACCTGGGCGGCGAAGCCGATCGAGGTCGACCGGCCGCGCGCCGAGATGATCTTCTCGAGACCGGAGAACGCACCACCGCAGATGAACAGGATGTTGGTGGTGTCGACCTGCAGGAACTCCTGCTGCGGATGCTTGCGGCCGCCCTGCGGCGGAACCGACGCAACCGTGCCCTCCATGATCTTCAGCAGCGCCTGCTGGACTCCCTCGCCCGACACGTCGCGGGTGATCGAGGGATTGTCCGACTTGCGACTGATCTTGTCGATCTCGTCGATGTAGACAATGCCACGCTGCGCGCGCTCGACATTGTAGTCGGCCGCCTGCAAGAGCTTCAGGATGATGTTCTCGACGTCCTCACCGACATAGCCGGCCTCGGTCAGGGTCGTCGCATCCGCCATCGTGAACGGCACGTCCAGGATGCGGGCGAGCGTCTGCGCGAGCAGCGTCTTGCCCGATCCGGTCGGACCGATCAGCAGGATGTTCGACTTCGCGAGCTCGACGTCGGAGTGCTTGGTCTGGTGATTCAGCCGCTTGTAGTGGTTGTGGACGGCGACCGAGAGCACCTTCTTCGCGTGGTTCTGGCCGATGACGTAATCGTCCAGGACCTTGCAGATCTCTTTCGGGGTCGGAATCCCGTCGCGCGACTTGACCAGCGAGGACTTGTTCTCCTCGCGGATGATGTCCATGCAGAGTTCGACGCACTCGTCGCAGATGAAGACGGTTGGACCTGCGATCAGTTTGCGGACTTCGTGCTGGCTCTTGCCGCAGAACGAGCAATATAGCGTGTTCTTCGAGTCGCTCGTGCCGACCTTACTCATTCCTGTCTCCGTCCGCGGTTCGCTCTTGTCCGCTCGTTCGTTCCGATCCGGCACGGGCCGGACCAGACTGGTGAAAGAGCAAATTTCGTACCAAAATTAACACCTTGTTCTTCACCTGTCGTGCGCCCACGACCTACGCGAATCCCCCACGATCCATAACTGGACACTCTAGCCAATCATGCTGTCATCCGACTATCAAGAATTCGCTAATCGGAGCACAGACCCTAGACCGTGACATTACCGTGATTTTGGGGCTTGACACGGTAAGAGCACGCGAAATCAGCGGAGCGTTGCGTGTTTGCCACGCCTATTTGCCGGCCGCACGGCAAGGTTGCGACCCTTTTGGGACCCCACCTCAGTACCTTTGCCGGCCCGGGCCGACAAAGGTGATGCTGTGCGCTCCGAGGCGGGTCAAACGAACCCCGCCTCGTTTACGGAGGGCTCACTTGCCCATCGCCGCCGGATCTTCCGGCCGCTTGTCGAGAACCTTGTCGATCAGGCCGAACTCCTGGGCGGCTTCCGCCGTGAGGAATTTGTCGCGCTCCAGGGCGTCCTCGATCGCCTTGTAAGGCTGGCCGGTGTGCTTGACGTAGATCTCGTTGAGCCGCTTCTTCAGGTTCAGGATCTCCTGGGCGTGCAGCATGATATCGGTCGCCTGGCCCTGGAACCCGCCGGACGGCTGATGCACCATGATGCGCGAGTTCGGCAGCGAGAAGCGCATGTCCTTGTGGCCGGCACAGAGCAGCAACGAGCCCATCGAGGCCGCCTGGCCGGTGCACAGCGTCGACACCGCCGGACGGATGAATTGCATCGTGTCGTAGATCGCGAGGCCCGACGTCACCACGCCACCGGGCGAGTTGATGTACATCGCGATTTCCTTCTTCGGGTTCTCGGCCTCGAGGAACAGCAGCTGCGCGACGATCAGGGTCGCCATGCCGTCCTCGACCGGACCGGTCACGAAGATGATGCGCTCCTTCAGGAGGCGCGAGAAGATGTCGTAGGCGCGCTCACCGCGGTTGGTCTGTTCGACCACCATGGGCACAAGGTTCATATAGGTTTCGACGGGATCGCGCATGAATCACCCAAGGGTTGGACCAGCAGTTGAGACGACCGGCCGCCGCAGGTGAGGCTCATTCAACGAGCAGCGACGGACAGGTGTCCCGTGATGCAGAACTTCAAGACCGAGCCCACAGATATGGACCAATTTGCCGGTGACAAGACCGGGCCCCTGGCCAGCCGCGAGCGAGGTCGTTGCTCTGTTCAAGCTGATTCCCGCGGCGGCGGCCAGCACCCGAACCGGGTTGACCGGCGCTTTCGCCGGTCAACCTTAATCACGCGCTTATGTCGCGAACCCTACGATGGGCGGCCTTTTCAGGCAGCCTTGTCGCTGTCGTCGTCCTTGAACAGCTCGTCCTTGGAGACCTTCTTCTCGGTCACATTGGCGAGCTCGAGGATGAAGTCGACGACCTTGTCCTCGTAGATCGGCGCGCGCAGCTGCGCGAGCGCCTGCGGGTTGCTGCGATAGAAGTCCCAGACCTCCTTCTCGCGGCCCGGCATCGAGCGCGCGCGCTCGATCACGGCGCGGCTGACCTCGTCGTCGGTCACGGTGATCTTGTTCTTCTCGCCGATCTCGGAGAGCACGAGGCCGAGGCGCACGCGGCGGTCGGCGATGGTGCGGTACTCCTCCTTCGCCTTGTCCTCGGTGGTGTTCTCGTCGGCGAAGGTCTTGCCGCTAGAATCCATCTCGGCCTTGACCGAGTTCCACATCAGGTTGAACTCCTCGTCGATCAACGACGGCGGCGCATCGAACTTATGGGTCTCGTCGAGACGGTCGAGCAGCGCGCGCTTGACGCGCTGGCGGGTCGCCTGGCTGAACTCGCCGGCGAGACGATCGCGCATCAGCTGCTTCAGCTTGTCGAGCGATTCCAGGCCGAGCGTCTTGGCGAACTCGTCGTCCACCACCTTGTCTTCCGGCGCCTCGATCGCGGTCGCCGTGGTCTCGAACTCCGCGGCCTTACCGGCGAGCTCGTTGTTCAGGTAGTTGGTCGGGAACGTGACCTTGAGCGTACGGGTCTCGCCGACGCCGATGCCGACCAGTTGGTCCTCGAAACCGGGGATGAAGGTGTTGGAGCCGATGACGACGTCGATGCCCTCGCCGGTGCCGCCCTCGAAGGCGACGCCGTCGATCGTGCCCTTGAAGTTGATCTTCACGCGGTCGCCGTTCTCGGCCTTCGCGCCATCGGCCTTGGCGGCGTAGCTACGGTTGGCATCGGCCAGGCGCTTGATCGCCTCGTCGACGTCGGCGTCGGTGATGTCGGCCACCGGCTTTTCGACCGAGAAGGTCTTGAAGTCGGCGAGCGCGATCGCCGGCACGACCTCGACGGCCACGGTGTAGGTCAGGTCGGACTCGCCAGCGAGGATCTTCTCGACCTCGGCTTCCTCGGTCGGCATCGTCACCTTGGGCTCGGTGGCCAGGCGGAAGCCGCGCTCGGTGAAGATCTGCGTGTTGGTGTCGCGGATGGTCTGGTCGATGGTCTCGGCCATGACCGACTTGCCGTAGATCTTCTTCAGATGCGCGACCGGCACCTTGCCGGGGCGGAAGCCGTTGATGCGGACCTTGTCCTTGAGATCGACCAGCTTGGCATCCGCCTTGGCGTCGAGATCCGCCGCCGGAACGCTGATCTGGAACTCGTGCTTCAAGCCTTCCGACAAGGTTTCTGTGACCTGCATGGCGTCAATCTTCTTCCGCTTCGGTCCGAACCCTTGCGATCCGGACACATCTGACTCAATTGTGGACGACGCGCGGCAAAGGGCCTTGCGTCGGTGGGATCGGCGGCCCCGCTTCTCTGTGCGAGAGAACGGGTTCGCCGGTAAAACTAGGGGCAAACGCCGGAGAAGCGCTTGGTGCGGGCGGAGGGACTCGAACCCCCACAACTTTCGTCACTGGAACCTAAATCCAGCGCGTCTACCAGTTCCGCCACGCCCGCGTGAACTGCATCGATAGCCCGGCCGCGGTGCCGCGGGCGGCGCGGCTTATACCACGCACGAAACCGTCCGCAGCAAAAAAATGGGCTGTCGAAAGCACCACCGGCAGGCCGATCGACCGTGTCGAACGCACAGATAAGGGAAAACAGCATGATCCGCATCCCCCTCATTGCACGATGTTTTGTCGCATGACGGAATCGTCGGAGGGGCTCAGCCGCCGCGCCCTGCTCGGCGGCCTCGCGGCAGCCGGCGCGGCCTCGTTTGCCCGCCCGGCGCGGGCCGCTCGCCGAATCTCGGTTTCGTTGAACGCTCGCGGCGAATCTCTCGTGCTGGCCCAGGGACGCGCGGCCAGCCCGCTCTGGCGGCTGGCAGCACCGGCCCCGGTGGTCCGGCTTGCCCGCGGCACGGCGCTGAATCTCGACCTTTCGAATGGCCTTACGATCCCCGCCGCGCTGTCCAGCCGCGGCCTCGCTTTGCCCGCCCCGCTGCTGGCGCAGGCGGAGATCGGCCCCGGCGGCCGGGCCACCATTCCAGCCCTGGCGTCGCGGGCCGGGACCGGCCTGCTCGACCTGCGGCTGCTGGCCGACGTCGTGGCGATCCGCCCGCTGCCTGTCATCGTCGATGAGGCCGCGACGGTAACTGTCGACCGCGACGAGGTTTTCCTGATCGAGGACTTCAGGCTCAAGGCCGACGGCACCGCGGTTGCGCCGGGAACCGAGGCGACGGACGCCGAGCTCCTCTACACCGTCAATGGGCAGACCCAGCCCGAGATCGCGCTGCGGACCCATGCGCGGGTCAGGCTGCGGTTCATCAATGGCTGTCAACGCGCTGTGATCGCGATCAAAATCGCCGACCTCGACGCCGTCCGCGTGATGGCCATCGACGGCCAGCCGGCCGAGCCTTTCCTGGCGCGAAACGGCGCGGTGGTGCTGCCGCCCGGCGGCCGGACCGACGTCTTCATCGACATGCCCGCCGCCAAGACGGCGCTGGCCGTGCTGCTGCACGACGGCAGCAATCCGCGTCCCCTCGCCCGGCTGATGGCGTCCAGCGAGCCGCCGCTCCGTGCCGCCCCACTGCCGCCGGCGCAGGCTTTGCCGTCGAACGGTTTGCCGGACAGACTGGACCTCAAGACGGCCGTTCGGGCCGAACTCGCGCTCGACGGCGCCGAGTGGCGACCACCCGCCCAGTTCAGCGCCACCGCCGAACCCGCCTTGCAGGCGAAGGCCGGCCGGGTGGTCGTGCTGGCTCTTACCAACAAGACCGCCGCCTCCCGTGTGGTCCATTTGCACGGCCAGCCGTTCCGGCTGCTCGACCAGCTCGACGACGGCTGGAAGCCCTATTGGCTCGACACGCTGGCACTGGAGGCCGGCCAGACCCAGCGCATTGCGTTCCTTGCCGAGCAGTCCGGCCGGTTCCTGGTCGAGAGCATGGCGACCAGCTGGGCAGCGCCGCGCCTGCTGCGATGGTATGAGATCCGGTGAGGAAACGAACCTGAGGGAACAGTCCCCATGACCATCGCTGCCATCACCGGGGTCACGGCGCGCGCCGTGATCACGCCCATGAAGCGCCCCTTGCGCAACGCGTTCGGCATCATCGACTCCGGACCGCTGGTGCTGATCGACGTCGCCACCGATCAGGGGGTTACCGGCCACTCCTACCTGTTCGCTTACACCAGGATCGCGTTGAAACCGCTACTGCATCTGGTCGAGGAGATCGGCCGCGAGCTCAATGGCCAGGCCCTGGTCCCGTTCGACCTGATGAAACTCATGGACGCCAAATTCCGCCTGCTCGGCTGGCAGGGCCTCGTCGGCATGGCCGTCTCGGGCCTCGACATGGCGTTCTGGGACGCGCTCGGTCAGCTCGCCGGCAAGCCCGTCGTCGAGCTGCTCGGCGGCACGGCGCGGCCGATTCCGGCCTATGACAGCTATGGCGTGCTCGATGCAAAGGACGACGAGCGCATCTTACGCGCCGCGCGCGACGAGCACGGCTTCCGCGCCATCAAGACCAAGGGCGGTCATGGCGATCTCGCGACCGACGAAGCGATGATCAAGGGCCTGCGCGCCCTGCTCGGCCCGGACATGGCGCTGATGCTCGACTTCAACCAGTCGCTCGATCCCCCGGAAGCCACGCGCAGAATCACGCGCCTTGCGGACTACGGCCTGACCTGGATCGAGGAGCCGGTGCCGCAGGAGAATCTCTCCGGCCATGCCCGGGTGCGCGAGCGGTCGGAGATCCCGATCCAGGCCGGCGAGAACTGGTGGTTTCCGCGCGGCTTTGCCGAGGCAATCGCGGCCGGCGCGTCCGACTTCATCATGCCCGACCTGATGAAGGTCGGCGGCATCACCGGCTGGCTCAACGTCGCAGGTCAGGCCGATGCCGCCTCGATCCCGATGTCGAGCCACATCCTGCCCGAGGCGAGCGCGCATGTCCTGGCGGTAACGCCGACGGCACACTGGCTGGAGGTGCTGGACTTCGCCGGCGCAATTCTCGCCGAGCCGCTGCAGGTGATTGACGGCAAGGTGACGGCGAAGGGCCCGGGCCTCGGGCTCGCGTGGAACGAGAGCGCGGTGGCGAAGTATCAGGTCACGTGAGCCGACCAGCGTTAGCTAGACGGTCCGACGTCACCGCAACCACAACTGTCATCGCCCGGGTTGACCGAGCGAACCCGTACGCCGAGGCGGCCGTGATTGACTCGATGGGCCGCGGCGTACTGGATGCCCGCTGGAGCCTGTCATCGGGCTCGCCAAAGGCGAGACGCGGTGGCGGGCATGACAGTGTCTGCCGGGCGACGGCTCGCCCTGCTCA
Organism: Bradyrhizobium sp. HKCCYLS3013; assembly: GCF_051167615.1. Classification (NCBI taxonomy): domain Bacteria; kingdom Pseudomonadati; phylum Pseudomonadota; class Alphaproteobacteria; order Hyphomicrobiales; family Nitrobacteraceae; genus Bradyrhizobium; species Bradyrhizobium sp. HKCCYLS3013. The sequence continues at coordinate 97,124 of NZ_JBNPTK010000003.1, forward strand.
ATACTCGATCCCGAACCGGTCATAGAGCCGCCGGAACACCGCGGGCAGCGTCTCCGTCAGGTCCTCGGCAATCAGCCCCGGCCCCGCCTCGTTGCCCGCCTCGCCATGCATCCAGACGCCGATGCAGGCGGCCTCGAACGCCGGCACACCCTGCGCCAGCATGCCGGCGATGATGCCGGCGAGCACGTCGCCGGCGCCGGCGGTGGCGAGCCAGGGCGGTGCGTTGGCGGCGATTGCGGCGCGGCCGTCGGGCGCGGCCACCGTCGTGTCGGCGCCCTTCAACAGCACCACGGCGCCGCAGCGCACCGCTGCCGCGCGGACGCGCTCCAGCTTGGAGCGGCCGGGATGCTTGTTGCTGAGATCGGAGAACAGCCGGGGGAATTCGCCCTCGTGCGGTGTCAGCACGATCTGCGCCTCGGCCATCGCCCTGAGCTGCTCGAACAGCCGCTCCGGCGCATCGGCGAAGCTCGTCAACGCGTCGGCATCGAGCACGAGGTGACGCTGCGCCGTGAGCGCGGTGTAGACGAGGTCGCGCGTGCGCTCGCTGACGCCGGTGCCGGGCCCGATGATGCAGGTGTTGTAGCGCTTGTCGCCGAGCAATTCGCCGAACGCGATCGCGGTGTCGGCGGCGCGCACCATCACCGCCGTCAGCGCCGCGGCATTGACCGCCAGCGCATCGCGCGGCGAGGCCAGCGTGACGAGGCCGGCGCCGGCCCGCAACGCGGCCCGCGCGGCCATCCGCGCCGCGCCCGTGGCGGTGACGTCGCCGGACATCGCCAGCACGTGCCCGCGGGCGTATTTGTGGCCGTCGATGCGTGGCACCGGAAAATGGCCCTGCCACAGCTCGGGATCGTTCTCGAAGGCCTGCGGCCTGATCTCCGCGAGCACCTGGGGAGCGATGCCGATGTCGGCGAGCCGGACGCGCCCGCAATGCTGGCGGCCCGGCAGCAGCAGATGCGCCGGCTTCTTGCGGAAGAAGGTCACCGTCTCGGTGGCGCGGACTGCGATGCCCATCACCGCGCCCGTGGTGCCGTTGATGCCGCTCGGCAGGTCGACCGCGAGCACCGGCGCGCCATTGCCGTTGATCGCTGCGATGACGTCATGAGGCTCGCCGGTGACGGGCCGGCTGAGGCCGGCGCCGAACAGCGCGTCGATGATCAGCGCCGGCCTGCCGATCGCCTGCGGCGTGAACGGCAGCACCGGAAACTTCCAGCCCTTGGCGGCGGAGGCCGCGTCGCCGTGCAACGCGTCGCGCTCGCACATCAGGATGACCGAGACGTCCCTGCCCTGCGCGGCGAGTTCGGCCGCGGCAACGAAGCCGTCGCCGCCATTGTTGCCCGGCCCGCAGACCACCACGATCGGCCCGGTCTCGACCAGGTCCATGGCCGCCTCGGCCACTGCCTGGCCGGCGCTCAGCATCAGCGAAAAGCCCGGCGTGCCGGCTGCGATCGTCAGCCGGTCGGCGCGCTCCATTTCGCTCGTGGTCAAGATTTCCATCGCCGCTCTCGTCCCCAGCCGCCGTCTAGCGCCGGCTGCGTGATATCGTCCCCATCGCGTCTCAGCGGGCGTCGGCGCCCCGTCCCGAGGAGCCGGCGCGCGCGAATCCCGCGCTTCCTATTGCCGCGCCGGCCCGCAACTTCCAAGGGCGCTGCGCGTCTGGCAAGACGCGACGAAACCCGGCATGTCGCCTTTTCCCTGGGCATTTCGGACAGCGCGCGTCTGGATCGTCGATGTCTGCACAACGTTTGATCTGTTTGCCTAATCTCAAGGCTCCGGTATTCTAGACGTTCCTTGAGGGAATCGTCAGGGCGCTCGTGAAATGCCTGATTATCGGCCCTATTTGGGCCCGTTAACGACTTGGCATAGACCCTGCTTTTGTGGAGCCACTTCGGCACGGGGCAAGTCGGGCAGTCAATCACCGGGCCTCCGCCGGAGAGTGTCGGGCCCGGTAGCGAAATGATCGAACGACCTGCGCGTGGGCGCAGCCTGACGATGACCCACCTGTTGTTTATAGCGGAATGCCCGGGAGGCGCTCAGTGAAGAAGATCGAAGCCATCATCAAGCCGTTCAAGCTCGACGAGGTGAAGGAGGCGCTTCAGGAAGTGGGACTTCAGGGCATCACCGTCACCGAAGCCAAGGGTTTTGGCCGGCAGAAGGGTCATGCCGAGCTGTACCGGGGCGCCGAATACATCGTCGATTTCCTGCCCAAGGTGAAGATCGAGATCGTGATCGGCGACGACCTGGTCGAGCGTGCGATCGAGGCGATCCGCCGCGCCGCCCAGACCGGCCGCATCGGCGACGGCAAGATCTTCGTGTCCAACATCGAGGAAGCGATCCGCATCCGAACCGGCGAATCCGGTCTGGACGCGATCTAGCCTGACCCGGGGCCTGGAACGGACCATCCGCTCCGGGCCCCGCACAGAACGTCTGCTGCGCCAGCAGCCCCTACGGCAGCTCAGGTGTCCTCTGCGAGGCGCTTGCACGCGGCCGTTTTGGCGTTTCCGATATTGTCTTGGTCCCCGCACGAGGCTAATGGAGCATGACCCGCGGACGCCGTCCCGCGCCGGGCCGTGACGTTTCAGCCAAGAGGGGTATTCATGAAGACCGCCAAGGACGTCTTGAAGGCAATTAAAGACAACGACGTCAAATACGTCGACCTCCGCTTCACCGATCCGCGGGGCAAGTGGCAGCACGTCACCTTCGACGTCAGCATGATCGACGAAGACATTTTTGCCGAAGGCACCATGTTCGACGGCTCCTCGATCGCCGGCTGGAAGGCGATCAACGAATCCGACATGTGCCTGATGCCCGACCCGGTGACCGCGACGATCGATCCGTTCTTCGCCGAAACGACCATGATCATCACGTGCGACGTGCTCGAGCCGACCACCGGCGAGCCGTACAATCGCGACCCGCGCGGCATCGCCAAGAAGGCCGAGGCCATGGTGAAGTCGATGGGCGTGGGCGACAGCGTGTTCGTCGGCCCCGAGGCCGAGTTCTTCGTGTTCGACGACGTCCGCTACAGCTCCTCGCCCTACAACACCGGCTTCCGCCTCGACTCCTCCGAGCTGCCGATCAACTCGGACACCGAGTATGAGGGCGGCAATCTCGGCCACCGCATCCGCACCAAGGCCGGCTACTTCCCGGTGCCGCCGCAGGACTCGGTGCAGGACATGCGCTCGGAGATGCTCGGCGCGATGGCGCGCATGGGCGTCAAGGTGGAGAAGCACCATCACGAGGTCGCTTCCGCCCAGCACGAGCTCGGCATGAAGTTCGACACGCTGACCCTGATGGCCGACCAGATGCAGATCTACAAATACTGCATCCACCAGGTCGCGCACATCTACGGCAAGACCGCCACCTTCATGCCGAAGCCGGTCTATGGTGACAACGGCTCGGGCATGCACGTCCACCAGTCGATCTGGAAGGACGGCAAGCCGGTGTTCGCAGGCAACAAGTATTCCGACCTGTCGGAGACCTGCCTGTCCTACATCGCCGGCATCATCAAGCACGCCAAGGCGATCAACGCCTTCACCAACCCGTCGACCAACTCCTACAAGCGTCTGGTCCCGGGCTATGAGGCGCCGGTGCTGCTCGCCTACTCCGCGCGCAACCGCTCGGCCTCGTGCCGCATCCCCTACACCTCCTCGCCGAAGGCCAAGCGCGTCGAGGTCCGCTTCCCCGATCCGATGGCCAACCCCTATCTCGGCTTCGCCGCGATGCTGATGGCCGGCCTCGACGGCGTGAAGAACAAGCTCGATCCGGGCCCGGCGATGGACAAGGATCTCTACGACCTGCCGAAGGAAGAGCTGAAGCAGATCCCGACCGTCTGCGGCTCGCTCCGCGAGGCGCTCGAGAACCTCGACAAGGACCGCGCCTTCCTGAAGGCCGGCGGCGTGTTCGACGACGACTTCATCGACAGCTACATCGCGCTGAAGATGACCGAGGTCGAGCGCTTCGAAATGACCCCGCACCCGGTCGAGTTCGACATGTACTACTCGGGCTGATCGCCCGACACGATCGGCGGATCACGAAGGCGCCCCCTCGCGGGGCGCCTTTTTGTTAAATGGCGCGTTGTTTGTTGAAAAAAGATCACGGGCCTCGTCCTTCGAGACGCTTGGCTTCGCCAAGCTCCTCAGGATGAGGGTGGAGATTTCACCCGGAACGTCTGCGTCTCTGCGAACCTCACAGCCTCTACTCTCCATGGACACGCCGGTCGGCGTGTTCATTGTCCATGTGCAGCGCCACCTTCGGTGCCCGACCCTCATGGTGAGGAGGCGCGCGCCCATCGGCGCGTGAGGGCGAGTAACGGCCATTCGCGCGCCGTCTCGAACCATGAGGCCCGATCGTCAACCAGGCGCGCTTTGTCGCGGGAAGGCGTACGCGCCCTGATGAGCGCTCATCTCCGCAGATGTCGGCGGCTCCCAGATGCTTTCGATGAAGTCGAACATCGGCCGTGTGACGGTGAGCGAGAACGTTTCGTCCCGCGTCTCGTTGCGGGAGCTGACGCGCCGCCATCGTTCGTCGGCCGGAACGTCGAGGAAATGCAGCGTGACGTCGAACCCGGATTGCCGGGCCAGGGCAGCGAAGCTCGCCCGGCTGCTGGCGCGCAGAAACGACAGGTCGAGCACCGGCGCGACGCCGGCTTGCGCGCAGCTGATAGCCATGCGCCCGATCTGATGTTCGCAGCGCCCGACCCGCTCAGTGATCCAGTCGAAGCGCATCGGCTCAGGCTGATCGCTGGCGAACAGCTCCACCATCCATTCGTCGATGGAGAAATGAACCCCGTTGCAGCGCCTGACGAGGTCGCGGGCGTAAGTGGTCTTGCCGGCGCCGGTCGCGCCGCAAACGAGGTGGAATGTGCTGGTCATCGCTTCAGATCCTCCGGGGTTCCATAAGATATATACCCGGATAAAATATGCCCTGTAAATATCACCCGGATAATATTTGCCGACGACCAACGCGGCCATGAAGGCGGCTGCGACCCGCGAGGTTGGAGAACGCCGCGCCCTGCCTGCCGGAAGTCGCCAGCCCGGCAAGACAATGCTAAAATTTACGGCAGCCATTCAGCCAGACGCACCTTGCCCCCATGCAGCTCAATCCCCTTCGCCATGCCGAGCGCGTCACGGGACGACGGCAATCGGCGCTGATCGACCTGTGGTCGACGGCCGGGTTTGCTGCTGCTGTCAGCGAGGTCACCGGGCCGCACCTCTACGAGTATGGCGAGCTGCCGGTCCCGACGGTGGCGATCACGCTGTACGACGTCCGGCGTCACGTCCTGATCGAGGATGGCACGGTCCGGCGCGATGCGCCTGTCAGCGCGGGGCGTTTCCGGATCGGCCAGCCCGGCTGCAGCGTGGTGGTCGATGCCGTGCCTGAGGTTCGTTCGGGCCAGCTGTTGCTGCTGTATCTCGGCGATGCCCTGCTGAAGGAGGTCGCGGCCTCCCGCGGCTCTGCGGCGCCGGTCACCCTGACGAACCAGGCCTGGGACACCGAAGATCCGATGCTCGAAGCTGCGGCGACGCGGCTGGTCGAGAGCTGCGGTGGCGGCGAAAGGCCAAGCCGCCTGCTCGCCGAACAGTTCGCCTACACGCTCGCGCTGCACGTCTCGGACCGCTACGCAGTGCAGCGCCCACCCGGACTGGAGCAGACGCGGCCCTTGGACGACCGGATGCGGGCGCGCGTCACCGAGTTCGTTCGCGCCGATCCCGGTGCGCCGGTCACGCTGGCCGCGATGGCGGAGGTGGCGGGGATGAGCCCGTCCTCCTTCCTCCGCAGCTTCAAGCAGGCGACCGGAACGACACCGCATCGGTTCGTCGTCGAGCAGCGCGTGCTGGCCGCACGCCGGCTGCTTTCGACCTCCGATCTGCCGATCGTCGAGATCGCGCTGTCGCTCGGCTTCTCCTCGCAATCGCATTTCGGCGCCGTCTTTCGGGCGGTGACGGGCGAGAGTCCGGCCCGCTATCGCCGCATGCAGCGCGGCGGCCGGTGATTTCCTGACAAGGCTGCACGCAGCAGCGCCGATCCTGACGATTTTCTGACAGACACCGCCGGATCTTTCAGCGAACTCTGCCGCGGGTCGACCGTTCAACAAGAGCGGCGCATGGGAGGCGAGGATGTCGACAGCTGCAGACACGGTGGTGCCGATCGAGGATACGAGCCTCACCGGCTTCTACAATGGCATGACCACGGCCGAACGGCGCACCTTCTGGGCCTGCGCCACGGGCTGGGCGCTCGACGGCATGGACTTCATGATCTACCCGCTGGTGATCGGCACGATCATCGCGCTGTGGAAGGTTGACGCCGGCACCGCGGGCCTCGCCGGCACGGTGACGCTGCTCGCCTCGGCCTTCGGCGGCTGGGCGGCGGGCTATCTCGCCGACCGCATCGGCCGCGTCCGGACGCTGCAGTTCACCATCATCTGGTTCTCGCTGTTCTCGCTGCTGTGCGCGTTCGCGCAGAACTTCGAGCAATTGCTGGTGCTGCGAGCCCTGCTCGGACTCGGCTTCGGCGGTGAATGGGCGGCCGGCGCGGTGCTGATGGGCGAGACCATTCGCGCCCAGTATCGCGGCCGCGCCGTCGGCAGCGTGCAGTCCGGCTGGGCCGTCGGCTGGGGCCTCGCGGTGCTGGCGCAAGCCGCCTTGTTCTCGCTGCTGCCGGCCGATCAGGCGTGGCGGTGGATGTTCGCGATCGGGGCCTTGCCGGCGCTGCTGGTGCTGTATCTGCGCGCCTTTGTAAAGGAGCCGGAGGTCGCGGCCGCCGCACGCGCCAAGGTCGCCGCCGCCGGCGACCGCCCGTCGATCCTGGAGATCTTCCAGGGACCGATCCTGAAGACCACCATTCTCGCCTCGCTGGTGGCGACCGGCTGCCAGGGCGGCTACTACGCGATCACCTTCTGGGTGCCGCGCTTCCTCACCACCGAGCGCAAGCTCTCGATCGTGAGCTCGACCGGCTATCTCGCCGCGCTCATCATCGGCTCGTTCATCGGCTATCTGGTCGGCGCCTGGTATGCGGATCGTTTCGGCCGGCGCAACCTGTTCCTGGTGTTCTCGCTCGGCGCCATGGTCGTGGTCGCCGCCTACACCCAGCTGCCGCTGTCGAACGAGCTGCTGTGGCTGCTCGGCTTTCCGCTCGGCTTCTTCGCCTCGGGCTATTTCTCCGGCATGGGCGCGTTCCTGACCGAGCTCTATCCCACGCGCTTGCGCGGCTCCGGCCAGGGCTTCTGCTACAATTTCGGCCGCGGCATCGGCGCGCTGTTTCCGTTCCTGGTCGGCTATCTGTCGCAGATGACCTCGCTCGCCACCGCGATCTGCCTGTTCGCTCTGTTCGCCTATGCGCTGTTCTTCGTCGCCGCCTATGCGCTGCCGGAGACGCGCGGCAAGGTGCTGCACGCCGATGCGTGAGATCGCACCCGACGCCGATCGGGCTCCCGCCTGCGCGGGGCCCGATCCGCATCCGCGCAGGGCCTCCCGCTTCATCGTGCCGCCAGGCGCGGTCGACACCCACGCCCATGTCATCGGGCTGCCGCCGCGCCATCCCTTCGTGGCCGAGCGCAGCTACACGCCGCCGGAGGCCACCGCGGCCTCCTATCTGGCGATGCTCGATGCCACCGGCATGACCTATGGCGTGCTGGTCCAGGTCAGCGTCCACGGCACCGACAACAGCCTGATGGTCGAGACGCTGGGCGCCAACCGCGAGCGGCTGCGCGGCATCGCGGTGATCCCGCTCGGCCTGCCGGACCGCGAGCTGGCGGCGTTGCAGCAGGCCGGCGTGGTCGGTTTGCGCCTCAATGTTCTCTATGGCGGCGGCATCGGCTTCGATCAGCTGCACGACTACGCCGCGCTCGCCCGCGAGCTCGGCTGGCACCTGCAGTTCCTGATCGACGCCGCCGACCTGCCGGCCCTGGCGCCGCGGCTGGAAGGGCTCGCGGTGCCGATCGTGATCGATCACTGGGGCCACTTCCCGGTGTCGCGTGGGACAGCCGATCCCGGCTTCCAGACGCTGGTCTCGCTGGTGCGCGACGGCGCCTGGGTCAAGCTGTCCGGCGCCTACCGCAACACGGTCGCCGGACCGCCCTATGCCGACACGGTCCCCTTCGTCCGCCGCCTCCACGCGGCCGCCCCCGACCGCTGCGTCTGGGGCTCCGACTGGCCGCACGTCGCGCACCGCGGCCACATGATGAACGTCGGCGAGCTGCTCGACCTCTTGGCCGACTGGGTGCCCGATGCCGCCGCCCGCAACCGCGTCCTCGCCGATAACGCCCAGCGGCTGTACGGGTTTCCGCCGAGCGGAGGCAGACACTCATCGTGATCGATCAATGGTGGTGACGATCACCAGTCTCAGCCGGCGCCGAGGGATGACTCCGATTACTTCGCAGCGAAATTGACTCCGATCTCGGTCACCACGGGCGCGAGCTTCAGCAGCGCCGGATTGTCGGACGACACCTTCACGCCATCGCCGGAGAGCGCCCGCGGCGTATCCTTCTCGGTGCCGAACCGCACGGTCACCGAGCAGCCGCCCGGCAGCATCCGCCCGAGGGCGCCGTTCTTGAAGTCGGTGACGTAGCCGCCATAGTCCCAGCCGAAGCCCGCGACGACGAACGGCTTGCCGTTGGCCTTCTGGACCGCGGCGAGGCTCGCGCCGATCGAAATGCCGGCCACGGTCCAGCGGCTGGTCTTGGCGGTGTCGCGAAGGGTCAGTCCGGACACCGTGGCGGTCTTGTCTTCGATGAAGGCGACTTCGATCCGGCGGTCCATCGCGCGGGGAAACAGCACGAGGCCCTTGTAGGTCTCCCCCTCCGCCCCCGGCAGATCCTCGATCACGGCTTCACTGCCATAGCGCTGCTTCAGGCTCTTCGCCGTGTCGGTCGCGGCCACGGGCAGCGCGCAGGTGATCGGCCCTTCGGTCGGCGGCGCGGTCTGAGCGGAAGCAGGACTGGCAACCGCCAGCGCAAGGACGGCGGTCAAGACATGGCGCATCAACGAACCCTTGTGAGACTGCGAAACAAAGCGGCCGGCATCGTTAGGTCTGTTTCGCCGCATCTCGGGTTCAGGCCGACGTCAAGACGACTGCCGCCGCTTCCTCACGGCATCCCCGAACGCCTCGAACAGCTTGCGGTTGATCGGGTTCTTCTGCGGATCGTATTCGGCGTGCCATTGCACGCCCAATGCAAAGCTCGGCGCGTCGGCAATGCGGATCGCCTCGATGGTGCCGTCCTCGGCGATGCCCTCGATGACGACGCGATCGCCCGGCTCGAGGATGCCCTGGCCGTGCAGCGAATTCACCTTGATGCTCTCGCAGCCGAGGATGCCGGCGAAGGCGCCGCCCGGGGTCAGCCGCACCTCGTGGCGGTCGGCGAAGATGACGGTCGGATCGGGATGGATCTCGCCATTCTCCAGCCGGGGCATGCGATGGTTCATGCGGCCGGGAATCTCGCGGATCTCCGGATGCAGCGAGCCGCCGAAGGCGACGTTCATCTCCTGGAGGCCGCGGCAGATGCCGAACAGCGGGATGCCTCGGGAGACGCAAGCCTCCGTCAACTGCAGGGCGACCTCGTCGCGATGGATGTCGTAGGGCTCGTGCTTGAGACTGGGCTCGGTGTTGAAGCGGGTCGGGTGCACGTTGGCACGGGCGCCGGTCAGGACCACGCCATCGACGACATCGAGCAGCGCGGCGATGTCGGTGATCTCGGGAACGCCGGCAAACATCAGCGGCAGCGCGCCTGCGACCTCGGCCACGGCGCTCAGGTTGCGTTCGCCCACCATCTGTACGGTGAACCTGTTCTCGACGCGATGGCTGTTGCCGATCACGCCGACGACCGGACGCTTCATGGCCCTCGTTTCTCTCCCTGGGAGCTCAGGCTCGATCTCCAATGAGCCCGGAGGCACAGATCATGCCTCGACAAATCATGCCTGTGTCGCAAAGCCGGATCAACATATGGCGGCGCGGGTCGCCAATGCCAATTCCGGACAACCCCGCAAGCGTCCCGCCGCAACCCCATCCCAAGCCTGCGCTTGATCCGCCAGCCGTTTTCGCCAATGTGTGGGGCCGATCAGCACAGAGGACGCCCCATGACCGCCCCCGCCGACCCGCGCCTCCAGGCCCGCAGCGACCTGGCCTGGGCCATCGCCGTGGGCGGCATCGGGGTGATCCTGTTCATGGCCGCGCTCGCCTTCAGCTGGTATTACGCTGCGGCGCTGTTCCTGCTGTTCTCCGGCATGCTGCTCGGTGTCGCGCTTAACGCGATGACCAGCCTGCTCGGCCGCGTGCTGCCCTGGCCGCACCCGGCGCGGCTCGTCATCGTGTGCGTGGCGCTGGCGGCCGTGCTCGTCGGCATCGTCTTCCTGGGCGGCACCACCATCGCGGAGCAGGCCAAGGTGCTGAGCGATACGATCAAGTCGCAGCTCGGCAACATCAAGGGCTTCCTCGACCGCAACGGCATCGACACCAGCTTCTTCGACTTCAACGCTGCGAACACGGCCACTGCCGCGCCTGATGGCGGCTCGACCACACCGACCCAGACGCCGTCCCATGGCCTGCCGGGCGGCCTGCCCTCGCCAAGCGCGCTGGCCTCCTCCGGCGGCGCCATCGTCAGCCAGACCTTCAAGCTGCTGCTCGGCACCGTCAGCGCCGTCGGCAACTTCTTCATCGTGCTGTTCCTGGGGCTCGCCTTCGCAGCGCAGCCGGCGGTCTATCGCAGCGGATTGCTATTCCTGGCGCCGGCGAAATACCGCGACCAGGCCACCGTGATCGTCGACCGCATCAGCTATACGCTGGAGCGCTGGCTGATCGCCCAGATCACGACGATGTTCGCGGTCTTCCTGGTCACCTGGATCGGCCTTGCCATCATCGGCGTGCAGAGCTCGTTCATCCTGGGCATCCAGGCCGGCCTGCTGGCGTTCATTCCGACCGTCGGCGCGATCATCGCAGGCGTCATCGTGGTGCTGGCGAGCCTTGCCTCCGGCTGGGTCGCAGCGGTCAGCGCCTTCGTGCTGTTCCTCGGCGTGCACGCGATGGAGAGCTATGTGCTGACGCCGCTGATCCAGCGCCAGGCGCTGGACATCCCACCGGCCACGCTGTTCGCGTTCCAGATCCTGCTCGGCATCGTGTTCGGCGTCTGGGGCCTGACCCTGGCGCTGCCGCTGATGGCGATCGCCAAGGTCATGATCGATTATTTCAAGAGCGACCACCGCACCGAGGACGCCGCCGCCGCGATCTGAGGGAATTTGGCCGGGAGCAGTCTGTCGTGCCGCCCCTGCTCCGCTATCGCATGCGAGACGAAGTATCCTGAGGTTCCGTCGAGCTCCCTGCTATGAACTCATTCCGTCTAGCCTCAGACGGTGGATTCAGCCTGCTCAGGAATGCATCCAGTTGCGGCTTCAATTTCGACACGACGAATTTGGAGCCTTCGGGCGTGAGGTGAATGATGTCCCAGGTGATCGGAGTTTCCGGATCAATCCTCGTCGGACAATTCCTCATGTTGCAGACCGCATCGAGCACTGAAACGTACTGTACGCCGGGATGAGAACGCGCGATCTCCCGGAGTACGTCGTCGGCCTTGAACGATGCCTCCACGGGTGTGAGCGCGTTGCCGACCGGCAGATGCGTCCGTTCGTATTTGAACAGGGTCTGAGCCAGCGGAGCCGGGAATTCGAGCGAAGGCCCAAGTAACAGAACGGGAATGCCCGCGTCTTCCGCCTCCTTCAGCAACGCACCAAGATGGTCGTCGAAGCGCGGCGCGGCCGATCGACCATAGGCTTCCACGTACCAGCGCCAATTGCCTGAAATGATCACCGCCGCGGGAGTCCGCGCCTTGATCTGTTCACGCAGCAGACGATTGGCGTCATCGCAGCTTCGCGAAAACTCCTGCCGCAACTCGACGAAAGGGGCGCACGCAGCCGAGGTGAGCTGCATCAGGTGATAGGTCTCCGCGGGAAGGTAGTCACGCAGGCCCCAGGCATAGTGGGCGGCAATGCTGTCACCGGCGAGCAGAATGTTGCGCTTGTCTGCCGCTGGCGTGAGACACGCGCCGAAATCGTAGCTCGATAACGGGTCATCGGGCTGCAGAAAGCAGCTGTGCGTCCGGTAGAACGGCGTCATCGCCTGGGCATTGTAACGCAGCATCCGCTCCTGCGACGGCGGGAAGCGTCCCACATAGCCCTCATGAGAGAAGCCGTGGGCGCCGATCGCAATCAGGACGACGGCCGCGCCGGCAATCAATCCTGAGACCCGCAGTCCGTTCCAGGTCATGCGCGCCCGGATGGGCCGTTCCACGGTGACATGGGACACGTACGCAAGCAGCACCGAGGACGCCAGCAACGCCACCGTCCCGGCGTTCGAACTCGCGACGTCGAGCGGGAGCGCTGCCCTGCCGAGAACAAACACCGGCCAGTGCCAGAGATAGAGCGAATACGACAGCCGACCCACAAACGTGCCCATATCCTCGAACAGGAGTCGCGGCCTGCCGTCATCCTGATTGAAGGCGATGATCGAGAGGGCCGCGCCGAGACAAGGGATGAGGGCATGCAGCCCTGGAAAACGGGTCTCGGGCCGGAACATGACCACCGGAATCACTATGAGCGCCAGACCGATCAGCCCACAGATGCAGCGCGCCACGAACCTGACTGGCGACCATTGATGGAGAAAGAAGGCGATGCTTCCGATCAGGAATTCCCAAGCCCGCAGGGGCGCGAGGTAGAACGCTGCGGAGGCCGAATTCTTGATCAAGAGCTCGTCGAGAACACACAGCGCCATCGTGCCGGAGATGACGAGAGCGAGCGAGGACTTCGCCGTCGGATCGCGGAAGAGCTTGCTCCATAGCCAGGTGATGACCGGAAACAAGAAATAGAATTGCTCTTCGACAGATAGTGACCACGTATGAATCAGGACCTTTCCCATCGTGGGGAGATCGAAGTAGCCGGTCTCCATCCAGAAGAAGACGTTCGACGAAAACAGCAGCGTCGATACCGCGCTCCCGAAGAACATTCGGTAGTCGCTCGGCGGCACCAGAAAGTAGCCAACGATCCCCGTCACCAGGATCAACAGGTAGAGCGCTGGCAGCAGGCGCCTTGCCCTGCGCTCGTAGAACGCCAGGAAGGAGAACGAGTCGGAGGCAAGTCCCGCCCAGATCAGCCGCGAGATCACATATCCGGAGATGACGAAGAAGACGTCGACACCAACGAATCCGCCGCCGAAGCCCGGCAGCTCATAGTGAAACCCGATCACCGAAATGACGGCGAAGGCACGCAGACAATCGATGTCCGCGCGATACGCCAAACGTCCCGAAACCCTCACACTGACAACCCGTATCGACGAGGCCGATCTGGCCTACCGGGCTACCCGTGACACGCTTGGAAATGTAACTCAACGTGCAGAAACAATCGCCGGAACTGCGCGCGACGAGGTGTGACCGTGTCGCCACACTCCGGCGCGCCAAGCTCTATTGAATAGCCGTTTTAGCCGTGAAAAATCGAACATTTGTACGTAAATCGAACACAAGCAAGATAGCGGACGGTCGCTGCTTCGAAGCCACCCACACGGCAATTAATGATTGCATACTTATAAAACACACTTTCTAGATTTAATTGTCTATTCAGCCGGCATCGCGGTCTCGACGAGCTTGGCCCAATAGCTGATGCCGTGCGGGATCACGTCGTCATTGAAATCATATTCGGGGTGATGCACGCCGGCGCCATCGCCGATGCCCATGAAGACGAACGCGCCGGGCCGAGCCTGCAGCATGTAGGCGAAGTCCTCGCCGCCGAGCCGGGGCGGCATGTCGGTGATGACCTGATCCGGCCCGACGACGCTGCGCGCCACGTCGGCGGCGAACGCGGTCTGCTCCGCATGGTTGATGACGACCGGATACCCCCATTCGTAATCGATCTCCGCCTCGACGCCCATGCCGCTCGCGAGCGCCGTCACGAGGCCCTTGAAGCGCTCGTCCATCAAACGGCGGATGTCCTCGTCGAGCGTGCGCACGGTGCCGCCGATGATCGCGGTCTGCGGAATGATGTTGTCGGCGGTCGTCCCCGCGTGGAAGCGCGTGATCGACAGCACCGCGCTCTCGACCGGATCGACGTTGCGCGCCACGATCGTCTGCAGCGCGGTCACGATCTGCGCGCCGGCGATGATCGGATCGACGCATTTGTTCGGCCGCGCCGCGTGGCCGCCGAGGCCCTTCAGACGCACCTCGAAGGTGTCGGCCGCGGCCATCACCGCGCCGGTGCGCGTCGCGACGGTCCCGAGCGGAAGACCCGGCGCGTTGTGCAGGCCATAGACCTCCTCGATGCCGAAGCGCTCCATCAGGCCGTCCTCGACCATCGCACGGCCACCGGCCCCGCCCTCCTCGGCCGGCTGAAAGATGACGATGGCGGTGCCGGCGAAGTTGCGCGTCTCGGCGAGATAGCGCGCCGCGCCCAGCAGCATCGCGGTGTGGCCGTCATGGCCGCAGGCGTGCATCCGGCCTGGAATGGTGGACTTGTGCGGGAGGTCGCCGACCTCCTGCAGCGGCAGCGCATCCATGTCGGCGCGCAGGCCGATGACACGCTGCGACGGCTCGCGCCCGCGGATGACGCCGACCACGCCGGTCCTGCCGATACCGGCGACGACCTCGTCGACGCCGAACGACCTCAGCAGCTCGGCAACGCGCGCGGCCGTCCGATGCACCTCGTAGAGCAGCTCGGGATGCTGGTGGAAGTCGCGGCGCCAGATCTTGGCGTCTTCGGCGAGCTCGGCGGCGCGGTTGATGATCGGCATGACGGAGTTCCGGAAAATGAGAGCACGCCATGGCGACGCGCGTGTCATCTCATTGCATGTCGCGCGACGGCAAAACACAAGCCACATTCGCTCATGCGATGCTGCGCAGGCTGCATTGCCGCGCTGATGCGGCCGTTCAAAAACGCCTGAGCTGATCCGCTTAGGATCGAAGGCCGCGCAGCTCGCGGGCGAGATTGCTCCGCGCCTTCCGGTCGAGCGCGGCGGCAAAGCCCGCATCCGGATAGATCACGGGGCGGCTTGCGAAGCGCTCTAGCACCGCCGCGCGCCCGGCGCGGTAGGCGTCGTCCGGCACATCAGCATATTCGCGCCGGATCGCATCGGCATAGGCGTCGTAGCTGGCCTCGTCGCTGCCGAGAATGGCGAGATCGATCGATACGAGCAGCGCGCCCAGCCGATCGCCGGGCGCGACATCGTGGGTGCGGGTCAGCCGGATCAGGCGTCCGACCTCGTCGCGCAGATCGGCCGCGACATGACGCTCGGCAAGGACGGCGCTCTGCTCCTCATTGTCGGACCGCGTCGGATCATACACGACGTCGTGCCACCAGATCGCGAGCGTCAGGATCTCGCGGTCGCGGACGTTGAGGTCGGCAACGCGAGCGAGCTCGGCCAGGCAGTCCTGGATGTGGCGAAGATCATGGTAGTGCCGTCCCGCCGCGGAGTAGGCCTCGACCAGATCGTCATGCGTCATGGTGGCGTTCCGTCGGCAGCAGCGGCTACGCGCTGCTCAGCCGGCCGAGGTCAGCACCGTCTCGGTGTGCTCGACATCCGGAGGGCTGGCGAAATACTGCCCGACCAGGCCGCGCCATTCGGTGAAGTTCTCCGAGCCACGGAAATCGACCGTGTGGCTCTCGAGCGTCTCCCACTTCACCATCAGGCGGTAGCGCTGCGGCTTCTCGATCGACTTGTGCAGCTCGAAGCCGTGAAAGCCCTTGGAGCGGCCGAAGGCAGCGCGCGCCTTCGCGACGGCGGCCTCGAAATCCTTCTCCGTGCCCGGCTTGACGTCGATCTGGGCGATTTCCGTGATCATGGTCTGTCGGCCTCCCCTGGCGTTGGACCGCTTGTCTAGCCCAGACCTCGGGAGAGCGAAAGCCGCGCCTCAGCTCGACAATACCGCCTGTTCCGACTGCGGCAGGCTGGCAGAAGCGGCGGCGCGCTGGCGGCGGTAGCGGTCGAGCGACAGCGGCAGCTCCTCCGACGCTTCGACCCGGTTGCGACCGGAGCGCTTGGCCTTGTAGAGCGCGGTATCGGCGGCCGCGAGCAGCACGTCGAGTTCGGTCCCGCCCGGCCCGCCGGCGACGCCGATGCTGACGGTGGTGTCCACCGGCTGGTCCTCGCGCACCACCCCGGAGGCCGCGAACGCCTCGCGGACACGCTCGGCGGCGACCATGGCCTCTTCGATGGAACAGGGCAGAAGGGCTGCGAACTCCTCGCCGCCGATCCGGCCCGAGAGATCGGTGAGGCGCAGATTGTTGACCACGACGTCTGCGAAGATCTTCAGGACCTCATCGCCCTCGGCGTGGCCGAAGCGGTCGTTGATCGACTTGAAATGATCGATGTCGAAGATCAGCACGCTGACCGGCCGCTGCTCGCGCGCCTCGCGCTCGATCAGTTGCGCGCAGGACTCGGCAAAGCCGCGCCGATTGAGCAGGCCCGTCAGCGGGTCGGTGGTCGCCGCGCGCTTGTGGGCGCTGACGATGCGCTCCGACACCAGCATGAAGATCACGAACACGGTGCCGACAGCGTAGAGCACGAGCTCGATCGAGAAGATCGTGACCCAGGCCCCGGCGAAGGCGCCGTCGGACTCGCGCAGCATGTTGCCGAGCAGGATCGGCAGCATCAGGACGAAGCCGTGCATCACCGGCACGATCAGCGCCGGCCAGCGCTTGTGCAGAGACCGCCGCCGCTCCTGCCACAGCTCGGCCGCGGTGAGCATGGCATAGATCACGACGATCGCGGCGCCGATCGTCAGCCGCAGCGCCTGCGCCGAGGGATCGAGCAGCATGCCGCTGGCGATCCAGACGATGGCGCCGAGCACGAGTCCGGGCACGCTCGGCGGCTTGCCATGAAACACGCGCGCGGCGTTCCACACCATGGCGGTGGCGATCAGGCCGATCGAGCTCAGGAACAGCGACACCACCTCGCCATAGAGCTCGCCGATCAACGTCCACAGCGCGATCGCGACCGCGCCGAGGACATAGGCCGCGCCCCACCAGCGCAGCGCCGGCGTGTTCTCCTGCCGTCCGAAGTGCAGCAACATGGCGCCAAGCAGCGCCGCGACCATGGTCGCTACGATGTCGAGCGTCATGCTGTCGAGTGCCATCCGTCACCTCGGTTGCTGCGGCGGCGCGGAGACTTTGGTTAGCGCGGCCTTGTCGCGATCAACCTAGCGAGCGGTCTGTTCGAAAGAGGTTTGCCTGGGATACCAAGTTTTCTCGAAAAGCTCGGCACAACTCGTCGGCAAATTGCTGCGCAAAATGCTGCAAACAGGATTCAAAACCGATCGCGCCAGGCACCATGCGCGCCCGCCTTGATTGCACGAAATGCAGCTAATTATTGAGAGTTGCGGAACTGAGCATGTGGAATCAATCGTTTCCCGCTCCGCACCGAACACTCATGGAAACGATAAGAAACCTTCTCAAATTTGAGATCATCTCTCCCTACCACGGCGCGACAGCAGCGCGATCGGTCGCATGCGATGGGGACGAGAATGTCTTTCGACGACGATTCATACGACAGCCAGGCCGCACCAAATCATCCGTCGCGCGATCCGCAAGCAACCCAGGGCGTCGATCGCCGCACGCTGCTGCGCAATGCCATGGGCGTCTCGGCGCTCGGCCTCGGTGCCAGCCTGTTGCCGGGCCAGGCCGCGCACGCGCATTGGCGCATGCACCACCATCATCACCACGTCACCACCAGCTTCGCGCTCGCCGTCCTCCCCGATACGCAGTTCTACTCGCGCTATGCGACCTCCGAGGAAGGCCAGGCCTATCAGCGGCAATATGGCAGCACGCCCTATCCGGCGCAGACCCAGTTCATTGTCGACAACGCCGCGAAATATCACATCCCATTCACGATCCATCTCGGCGACGTCGTCGACCAGTCCAGGCATCCGCAGCAATGGGCCGTCGCCGACGCCGCAATGAAGCTGCTGGAGAGGGCCGGCCGGCCGTATTCGGTGCTGGCCGGCAATCACGACGTGCTGTCGGCGCTGGAGTTCGAGAGCGCGGCGAGCCAGAGCGCGGGCACCGATGCGCAGCGCGGTTCATCGGAGCCGTATCTGTCCTGGTTTCCGGCCAGCCGCGCGGCGAAGCAGCGGACCTTCCTGGAGCGGCATCCGAGCGGCTGGCACGAGGCGCATGTGTTCCACGCCTGCGGCGTCAGCTTCATGGTGCTGTCGCTGTCGTGGCGTGCCTCGGACGACGCCGTCGCCTGGGCGCGCAGCATGATCGCGCGGCACCCGATGCTGCCGGTCATCCTCGCCAACCACCAGTTGCTCAACATCGCCAATGACGGCACGAGCCCGCTCGAGGTCGCCTACGGTCAATACCTCTGGGAGAAGCTGATCCGCAGCAACGACCAGATCTTCATGACGCTCAACGGCCACTATCATGGCGGCGCGCTGCTGACGAAGATCAACGACTTCCATAACCCCGTGCACCAGATGGTGGTCGACTATCAGATGGCCTATCAGGGCGGCAACGGCCTGATGCGGCTCTACGAGTTCGACTTCACGGCCAACAAGATCGACGTCGCCTCGTTCTCGCCTTGGGTGGTCGAGAAGCCGAAGGACAGTCTCAAGCAGTTCGACCGCGCCTGGCTGACGGAGGACAACCACGAGTTCTCGATTGCCATCGACTTCCGCCGGCGTTTTTCACGCTTCACCAATTTCTGCCATCTGCCGGCCTTCGCCGGCACGCCGATCCTGCCGCGGGTGAAGCAGGATCTCTATGCCAACTACACCGAGGCGCCGGAGCCGGTGGTGGTGCCGCCCGCGAACGAACAGGACTATCCGCTGATCGCCGAGACAACAGCGCATTGGCGGATCGCGTCGTCGGCGATCGGCAAGGCGGTGGCCGCCGGCACCGCGCTGTCGGACCTCACCGCCGCCAACCCAATGCAGCGCGCATCGCTCGCCGGTGCCGCGGAGGTCGCCGATGTGGCCTTCACCGCCGACAAGCACCGCCTGTCGTCAGCGCCGGGGAGCGTTCAGTTCCTCAACACCACCAAGCAAGGCGCCGGCCGCTTCAGCTGGTTCACGACGGCGGCCAACGCGCCGATCAATGCCGCGACCTTCGCATCCGGCTACACGGTCGAGGCCTTCATCAAGATCGATCCGAACTGGAAGGCGGCCGATCATGCCTGGTGCAACATACTCACCCGCTTCGGCAACCGCGGCTGGCTGCCGGGCTATGCCGGCGGCGACCCGGAATCGCCGCCGATCCTGTTCGCGATCTCCAACCTCCGCGAGGTGCAGTGGGAGATCGTGCCGTCGAGCTCGACCAGGCAGCCGCAGACCGACTGGTCCGGCGAGATCATGCTCGACACCTGGTATCACCTCGCCATCGTCAACGACCCCACCGATAACTCCACCGTGCTCTACATCGAGGGCGCGCCGGTCGTGCGCAGCGTGATCGGCGGCAACGGCATCGCGAGCGTCGCAGCGTCCCAGCCCTGGGCGCTCGGCTGCGGCTGGTGGGACCGCGCGCCGTCCGATGGCTTCATCGGCAGCATCGGAGAGGTGCGCGTGGTGTCGAAGCCGCTGGCGCCGAGCCAATGGCTGACCGCGCGCCGCGCCAACGCCTGATCACACAACCTCCAAGCAAAACGGGCGCCCGCGAGGGCGCCCGTTCGTATTGGTAGCTGACGGATCCGGCCGCAGCCGGACCCAGGAGATCAGCGCTTCGAGAACTGGAAGGAGCGGCGGGCCTTGGCCTTGCCGTACTTCTTACGCTCGACGACGCGCGAGTCGCGGGTCAGGAAGCCGCCCTTCTTGAGGACGCTGCGCAGCTCCGGCTCGAAATTGGTCAGAGCCTTGGACAGGCCGTGACGCACCGCGCCGGCCTGGCCGGACAGACCGCCGCCGGCGACCGTGCAGATCACGTCGTACTGGCCCTTGCGGGCGGCGACGACCATCGGCTGCTCGATCATCATGCGCAGCACCGGACGGGCGAAGTAGACCTCGATGTCGCGGGTGTTGACGGTGACCTTGCCGGAGCCCGGCTTGATCCAGACGCGGGCGACCGCGTCCTTGCGCTTGCCGGTGGCATAGGCGCGGCCGAACTTGTCGACCTTCTTCTCATACTTCGGAGCGTCCGGGGCCGTGACGGCGCCCTTGAGCTGCGACAGCTGATCGAGAGACTGGATGCTTTCGGCCATCTTATGCGGCCCTCGTGTTCTTGCGGTTCAACTTGGCGATGTCGATCTTCTCGGGGTTCTGCGCCTCGTGCGGATGATCAGGTCCGCCATAGACACGCAGATTGCCCATCTGCACGCGGCCGAGCGGGCCGCGCGGGATCATGCGCTCGATGGCCTTCTCGATCACTCGCTCGGGGAAGCGGCCCTCGAGGATCTGGCGCGCGGTGCGCTCCTTGACGTGGCCGACATAGCCGGTGTGCTTGTAGTACGTCTTCTGCTCGCGCTTGCGGCCGGTCAGCACGGCATGCGCGGCATTGACGATGATGACGTTGTCGCCGCAATCGACGTGCGGGGTATAGATCGGGAGGTGCTTGCCGCGCAGCCGCATCGCGACCAGCGTGGCGAGACGACCGACGACCAGACCCTTGGCGTCGATGACGACCCACTTCTTCTGGACCTCGGCCGGCTTTGCCGAAAAGGTTTTCATGAGAGATATCCGTGACAGGGAGAATGCGGCGCGGGTGACGCGCCGAACTGGTCGCAGCTTCTAGAGAAGCGGCCTGCATTCGTCAACGCCATCCACGCGAAATTAATATAATAAAAACAGTGACTTACAAATATGGTGCAATAATACCCTCAAAAACCCTACGCATTCGGAATGGAATAGGTCGCCGTGACATGGGCGATCGGATCAGGCGATTCCCCTGACAACAGCGTGACTTCGCCGACCGCAAGCCGCTTGCCGAGCTTGAGCAGCCGCGCCTCCGCCAGCACGTCGGCGCCGGCCGCGCCCTTGCGCAGGAAGTTGATGTTGAGATTCGTGGTCACGGCGAGCCCGACCGGGCCGATCGCCGACAAGAGCACCACGTACATCGCGAAATCGGCCAGCGCCATCAGTGTCGGCCCGGAGACGGTGCCGCCTGGGCGCAACATGCGCTCGTTGAAGCGCTGGCGCATCCGGCAGCTCTTGCCATCGGCGCTCTCGATCGAAATGTCGCCGCCGGTGCGGAACGCCTGGGGAAATTCCGCGTGCAGGAACGCTTCCAGCTCCGCGATGGTCATCTTCGCCGTCATGTCTCCCCCTGCTCTCGTCGTCGCTCATCTGTTACATTAGCTGCATCGACGCGCCCATATGGAAATCGCAATGTCCGCCCCTGCCCTCGCCGACGCCGCCGATACGCCGATTTTGTTGCGCGAGATGGCGGGCGCCGTCGCCGTGCTCACGCTCAACCGCCCGGCACAGCGCAACAGCCTGTCGGAGCCGCTGATCGCAGAGCTGCATCAGGCCCTGGCCGAGATCGGCGCCGACAAGGCCGTGCGCGCCGTGGTGATCGCAGCAGATGGCCCGGCGTTCTGCGCCGGCCATGACCTCAAGGAACTCACCGCGCATCGCGGCGACGCCGACCGCGGCCGCGCCTTCTTCGCCAAACTGATGAATGCCTGCAGTGCGATGATGCAGGCGATCGTGCATCTGCCGAAGCCCGTTGTCGCGTCCGTGCAGGGCATCGCCACCGCCGCCGGCTGCCAACTGGTCGCGAGCTGCGATCTCGCCGTCGCCTCCGAGCGCGCCTCGTTCGCTACGCCCGGCGTCGACATCGGCCTGTTCTGCTCGACGCCGATGGTGGCGCTGTCGCGCAACGTGCCCCGCAAGCAGGCGATGGAGATGCTGCTGACCGGCGAGCCGGTTCCCGCCCCGCGCGCCCACGAATTGGGCCTCGTCAACCGCGTGGTCACGGCCGGCACGGAGCGCGACACCGCGATTGCGCTGGCACAACAAGTGGCGCGCAAATCGGCCTATACGATCAAGCTCGGCAAGGAGGCATTCTACCGCCAGGCCGAGATGAGCCTTGCCGACGCCTATCGCTATGCGGCAGAGGTGATGACGCAGAACATGCTCGCCCGCGACGCGGAGGAAGGCATCGGCGCCTTCATCGAAAAGCGGACGCCGACGTGGCGGGATGAGTGAGCACCGACGCTCTCTCCGCCGTCATCGCGAGCGCAGCGCCGCGATCCAGAGTCCCACCCGAGCCCCTGGATTGCTTCGTCGCTGTCGCTCCTCGCAATGACGGTTTCAGCAACTTCGTCATTCCGGGGCGATGCGAAGCATCGAACCCGGAATCTCGAATTGGTCGAACTCAGCTCGAGATTCCGGGTTCGCCCTCCGGGCGCCCTGGAATGACGGCAACTAATAGAAGCGCGAGCCCATGAATCACGACACCTACCCCGACGACTACATCCGCGGCATTCTCAACGGTGTGAAGGTGATCGCGATGGTCGGCGCCTCGCCGTCCGAGATCCGGCCGAGCTTCTTCGCCTTCAAATATCTGGTGCAACGCGGCTACGACATGATCCCGGTGAATCCCGGCCATGTCGGCAAGAGCCTGATGGGCCGCCCCTTCGTCGCCTCGCTCGCCGACATCGGCCGCCCGATCGACATGGTCGACATCTTCCGGAGCTCGCAGCACATCATGCCCGTCGTCGACGAGGCGCTGAAGCTCTCACCCTTGCCGAAGGTGATCTGGATGCAGCTCGGCGCGCGTGACGATGCGGCGGCCGAGAAGGCCGAGGCCGCCGGGCTGAAGGTCGTGATGAACCGATGCCCCAAGATCGAGTATGGCCGGCTGTCGTCGGAGATCTCGTGGATGGGCGTCAACTCCCGCACCATCAGCGCCAAGCGCGCGCCAATCCCGACCCAGGGCATGCGGCTGTCGCTGAACCGCACCAGCGTCGGCGGCGGCGCGACGGCCGCGGCCGACCGCGCAGCGAAGGACAGAAGCGATCCCACCTGACGCATCTGCGAAAGGAACGTGTCGCGACGACGGCGCGACACAGCAGCGCATTTCAAATCGGAGCGATCCGCGCCGGCAGCCTTGACGCCATCCTGGCCGCTGGCAAATGTCCTCCGCCGGGATGACGCGGAGGCGCACGATGCGCGCTATCGACACCGTCTCCCATCATCGATCCCTGCGCCAGCCGGCGCCGGCGCGCAACGGATCAAGCCAAGAGGAAACACCATGACCGAACGTGCCCCGGGATTTGCCACCCTCGCCATTCACGCCGGCGCCCAGCCCGACCCGACCACCGGCGCGCGGGCGACGCCGATCTACCAGACCACGTCCTTCGTGTTCAACGATGCCGACCACGCCGCCTCGCTGTTCGGGCTGCAGGCGTTCGGCAACATCTACACCCGCATCGGCAACCCGACCAACGCCGTGCTGGAGGAGCGCGTCGCCGCGCTCGAGGGCGGCACCGCCGCGCTGGCCGTTGCCTCGGGCCATGCCGCGCAGGTCGTGGCGCTGCAGCAGTTGCTGTCGCCCGGCGACGAGTTCATTGCCGCGCGAAAACTCTATGGCGGCTCGATCAACCAGTTCACGCACGCGTTCAAGAGTTTCGGCTGGAACGTGGTGTGGGCCGACACAGATAACGTCGCGAGCTTCGAGGCCGCGGTCTCGCCGCGCACCAAGGCGATCTTCATCGAGTCGCTCGCCAATCCCGGCGGCACCATCACCGACATCGAGGCGGTCGCGCAGGTCGCGCGCAAGGCGGGCGTGCCGCTGATCGTCGACAACACCTTGGCCTCGCCCTACCTGATCCGCCCGATCGATCACGGCGCCGACATCGTGCTGCACTCGCTGACCAAGTTCCTCGGCGGCCACGGCAACTCGATCGGCGGCGTCATCGTCGATGCCGGCACCTTCGACTGGGCCGGCGGTGGCGACAAATATCCGATGCTGACGCAGCCGCGTCCCGAATATCACGGCATCCGCCTGCACGAGACGTTCGGCAATTTCGCCTTCGCGATCGCCTGCCGCGTGCTGGGCCTGCGCGATCTCGGCCCGGCGCTGTCGCCGTTCAACGCCTTCATGATCCTGACGGGCATCGAGACGCTGCCGCTGCGCATGCAGAAGCACTGCGACAACGCCAAGGCGGTCGCCGAATATCTCAGCAGGCATCCCGCCGTGGCGTCGGTGAGTTACGCCGGCCTGCCCGAGGACAAGTATCACACGCTCGCCCGCAAATACTGCCCGAAAGGCGCCGGCGCCGTGTTCACCTTCTCGCTCAAGGGTGGCTACGATGCCGGGGTCAAGCTGGTGTCGAACCTGAAGCTGTTCTCGCATCTCGCCAATGTCGGCGACACCCGCTCGCTGGTGATCCACCCGGCCTCGACCACCCACAGCCAGCTCGACGATGCCGCCAAGATCAAGGCCGGCGCCGGCCCCGACATCGTCCGCATCTCCGTCGGCATCGAGGACAAGGAAGACCTGATCGCCGACCTCGAGCAGGCGCTGAGCGCGTAGGCGGGTCGGCAGCTGCGCTGAACGTGCGGCGATCTCAGACGCGAGTTGCACACGCATATCGCCATCGACGTCATGCCCGGGGCATGACGAACGGCTGAGACCGAGGCGGCGATCCGACCTCGAAAACAAAGAGAGCGCGACAGGCCTCCCCTGGCCTTCCGCGCTCTCTTTCGTCCCACGGTCATGCCGTTGCCGGCGTCTCGGACCGCGCCCTCGTTAACTCCGGATCTAGCTCAGCAGCACCAGCAGGCTCGCCTGCGCGGGGCTCGTCAGCGGAAGCGCGGCGGTCGCGATCGACCGGCGCGCCGTCAGCGCCTGGCGACAGGCGGCGACCTCGTCGGCGATGGCAAGATGCGGTTGCGACGCTTCAGTCCTGGACAGCAGCCTGAGACGTGCGGACGCCGACATCACGATGACCGACATGCGCGAACCCTTCTGGTCTGACACTCTGATGGAAATGCAGCAGAGATTTTCATCCCGGACGCAGACAGTGCTGGTTTGCGTCCAGCCGGCCTTCAAAATCGCCGGCACCCGTAACCTTGCACCCGCAGAACTTAACAAAAGCTGAAAAAGCCCGTCCTTCTACGGGTGATTGCAGCCCCGTTCCGCGCGCTGGAAGGTTTTCGTTAACCATACAGGGCCCATCCTGCCGGCCATGGAATCGCTCCGGTGCAGCCAACAGCACCGATGTCGCATGGCATCACGCCGGCCGTCCCGGAGCTGCAAGGAGAGCAGAATGCGAACGTTGGTGATCATGATGCTGCTGGCGGCCATCGCGGCGAATGGCGTCGTGCTCGCAGCCGACCTGCCGGCCGTCCACGACAAGCTCGTCCACTACAAGGCCCGCCGCGCCGTCAAGGCGCCGCCCACAATCGTCGTCGTCAAGGACCAGGACTCGCTGATCTCCCCGATGTGGCCCTCCACGCCGCTGCTGCTCGGCCGCCAGGAGCTGCCCGGCTATTACGGCCGCGCCTTCTCCTACGACTACCAGGGCGCGTATTACGGCGGCGAAGGCTACACCAACTACATGTTCCGCCTGCCGTATGCCTGTGGCGTATACGGGTATTGCTGAGGGAGCACTACGCCACCGCACTCTCGTTGATCGCCTTGATGGTCTCGAACAGCTTGACCACCCTGTTCTCGTCGAACAGGTGCTCCGGCCCTGTCGGCGCGATGCCGGTGAACGGCGGCTCGTAGAGCAGCGCCGGGTCCATCACGCCCTGATCGGTCAGGTGCTCGATCACCATGTCGATGAACTCGATCTGGGCCGCTGACGCCGTGCCGCCGGCGATGAACTCGCCGAAGGCCGCGCTGACCGCGGCGCGGTCGAGCCCGACCAGCGAGCGCACGAAGCGGCCGAAGCCGTGGCTGACCTCTCTCGCCCGGGCGATGTCGCCGGCTTCGCCGATGCCGGCCTCGAGCAGCATCCGCTCCAGCTCGGTGAGGTCGTAGGCCGTCAACGGCTTGCCCTGGCGCAGCTTGGCAAGCGCCAGATTGTCCTGATGCGCGCGCAGGAAGTGTCGCGCCTTGGCTTTGAAGCGGGCGAAGTCAGCCTCGCCCACCTGCGGCAATTGCAGCTCGACCCCCTCGCCGATCTCGTCGGCGAAGTTCGAATAGACGACGGTCTTGCGTCCCTTCTCGATGTGCTGGATCAGGTCGCGCAGCCGCAGGCGCACCAGCTCCAGCAAGGGCACGGTGACGCCTTCCCACCATTGATCGGTCTGGATCTCCTCGATCAGCTCGGCATGCCGGGCGATCGCCGGAATGCCGGTCTGGTCCTCCAGGGCTGACGCGATCTCCAGGAGCTGCTTGCGGAGATTGTCGAAGCGCTTGGAGCCCTTGAGCAGCGCCAGCTCGAGCTGGAACATCAGGAGGTCGAAGCGCTTGGCGTCCTCGGTGCCGAGCATGTGGCTCGACGGCAGCGGCGCGATCTCCTCGACCAGCTCCTCGCGCTTGTGCTCGTCGATCGCGTCCCACTCCTTGGGCTCGCGATACTTCTCGACCGCGCGGCGATGCTTCCGGACGATGAAATTGTCGGTGTTGAGCCCGCCGACGATCGCCTGCAAGGTCGCGGCAGCGGACGCTCGAATCTCCGGCTCGCTCGGTGGCTCGCCTTCGTCACCCTCATAAGGCGCCTGTCCGCCGGCCGAGAAGCCGCCTGCGGCAGCCGCCTTCGAGAACTTCTCGTCCAGCGCCCGCACCAGGTCGAGCCGGCCGGCGAACAGCCGCTCGGACAGCGACTTCGCCGCGGAGGCTTCCTTCAACTCCGGATTGGCGCCGAAGAACTCGATGTTCTGGCAATAGTCGAAGACGCAAAACTCCTCCTTGTCCTGCCCAGGACCGAACAGGTCCGGACACAGCCGCGTGCCGCGCCCGATCATCTGCCAGAACTTGGTCTTCGAGCGCACCGGCTTGAAGAACACGAGATTGACCACCTCGGGCACGTCGATGCCGGTGTCGAGCATATCGACCGAAATCGCGATATGCGGCACCTTGGTCTTGATCGAGAAGTCGTCGATCAAGGTCTGCGCATAGGCGCCGGTCTTATGGGTGATGACGCGGGCGAAATGCCCGGCCAGCGCCGGATAGGCCACGTTGAAGCGGGTTTCGATATATTTGGCGTGGTCCTCGTTCTTGGCGAAGATGATGGTCTTGCCGAGCCGGTCGCCGCCTTCGACCTTGATGCCGTTCTGCATCAGATGCGCGATGACGAGATCGACCGTCTCCTCGTTGAACAGCCGCTTGTTGACCTCCGCCGCTTCGACCGTATCGGGGACGTCGTCCTCGCCCCATTCCAGCATGTCCCACTGGTCTTTTTCCTCCGCCGAGAGGTCGTCATAGCGGAGGCCGGAGCGGACGATTTTCAGCGGCACCGAGATCGTCTTCGGCGGCACCAGGTGCCCCTCGGCCACCGCCTCCTCCAGCGAATAGGCATCGGTCGGCACGCCGTCTTCGAGGTCGAACAGCGAATAGGTGTTGCGGTCGATCTCGTCCTTCGGCGTCGCCGTCAGCCCGACCAGGAAGGAATCGAAATACTCGAAGATGGCGCGATAGCGCTGGTAGACCGAGCGGTGCGCCTCGTCGATCACGATCAGGTCGAAATGGCCGGGACCGAATGTCAGCCTGCCCTGCTGCCGGCCGTCGATCAGCCCCATCATGGTCGGATAGGTGCAGATGAAGACGCGGCCGTCGGCGGTGCGGTCGGTCACCAGATTGACCGGCGCGGCGTCCGGCAGATGTGCCTTGAACGCGCCGGCCGCTTGGTTCACCAGCGCGACACGGTCGGCAAGAAACAGCACCCGCTTGACCCAGCCGGCGCGCATCAAAAGGTCGACCAGCGCGATCACGGTGCGGGTCTTGCCGGAGCCGGTCGCCATCACCAGCAGCGCCTTGCGCTCGCGGTCCTCCTCGAAATGCTTGGCGATCGAGCGGATCGCCCGGTGCTGATAGGGCCGCTCGACGATCTTGCGGTTGATCGCCTCCGAGCCGAGCTGCTTCCGCCCGATGCGGCGCTGGATCAGGAGCTCCAGCTCGTCGCGCTTGTAGAAGCCGCCGATCTGCCGCGGCGGGTAGCGGGTGTCGTCCCAGATCCAGTGCTCGTAGCCGTTGGAATAGAAGATTACCGGCCGCTGGCCGTAGCGCGCCTCCAGGCAGTCGGCATAGAGTTTGGCCTGCTGCTGGCCGGACCGCGCATCCTTGCGCGTGCGCTTGGCCTCGACCAGGCCGAGCGGCTTGCCATCCGCGCCCCACAGCACGTAGTCGACGAAGCCCACACCCTCATTGTTCGGCATGCCCTCGACGCGAAACTCGCGATCCTCAGGCTTGTCCAGCGCCCAGCCGGCCTCGCGCAGCAGCAGGTCGATGAAGCGGTCACGGGTCTCGGCCTCGTCGTAATTGTGCTGGTCCGGCTTCGCCTCGGCCGCCTTGCGGGCGGCGGCGACCTCGGCCCGCAACTTCTTCAGCTCGGCGTCGAGGTTGTCCTTGTCGAGCAGTAGCTTCGTCAGCTCGCCGTCCTTGGCATCGAGCTCGGCCTGCTGGGTCTTGAGCTGGACGAACGCCTTCTTCAAGACCTCGTCGCGGCGCGACAGCACGGCCGGGTCGAACGTCAGCCCGTCGGCCGGCTTGGCCTTGGCATAGGTGCGGGCGAACCAGAAGCAGACGTGGAACAGCTCCTTGACCGCGCCGGTGGCATCGCCGGCGCTGATCCGGCGCTCCTCATGGACGGCACGGTTGCGCAGCGTGTTGATGTATTTGGCCTTGGCGAAGACCGCCTCGCCCGCGGCGCGGCGGAAGCTCGGCTCGTGCAGCAGCGCCGCGATGTTGTCCTGATAGGGCAGCTTCAGATTGGGATCGGACCGGAACGCCCATTTCACCGCGACCTCGACCGTCTTGCCGGCAAAGAACGCGGCCGCCGTCGGCGACACCGCGGCTTGGCGCTCGGCCTCGACCGCCGCCTCATGCACGGCCGGAAATTCAGCGGCGAGAAAGGCGAAGTTGGACATTCAGCTCCTCTGGCGTTCCCCTCGCGTGACCGCCATCCTGCCGGATCATCCGCGTCTGCCCAGACCGATCCGGCCATACCGGATCACCTTCAACCATCGGATGCATTGCCCTGGTCCGTCAAGCCGCTCCGCAGTGTCACACGGGAAACCCACGCAGATTGCCGGCTGTGTCATAGAGTGGTACACTGCCTCAAACGGGGCTGCCCATGATCGTGAGCTTCCGAGACGACTGGCTGCACCGGTTCTTCGTTGACGACGTCAGATCGAAGAAGATCCCGGCGGACCTGGAGGACCGGCTGTTCCGCAAGCTGCAGCTGATCGACGACGCAACCACGGACGGGGATTTGCGGTCGCCGCCCAGCAACCATTTCGAGAAGCTTCGCGGCCACCTCGACGGCTTCCATTGCATCCGCGTCAACAAGCGCTGGCGATTGGTCTTCCGCTGGCACGGCGGCCGCGGTGAGGCGACCGATCTCTGTCTCGACGACCACAGCTACGAGTGAGGCACATCCATGCTGATGACCAAACGCAAACCGGCGACCGTGGCCGACATCCTGGTCGAGGAATTCATGCAGCCGCTCGGGCTGACCCAGACCGCGCTGGCGGCCGCCATGGGCGTACAGCGCAAGCACGTCAACGAGCTCTGCAACGGCAAGCGCAACGTCACCGCCGCCACTGCCCTCATCCTCGCACGCGTCTTCGGCAACAGCCCGGAGTTCTGGCTCAACGTGCAGCGGCGCAGCGACCTGTGGGAGGCGATGCATTCCCCGCGTGAGCGCAAGCGGATCGAGCGGGCGAAGCCGCTGAATTCAGCAGCTTGAGGCACTGGGCACGCAGGCAAGGCAAAGCGCAATGGCTTCGAACTCGCCCTGGGCTGCAATTGAGAGCCGATCAACAACCATAGCAGCGATCAAGATCAAGATTATGCGCGACGTATGGAGTAAAGGAAGCAAGCATAAGCGAGATACTAACGAAATCCTTCATTTCCAGATCACGCAACGCACTAGCCGGCGTCCCACCATGCCTCAACCCAGGATAATCCGACCCAAATCGATAGAGATTCTTACCGACGTCTTTGACCCTTTCATGAGGCCAGTCCAGTTGATCGCAGATTGCACCAAGAGTATTAGCCGTCACGTGTGGACATTGTCGCCCGAAAGCCTCCAAGACGTTGTATTGTTTTTGCAAGCAAGTCTTCATTCGAGCTTGAGTTCTATTGATTTTCAGGTCCGAGAACGCTTCTTCAAACTCGCACAACAAGGCTGTCAAATGCGGATCCTGCAGCGAAATTCTTTTCAATTCTGATATTAGTTTCGTGAATAGCCCCGGAATCGTCGCATGCAGCGAGCAAAGCCCCCGAACCTCGTAGCGGAGATTAAAGTTCGTAACAAAGTTCACCAAGAGTTCCCGAAAACGCTCCGCCAAACCTCTATTGTAATCTACCAATACAACATGACTCTTCTCCAGAAAAAGAATCGCAGCGTCTTCAGTGGAAATGTCTTTTAGCATCTCGCGGAAGTACAGGCGGGCATCCTCTTCCGAATTTTGAGCTGTTTCGTAAGCACTGCGACTCTCCGAATACTTAGCGAAGGCTGTCTCGTAGTCCTGCCTTGCTTGGATCGCAGCATTGTCGACAAGGACACCATTCTCGTCGAAAGCTTCAGGAGGCGGAGCAACCGGCAGACCGGGCGGCCTTGGTGGCACAGCGAGGCCGCTGACCATTTCCATGAACAAGTCAACCTGGGCAGAGGAATGCTTGCTGAGAGCAACCCAGATTTCCTGCCAAGTTCGAGGCCAAACTGGAAGCAATTCGCCGTTCATTTGTCTTTCTCAAGTCTTGATTGGAAGCCTAGCCAACAGGGAAATAAATAAATCTTCGGCGGAAGACAGATTGCCGGCACTGTACTTCAGAGATTCCCACCGAAGGCGCGATGCTGGAGTGCGGAAAACTGCTGCTCCATCAGTTCCAATTGCCTTCTAGCCAATAAAGCGGCTCGGCGAACGGCCATGGATCGATCAGTAAACTCATCCTGCTTGGACCTGTCCGGCATCGCAACCTCGATTTTGAGTACCTTTTCCTTGGAAATGTTCTTCATCGAACCACTCGTTCCTGTGGCTCGCTTGGTCAACTCGCGCCGAAAATGTGACGAGCTGAACAACGCATGAATGAAGTGCGGATTTGGTCGATTCGTTCTGTTCCAGACAAATCGCCAGATTTTGTCTGGCATAGCCATTCTTGCAATCTCCGCTTCGACATACGCCGTCGCCCCGATCAACTCTGCAGTATTAGCTCTGCTAAACAACAGATCTCCCTTGCGTACGAGATGCTCGACTGGAGGTTCGTAGTTCCGAGGTAAGGGCTTCGATTCTGCCGGCAGAAACACCCCGCTCGTTACCGCGCTGACCTTTAGGACTCGATACCCGTCGGTATTTCTGCTGTCAGAGTCTGGGGCCAGATTCTTACCAGTATCGAAATCAGCAACCCAATTCGAGATCGTTCCTCGGGGCCAAACGTTGCTTGCAACCAAATCTCCGAACATATGACTGAATATTGATTGGACGAGACTGTCGAGCAACTCGATCGCCCGCCTCCGCTTCCGCCGCATCGCATCGGCCTTGTCCAGGATCGCCGCGATCCGCCGCTGCTCATCGAGCGGGGGAAGCCTCAGCTTTGTTTCCCGTACGATTGCCTGCGAGATATTTGGCTGAGCTCCGCCTGCCGCGCGAGACAGGAAATGGCCCATCTTTGATTGAAGTCCGTAGAAGACGTACCGGGCATCCGCGAACTTCGGATCGGGTCGGATGTTACAGACAGCTTGGTTCGTTGCAGCATCGACGCCCAGAAACGCCATTCGACCGACGGTGGCGCCGTACATCGCGAGCAAAATTGATCCACGGGGCACCAGTTTTGCGCTGCTTTCCCGGAGGCCCAACTCCGTAATCTTCTCTTCTGTGTCTATGATTTCACTTTCTCGAAGCTCACCCGATTTAACCCAAGGAATCGAGCCTCCATAATACTGGGTCTTGGAGCGGTCCGGTGTACCGCCGCTTCCAGTATCGCAGAACTCTGCTATCGCAAGTTCTTTGATGCTCACAACATCGCCTCCAGCTCCGCGAGCCCATCCCCGATCTCCTGCTCCAGGGCCTTCAGCTCGGCGATGATTTCCTTCGGCGGCCGGTGTTCGGCCGCCTCATGGGCCACTTCCCTATATCGATTGAGCGAGAGATCGTAGCCCGTCTCTACGATCTCGGACTTTGCCACACAAAAGCTCTGCGTCGTGCGCGGCCGATCCCGCTCGCTGCCGTTGCGCTCCTTCCAGCGCGCGGCAATATCCGGGAGATTGTTTTTGTCGTGCTCGCCGGCATCGAGCTGCGCGCGCGGCCCGAGCTTGTCGGCAGGCAGCAGCGGCGTGCGTTTATCATCCAGCGAGATGCCATCGGCCCGACAATCGTAGAACCAGACGTGATCCGTGCCGCCGGAATTGGTCTTGGTGAACAGCAGGATCGCAGTGGAGACGCCGGCATAGGGCCGGAACACGCCGGATGGCAGCTTGACGATGCCGTCGAGCTTGTGGTCCTCGACCAGCATCTTGCGGATCGCCTTGTGCGCAGTGGAGGAGCCGAACAGCACGCCGTCCGGCACGATCACGGCGGCGCGGCCGCCGGGCTTCAGCAACCGCAGGAACAGCGCCAGGAACAGCAGCTCGGTCTTCTTGGTCTTGACGATCGACAGCAGGTCCTTGGCCGTGGTCTCGTAGTCGAGCGAGCCGGCGAACGGCGGATTGGCGAGCACGAGGCTGTAGCGGTCGGCATCCCCGGCATGGTCCTGCGACAGCGAATCCTTGTAGCGGATGTCCGGGTCGTCGACGCCATGCAGGGTCATGTTCATCGAGCCGATGCGCAGCATCGTGCCGTCGAAATCGAAGCCGTGGAACATCTCCTTGTTGAAATGGTCGCGGCTCTCCTTGTCGTGGAACAGCTTCGGGTCGTTGTCGCGCAGATACTCGCCGGCCTGGACCAGGAAGCCGCAGGTGCCGCAGGCGGGATCGCAGATCACGTCCTTGCGCGTCGGCGCCATCATCTCGACCATCAGCGCGATGATGTGGCGCGGGGTCCGGAACTGGCCGTTCTGGCCGGCGCTGGCGATCTTGCCCAGCATGTATTCGTACAGGTCGCCCTTGGTGTCGCGGTCCTCCATCGGGATGTCGGCGAGCAGGTCGACCACCTTCGCCAGCAGTGCCGGCGTCGGAATGGTGAAGCGCGCGCCCTTCATGTGGGTGGCGTGCGCGGTGTCCGCGTCGGCCATCTTGCGCAGGAACGGGAAGACGTGCTCCGAGACGATGTCGAACATCGTCGCCGGGTCCTTGTTCTTCAGCCGCGACCAGCGCATCTCCTCGTAAGGAACGCCACCGCCCTTGCCGATGCCGTCCTTGCCTTCGGGGAAGATGCGCCGCTCCATCGGCTTGCCCAGCCGGGTCGCGCGGTTCTCCTCGCGCGTATGCGCCTCGTCCAGCCCGCGGATGAACAGCAGATAGGTGATCTGTTCGATCACCTCGATCGGATTGGCGATGCCGCCTGACCAGAACGCATTCCAGACATTGTCGATCTTGGACCGAAGTTCGCCCGTCAGCATGTTCACCCCATTCCGCACATCTTGCTGAACCGGCATAGCAAATTCAGCGGGGCGTGAAACGGATTCGGTACGATCATCCCCTGACAAGTCTGGGCACGCGGCGCTTCACCAAAGCGGCGCGACAGCGCCCTTGCATCTTTCGGCAAATCAGCATATTCTGCGTTTGTTCCTGTCCAGCCGAGGGGCGCTTCCGGATCGTCCAGTTGCGTGGGATTGGGAATGCGGTGGACGTGGCGGGCCGTGCGCGGGCTTCAAGCTTGCGCGGACGAGCGGCTTGTCACGGACGGCGAAATCGCGTGGTCCTGGCGCCCCGACGCTGGCGCTAAGTCTCGCAGCGGTGCTCACACATCGCGCGAGATGACGGGGGCAAGAGAGCCCGGTCCCCGGGGAGATCGCGTATAAGCGTTAAAACCATCGCGCGGGGAAGGCCGGGTGTTTTCGGCCGTACCTGTGGTGACCGCCGCGTGCTTTTTTCTTTGCACGCGGGCCATGGGTGCCGGCCAGGCATCCGGCCTTCCCTGCGCCCTCGCGTTTTTCGGGGGCGAGACGATCGGCATGGCTCGGCGCACAAGCGCGCGAGGATGAGGGTGTATGTCTTGGCGAGATCGGGAGTTGCACGCAAAGGCGCTCATTGGCTCGCGCCCAACGTCCCAGTCGTCATTCCCGGGCGTGCGAAGCACAAGCCCGGAATCCATTTTCCAGCGTGTCTCGCGGCTCAATGGATTCCGGGCTCGCCCTGCGGGCGCCCCGGAATGACGGCGGAGGTCGCTGCAACAGCGAGCGCGAGAACGCCCTACCCCGCCTGCCCGGCCGCCACGGCCGTCCGCGGCACGGCGACAACAGCGACACGTCGCGGCGACAGGCGTTCGGCCTGCAGCACGGCGAGCGTCAACACGATGATGGCCGTGCCCTGATGCAGCAGCGCCAGCGAGATCGGCACCAGCGCGAGCAGGGTGAGAATGCCGAGCACCGCCTGCACCAGGATCGCCGCCAGCAGCCGGTGCGCGCCGCGCACGACGTTGCGGCCGGCGCCGGCACGCATCACGTCGAAGGCGTGCCACGCCGCCAGCGCCAACAACGTGTAGGCGGTCATGCGATGCATGAACTGCACCGTCAAATCGTTCTCGAACAGATTGATCCACCACGGCGAATGGATCCACAGATTGGCCGCCTTCGGGATCAGGCCGCCGTCGATCTCGGGCCAGGTGTTGTAGACGAGGCCGGCGCGCAGGCCCGCGACCAGCGCCCCGAGATAGAGCTGCACGAAGGTGATTCCGACCAGCACCCAGGCCGTCAGCCGCAGCCGCGCCGGCACTTCGGCCTCCTCGCGCGGCGCGAGCCGCCGCAGGGTCCAGACGATCGCCGCGAAGATCAGCAGCGCCAGCGCGAGATGCGTCGCCAGCCGGACCGGCGCCACCTCGGTGCGCTCGGTGAGGCCGGAGGCCACCATCCACCAGCCGACCGCGCCCTGCAGCGCGCCGAGGCCGAAGATCAGCCACAGCCTGCGGCCGAGCGGCCCGGAGACGGCGCCGCGCCACAGGAACCACAGGAAGGGCAGCAGGTAGACCATGCCGATGACGCGGCCGAGCAACCGGTGGCTCCACTCCCACCAGAAGATGGTCTTGAACTCGTGCAGGGTCATGCCGGCGTTCATCTGCCGGTACTGCGGAATGGTCTTGTAGGCTTCGAACGCATCGCTCCAGGCCTGCTCGGACAGCGGCGGCAGGGTGCCGGTGACCGGCTTCCATTCGACGATCGACAGCCCGGATTCGGTCAGCCGCGTCGCGCCGCCGACCAGCACCATCAGCGCGATCAGGCCGGCCACGACGAGGAGCCAGATGCGGATCGCAGCGAGATCGCGGGTAGCGGGAACCGTGGTCATGGACGTTGAACGCTCGATTGAACCGGGGCTGACAGGCCCTTATAATCCCGGGGAAATCGCGCGCAAGCCGCGCCGCCCCCAGCCGAGGCTGACAATCCCGTCATGACGATCCGCACCCGCAAACTGATCGGCGCTGTCGCGCTGCTGCTGCTCGCCTTCGCCTGGTCGATGATGGGCATGGTGATGGCGCAATTCCCCCTGATCGCCAATTCCGGCTGGCTGCAGGCGGTGTATTACGTCGTTGTCGGCATGGGATGGGTGCTGCCGGCGATGCCGATCGTCAGTTGGATGCTGCGCCCCGATCGGGAGCAACAGCAGGGCTGATCAGCCGAGATCGAGCTTCGGCGGCTGCGCGGCTTTCTCCCGCGGCAGGGTCACCCCGGCCATCAGCACCTTCAAGGCGCGCAGCGAGCGCGAGCGGCCGTCCCAGGCGATGCGCGGCAGCATGTGCAGATGGGTGCGGCCCTCGCTCTGCACCACGCCTGGCATCGTCGAGGCCGCGCTGACGAAACCCGCCTGCTCGGCGAGCACGACATCGCTGCGGCGGAAGCTGTCGCGGTCGCCGAACGGATACGCCATGTGCCGGACCGGGCGGCGCAGCGCCGTCTCCAGCACCGCCCTGCCCATCGTGATCTCGCGCTGGGCGTCGGCATCCCTGAGATTGGCGAGCACGGGATAATGCACGGTGGCACTGCCGATCGTGACGTTGGGGTCGGCGGCGAGCCGGGCGATGTCGGCCCAGTCCATCGCGGACTCGCGGCTCAGCGCGGTGAGATCGACCGAGTGGCGCGAGCAGAGGTCGCGGATCGCGATCGACAACTCGGCTGGCGGCAGCTTGCGCAGCCACGCCGAAAGATACGCGAACAGCTCGTATTTTTCCGCCGGCGTAAACACGTTGAAGCGCTGCTCACGATGATCGATCACGAGGCTGATGCGGGCCTCGCGCGCGATCACGGCCTCCAGCGCCAGCCACCAGGCTTCGCCGAGCCCGTCAGGAAACGCCGAGGGCACGTAAACGGTGAACGGCACGCCGTGACGGGCGAGCACCGGATAGGCGTGCGTGATCACGTCCTTCGTGGCACCGTCGAAGGTCAGGCAGGCGAAGCGACGGCTTTCGGGCAGCCGGACCGATCGCTCGCAGGCTTCGTCGAGCGAGACGATCTCATAGCCCCAGCGCTTCAGCGCCCGGATCACCTTGTCGAGGAAGACGGGCGTGATCTCCGCGCATGTCAGCGGCTGGAACGCGCCCTTGCGCCGCGGCCGCACCCGCTCGAACCGCAGCACGGCACCGGCGCCGCCCGCGGCTCGCGAGGCGAGCAGCGTGCGACCGCTGAAATAGGCCAGCTCGAGCCGGGCGCTGCGCAGCCACCTGTTGTCCGACGACAATTCCCGCGCCCCTTCCGAAAATCCCACTTGAAACCAGACCGTCTGCGCCCACCTGATGCGGACAGACCATGGCGCGATCGCGTCATGATCACCGCCATCCGATGATAGCGATCATCCGCCGTCAAGATCGCGTGGCCGCTGCCGATTTGAACAGGTCTTTGTTTGCGTCATTCCCGATTTGGGACGAAGTCATTGCCATTACCTTTTGTTGAGACTTCTTTGCGAGGGTCTCCCGACGTCAAGCAACAAAATTCCACGACAACGCGAGCTGCGCGATGACCATGGCCGCCGTGATCGAGAGCCGGACGGCGCAGGCGCCCGCGCGGCGGCTGCCGTCGGGGCTCGCGCGGGTCGACATCGTGTCCGATCTGGCGGCCGCCGAGCCGGTCTGGCGCGCGCTCGAAGATCCCGCCCATGTCTCGACGCCGTACCAGCGCTTCGACCTGCTCGGCGCATGGCAGCGCGACGTCGGCGCACGCGAGCATGCTACGCCGTTCATCGTCATCGGGCGTGATGCCGAGCAACGTCCGCTGCTGCTGTTGCCTTTGACGTTGCGGCACGCTTGCGGCATGCGCATCGCCAGCTTCATGGGCGGCAAGCATACGACCTTCAACATGCCACTGATGGATGGCGAATTCGCCGCGCGCGCCGGCGCCGGCGATCTCGACGTCCTGCTCGCAGGGCTGCGCGACCGCGGCGGTGTCGACGTGCTCGCCTTGACGCAGCAGCCGCAGCGCTGGGGCGATGTCGCCAATCCGCTGGCGCAATGGCCGCACCAGCCGTCGGTGAACGACTGCCCGGTGCTGCTGATGCCGCCGGGCGCCGCGCCGACCGCGCTGCTGTCGAATTCATTCCGCAAGCGGCTCAAGAGCAAGGAAAAGAAGCTGCAGGCGCTGCCCGGCTATCGCTACATGGTCGCGGGCAGCGACGCCGAGATTGCCGAGCTGCTCGACTGGTTCTTCCGCACCAAGCCGATCCGCATGGCCGAGCAGAAGCTTCCGAACGTGTTCGCGGAAGCAGGTGTCGAGGCCTTCGTGCGCAGCGCCTGCATGGCCAAGCTCGGTTGCGGACATCGCGCCATCGATATCCATGCGCTGCGCTGCGATGCCGAGATCATCGCGCTGTTTGCCGGCGTCGCCGACGGGGCGCGCTTCTCGATGATGTTCAACACCTATACGCTATCGGAGAATGCGCGCTGGAGCCCCGGGCTGATCCTGATGCGCTCGATCATCGATCACTACGCGCAACAGGATTTTCGCGCCCTCGATCTCGGCATCGGATCGGACGACTACAAGCGGATGTTCTGCAAGGACGACGAGCCGATCTTCGACAGCTTCATGCCGTTGACCGCGCGGGGCCGCGTTGCCGCAACGACGATGGCTGCGGTCAGCCGGGCCAAGCATGCCGTCAAGCACAGCCCTGCCCTGCTCCGTCTGGCGCAGCGCCTGCGCGGCGCGCTGCAATCGCGTGGCGGCGTCGCCAAGGCCAACGAGAACGAGAAGGCTGAAGACTAGGCGGCGACGCCGCGCGGCCCCGGCTGGTTGCGGTTCGCGCCTCCGCCCGGTGCCTTCAGCATGGTGACGGCGCCAAAGCCGACCTCGCGCAACTGCTCGCTCATCTGGCTGCGCGCCTCGGCGGCCATGTTGGGATCGGGCACGACGACGGCGCGCGCGCCCGCGGTCAACAGCTCGGCCGGCAGGTCGGAGGCATTGCCGGCGTCGAGCAGGACGTGGTCGTAGACCCGCAGCAGCGCGTCGATGGCGAGCGCGAGCCGCGGCGATTGCAGTTGGCTGCGGTCGGCGCCGGGACGACCGGCGTTGACGATGTGCAGCCGCGAGGCCTGGTCCTTGGTGATGATGGACGCGAACGACGCCTCGCCCAGCATCAGCTCGATCAGGCCGGGCGCGGCCGGATCGACCGAGACGCCTGCAAGAAGTTGCGGGCTGCCGGCGAGATCGACCAGCACCACGCGCGCCTGCGCCGCCATGGTGCGGGCAATCGCGAGCGCGGTGGACGTGACGGCCTCGCCGCCGGCCGTGCCGAGCACGGTGACCTTGCGGGCGCCCTCGCCCGCGGCGAGCAGATCGGATGCGAGCTGCTCGAGCTCGTTCATCGGCGCTGGCTTGATCGGCGCGGCCGACGGCGCCTCGGCCGGCTGCATGGCCGTGACGGGCGGCGGTACGAAAGCCGGATGCGTGGCCTCAACCGGCGCCGGCGTCGAAGGTGGTGCAACGGCCGGCGATGCGGAAACCGTCCGCGGGGCGATCATCGGCTCGACCCGCGCCGCGAGCACCATGACGTCGGCCATGCTGCTCATGGCCGGGGCGGCTAGGCCCGTCGCACGCGGCGCCGTGAGGCGCAACAGCTCTCCGGTGATGACCACGCCCGAGGTCAGCATCAGGGTCGCCAGCGTCGCGATCAGCACGATCGGCAGCTTCTTCGGATATGCCGGCGTATTGGACACCACCGCCCGCGAGATGATCCGTCCATCCGCCGGCGGCGTGTCGAGCGTTTCGCGGGTGTTCGCCTCGCGGTATTTGGCGAGATACGATTCCAGCAGGTCGCGCTGCGATTTGGCATCGCGCTCCAGCGCCCTCAGCTGGACATCAAGGCCATTGGTGGAGGTGGCCTGCTTCTTGGCCTGCTCGAGGCTCTGGCTCAGCATCTGCACCCGCCCGTCGGCGATGCGCGCGTCGCTGTCGAGCGAGCGGGAGATCTTGCCGGCCTCGTCGCGGATCTGGCGGTCGAGATCAGCCAGTTGCGCCTTCAGTTCCTTGATGCGCGGATGATTGTCGAGCAGTGTCGACGACTGCTCGGCGAGCTGCGCGCGCAGGCTCACGCGCTGCTCCGACAAGCGGCGCATCAGCTCCGAATTGAGCACCTCGGATGCCTCGATCGGCTGGCCGCTCTGCAGCATCTCGCGGATCAGCCGCGCCTTGGTCTCGGCGTCCGATTTCAAGGCGCGGGCATTATTGAGCTGGGTGTTGACCTCGCCCATCTGCTGGTTGGACAACGAGGTGTTGTTGGTCCCCATGAACGAATTCGACTTGGCGCGGAACTCCTCGACCCGCGATTCCGCTTCCTCGACCTTCTTGCGCAGCCCCTGGATCTCCCCGGCCAGCCACTGGCTGGCCGACTTCGCCTGCGCCTGGCGGGCGTTCTGCTGAACCACGAGATAGCCGTCCGCGATCGAATTCGCGACCTGTGCCGCGAGCGCCGAATCCTGCGACTGGAACTCGACGACGAGGACGCGCGATTTGTCGACGGCGTAGACCGTCAGGCGCTCGTAATAGGCATCCATGACGCGCTCGTCCGGCGTCATGGCAAGCGGATCCTTCACGAGCCCGACCATCGCCAAGACCGACTTCAGCGGCGACACGCCGCGCAGGACTGGATCGAACTCGGGCAGCTCACCAAGCTTGTTCTTCCTGATGATGTCGCGCGCCAGATCGCGCGACAGCACCAGTTGCACCTGGCTGGTGACCGCCTCGGGATCGAGTGCCGTTCGCTCCTCGGTACGCTCGCCGTTCGGCCGCACGAACACGTTTTCGCGGCCGTCGATCAGGATCCGCGCTTCGGACTTGTACCGCGGCGTGATCATGTTGACTGCGGTGATCGACAGAACGAGAGCGAGCAGCGTCGGCAAAAGAATGAAGCCGCGCTTTCGTGCCAAGGCGCGGCCGACCAGCCGGAGATCGAGATCGCCGGCCGGGCCCGGCTCGGCCGACGATGGCGAGCCTGTCACGGGTCGGACGGAAGCTCCGTCAACCTGTGTCGTCTTGCCGGCACGCCAGAACGCCAACCGCATCATCCACTCCCGCGAGACCTACGCCACGCCGCTACCATACGTGGTACAATTACACTCCATTAAGGTTGCTGACGGGTTAACCGGAGCGCCTGCAACCTCGCCCTATAGAACAATCGTCATCCTTCGCCATATGCTGCTCGCTACAAGTAGGCTTGCGCCAGATCGTCACAATGCTGGAGCGAACCTGCCTGGCAACGACGACGAGTGAGACTTTGTTAACCATCAAGCCTCTATCGAGGTTGGAGCTATCAATA
Organism: Bradyrhizobium sp. HKCCYLS3013; assembly: GCF_051167615.1. Taxonomy (NCBI): domain Bacteria; kingdom Pseudomonadati; phylum Pseudomonadota; class Alphaproteobacteria; order Hyphomicrobiales; family Nitrobacteraceae; genus Bradyrhizobium; species Bradyrhizobium sp. HKCCYLS3013. The sequence goes on from NZ_JBNPTK010000003.1 coordinate 138,020, forward strand.
TTCAGCGACGAGAGGCGCCCGTGCTTCCTCTATCCGCCAGTCGTGAGATCAGCACCCGCGGCGGAGCCTGGCGAAACCACGCGCAACCCGATGGCGCGGGCGAGTTCGACATGGCACCGTCGCAGACCAAACCTCTCAAAATCCTTCACGCCGTCAGAGCTCCCGTCGGCGGCATCTTTCGGCACATCCTTGACCTTGCCAACGGTCAAGTGGATCACGGGCATGACGTCGGCATCATTGCGGACAGCCTGACCGGCGGCGAACGCGCCGATGCCGCGCTGGCCCAGATCGCGCCCCGCCTGACACTCGGCGTGCACCGCATTCCCATTCACCGGGAGCCTTGGCCGAGCGACATTCTGGCACTCAGCCGGTTCCATCGCCTCTCCCGCGCGCTCGCCCCCGACGTGCTGCATGGCCACGGCGCGAAGGCCGGCGCGTTCGTCCGCCTGCTGCCGCATCGGCCAGGAACGATCCGTATCTACACGCCTCACGGCGGCTCGCTGCACTACCCGCTCGACACGCTCAAAGGCGCGCTGTACGGGCGGCTTGAACGTGCGCTGATGAACCGGACGGACCTCTTCCTGTTCGAGAGCGCCTTCGCCCGCGATACCTATGAGCGCATGATCGGCCATCCCAGGGGATTGGTGAATTGCGTCTTCAACGGCGTCACTGCAGGCGAATTCGACCCGGTCACGCCGGCTCAGGACCAGACCGACCTGGCCTATGTCGGCGAATTCCGGCACATCAAGGGCACGGATCTGCTGATCGACGCCGTCGCGCTGTTGCGCTCCCGTGGCCGGCCGCTGACGCTGACGTTGGGCGGCGACGGCGAAGAGATGTCGAAGCTCAAGGCTCAGGTCGAACGCCTCGGTCTTACGGCCGCGGTGCGCTTCATCGGCCATGTGAAGGCGCGCGACGGATTTTCCAAGGGAAGCCTGCTCGTCGTTCCCTCGCGTGGCGATTCCATGCCTTATGTCGTGATCGAAGCGGGTGCCGCCGGGGTTCCGATGATCGCGGCCAGAGTCGGCGGCATTCCGGAAATCTTCGGACCGCATAACGACGCGCTGTTCATGCCGGGCAATGCGACCGCGCTGGCCGACGCAATTGCAGCCGCACTGGACGATCCGGCCACAGCGCAGCTCCGCGCCAAGGCCCTGCGCGAGCGCGTCTTCCAGCATTTCTCGCAGAAGGCGATGGTCGAGGGCGTGCTCGACAGCTACCGCGAGGCGTTTACCAAGACCTGACGTCATTTACCATCGCTAACCGTTTCTTCCGATTTGGCCCGTAATCCCGCCGGTAGGGAATTTCCCCCGGCGCTATCAGCGCTTACATGACCACAAATACTAACAAACATAATCCGGGCTTGTACGACTGTGGAACCGATCAACGCTCGCTCGATGTTGGATGCTGCTGCGGCCGCGGCCGCATCCACGGCCGCGGCAGGCAAGCCGGCCGTTGAACGCCGTCGCCGCCTGTCGCCGGCGGCCCTGGCGGTCGCCAATCAGAAGGTTCACCGCGCCTATTCTCCGATCGTCCTCGCCGGCATCGTCCGCATCACCGATTTCGTGCTGTTGAGTGTCGTCGGTAGCGCCGTCTATTTCGGCTACGTGGTTCCGCTCAGCGGCTTCCATTGGGAGTATCTCGTTGCCATCGTCGGCCTCGCCGTGAGCGCGGTGGTGTGCTTCCAGGCCGCCGACATTTACCAGATCCAGGTCTTCCGCGCCCAGGTGAGGCAGATGACTCGGATGATCTCGTCCTACTGCTTCGTGTTCCTGCTGTTCATCGGACTGTCCTTCTTCGCCAAGATCGGCAGCGAAGTTTCCCGTCTCTGGCTCGCCGCGTTCTTCTTCGTGGGACTCGGCGCGTTGATCGCGAGCCGCGTCGTACTGCGCAACCTGATCCGCAGCTGGGCCCGACAAGGGCGCCTCGATCGACGGACCATCATCGTCGGCTCCGACCAGAGCGGCGAAGATCTGGTGCGTGCGCTGAAGGCGCAGGACGACTCCGAGATCGAGATCCTCGGCGTGTTCGACGACCGCAACGATTCCCGTTCGCTCGAGACCTGCGCCGGCGCGCCGAAGCTCGGCAAGGTCGATGATATCGTGGAGTTCGCGCGCCGAACCCGCGTCGACCTGGTGCTGTTCTCGCTGCCGATCTCGGCCGAGACCCGCATCCTGGACATGCTGAAGAAGCTGTGGGTGCTGCCGGTCGACATCCGCCTGTCGGCCCATACCAACAAATTGCGTTTCCGCCCGCGTTCCTATTCCTATCTCGGTGCGGTCCCGACGCTCGACGTGTTCGAGGCGCCGATCACCGACTGGGATCTGGTGATGAAGATGCTGTTCGACCGATTGGTCGGCGGCCTCATCTTGCTGCTCGCGCTCCCGGTGATGGCGCTGGTCGCGCTCGCGATCAAGCTCGACAGTCCGGGGCCGGTGCTGTTCCGGCAGAAACGGTTCGGCTTCAACAACGAGCGAATCGACGTCTTCAAGTTCCGGTCGCTCTATCACCACCAGGCTGATCCCACGGCGTCCAAGGTCGTCACCAAGAACGATCCGCGCGTGACCCGCGTCGGCCGCTTCATCCGCAAGACCAGCCTCGATGAGCTGCCGCAGCTCTTCAACGTTGTGTTCAAGGGCAACCTGTCGCTGGTCGGCCCGCGGCCCCACGCGGTTCAGGGCAAGCTGCAGAACCGCATGTTCGACGAGGCTGTCGACGGCTACTTCGCGCGCCACCGCGTCAAGCCGGGCATCACTGGCTGGGCACAGATCAACGGCTGGCGCGGCGAGATCGACAACCAGGAGAAGATACAGAAGCGGGTCGAATTCGACCTCTACTACATCGAGAACTGGTCCGTGCTGTTCGACCTCTACATCCTGCTCAAGACGCCGCTGGCGTTGATGACCAAGAGCGAGAACGCTTATTGATTGCGGGGATCCGGAGCGGACGCAGGCCCGCTCCGCACGTGTGTCCGGCCGATCCCGCCCTGCGTTGCGTATGAGTGTGAGTTCGCGATGGCCATGACGGCGGCAGCCGGAGAGTTCGCATCCAGGCCGATGGCTCCTCCGGGCGTCGTCGCCCTGCAGCGCGCGCTGGTCTGGCTGGTCGGCGCGTCCGGCGCTATCGTCTTTATCGAACCCAGCCCTTACGAGCTCGTGACACTCGCGTCCGCAGCAGTGTTCATTGCGACTGGCATGAGGCTGCGTCTCGTGTTCGTCCCGCTGCTGCTGCTGCTCGTCCTGGTCAATTTGGGCTACACGATCAGCGCCATACCGCTGCTCGACGATTCCAAGATCTCGACCTGGATCGCCACCTCCTGGTACATGGCGTTCACGGCCATCTTCATCGCCATGCTCATTTCGGACGACACCGAAGCGCGGCTCGACATGCTCCGGCGCGGCCTCGTCATGGGCGGCGCGATCGCAGCCCTTGCAGGTGTCGCCGGCTACTTCCATCTGGTGCCCGGCGGATACGATCTCCTCACCTTGTATGGCCGCGCGCGTGGTACGTTCAAGGACCCGAACGTTCTCGGCGCATTCCTGATCCTGCCGGCGCTGCTGGCGCTGCAGAATGTCGTCACCGCCCGCTTCGCAGCGACGCTGCGCGCCAGCTTCGCCCTCGGCGTGATGGCGCTCGCCATCCTGCTCGCCTTCTCGCGCGCGGCCTGGGGCGGCCTCGTTCTCACGGCGGCCTTCATGCTGGCGCTGATGGTACTGACCAGCACCTCGCCCCGCGAGCGCTCCCGCATCATCGTCATGACGCTCGCGGCTGCCGTGGCCGGCCTCGTCCTGATCGGCGTACTGCTCTCGATCGATTCCATCGCCGACATGTTCAAGCAGCGGGCGAGCTTCGACCAGAGCTACGACGAAGGCCGGTTCGGCCGGTTCGGCCGCCACATCCTCGGCGCCGACATGGCGCTCGACCTGCCGTTCGGGATCGGGCCGCTGCAATTCCACAACTACTTCCCCGAGGACACCCACAACTCCTATCTGAACGCCTTCATGTCGGGCGGCTGGCTGTCCGGCATCTGCTATCCCGCTCTGGTCTTCACCACCGTCGTCCTCGGCTTCCGCTATCTGCTCGTGCGCGTGCCCTGGCAGCGCACCTACATCGCAATCTTCGCAGCCTTCCTCGGCACCGTCGGCGAAAGCTTCATCATCGATACCGATCACTGGCGGCACTTCTTCCTGATGCTCGGCACGATGTGGGGCATGATCGCCGCCACCCGCGCCCACCAGGTCGACGCGGGCTGATCCGCAGGGATCGGTCCGCACATCGCAGCCTCCTAGTCCTCCACCGCGAACGTCAGGCCGGCATGGTCGACCAGCCGCTTGATCAGGCTGTCCTGGAGCGCCGCGCCCGGAGTCCAGAAACCGCCCTTCACGCCAGCTCCGTCGCGCAACAGGCCGACGGCACATTCGCTGATCATCTTCGAGGTCGAGCCGTAGCCGGGATCGCGGTTGCCCTTCACGGATGCGCGGACCTGGCGGCCGTCGGGGGCGATCGCGACAAAAAGAAGATTGTAGTAGCCGTTCTCGCGCTCTTCCTTGGAAGGCCCCTCGCCCGGCTTCGGCGCGTTCGGGCCGGTCTTCTCGGCATTGGCGGCCATCACCTTCTTGGCGTTGGCCTCGCCCTTCTCGCCCGGACCGGTCAGCACCATCTCGTCATAGACGAAGTCCTGGCCGTACGGGAAACCCATCAGCATGTTGGAGCGGTGGACGTTGCGGGTGTTGATCAGCGCCATCATGAACGGCGCCGTCCAGGACTGCAGATCCTCCTCATAGACGGGCTTGTTGCCTGACGGCTGCTTCGGCCCCTTGAAGCCGGGCGTCAGGGCGAACGCGTCCTTGAGGATCGCTACCAGGCTCAAATCCTTGGCGACCGCATCGAATGTCGCCTTGGCGCTGGCCGCCGTCCCGCCCGACAAGGTCCCGCTCATGCCACGGACGCGGCCCTTCACGCGCGCGACCGGCGCGCCGAGCACGCGTCTCGCCTGCTGCTGCACGAAGTAGACGCCGAGCTCGAACGGTACGGAATCGAAGCCGCAGGAGAACACGATGCGCGCGCCGCTCTTCTCGGCGGTCGCCTGATGCTTGTCGATCATCTGCCGCATCCACACCGGCTCGCCACAGAGATCGACGTAGTCGGTGCCGGTTTCGGCGCAGGCGGCGACGAGCTCGTTGCCGTAGAGCTGATACGGACCGACGGTGGTCAGCACGAGCTTCGTCTGCGCCACCATCGCCTGCAGCGACGCCGGATCGGAGGCGTCGGCGGCAATGAGAGGCGTGTCGGTGGGCGCGCCGATCTCGTCCCGCACGGAAGCGAGCTTGTCCAGGCTCCGGCCGGCCATCGCCCAGTGCAGCGAGGCGTCGCCGCGATATTGCGTGGCGAGATATTCAGCCACGAGCTTGCCCGTGAAGCCGGTGGCGCCGTAGACGACGAGATCGAATTTCGGTGAGGTCATTGGTGTTCCCTGGAGATCAGCTGCAAATCAGTTGCGCCGTCATTGCGAGCGAAGCGAAGCAATCCAGGGCTGCGGACAGGACTCTGGATTGCTTCGCTTCGCTCGCAATGACGGCGGATGTGGTTCTATTTCTTTCCATAAGACACGCTCATGCCGGCGCGGACGTCGTTCTGAATGCCGTAAGGGGCGATCGGGTAGCGCAAGCCATTCCTGGCGAGCTGCTTCATGCCGGCGATCGCCTTGGCGAGATCGGACGGCTTCAGCGCCATCAGCATCTCCTCGTCCGGCACGCCGCCATAGCGGCGCTCGGCGAAGCAGGGCAGCGACAGGCTCGGCTCGCCGGTCTTCAGCGCGCGGCCCCAGGAATCGGCGCAGGCGGTCTCGCCGACGACGCCCCATTCGAACTTCTTGTAGCCGACATATTGCAGGCCGTTGATCAGGATGATCATCTGTCCCGGCGTCGCATAGACGAGGCAGATGTCCGGCGGATCCAGCCGGCCGCTCGCCAGCGGGCTCACGGCCATCGCCTGGTAGCGGCCGAACGGCACCACGTCGAGCGCCTCCTGCCGCTTGCGCGCATCCTCCGCCGTGCCGTGCCAGACGCCGACATAGTTCGCGCCGTCGAGCCAGGCCTCGTCCTGCGGGCCGAGCCCGATCACCGCGCGGCACTGCGCGCCGACCAGATCATCTCCGGTGATGCCGACGGTCCAGCCGAGCCGCGACGCCATGCTGACGATCTGGTCGGTGGTGTGCACCGCGTTGGGACGGCGGATCTTCTCGATCGCTTCCATGTCCTCGACGCGGGCGAACATCTTGATGCCGATCACGGTCGTCTTCAGCCGCAGCAGGCTGTTGAGATCGGCGACCATGGCCGCCAGGTCCAGCCTGTCTGCCGCGTTCGGCTGTTGCATGTGGCGTTCCCTCCCTGCCGCACCGGGCGTCCGCGCCGCGTGTGGTTCGGCTTCGGGCGGCTTGTTAGACCGTCGCACCTGATGATGCCAGTATTTCCGCCGTCCGGGCTCACCCGCCATACCGTGATCCTTCTCGATATCGCGGGAATCACTTATGAATTTTCGATCCTCGGACAGGACCAGACGATGACCCGCAGCGACCGGAAGGAAGGCGCCGAGAGCGCAACGGCCGGCCCCGGCGGAACGCCCGCGCTGTCGCCCGCCGCGCTCTACGAGGCGGGACTGCATCACCTCGGCGGAGGACGTCTGCTCGATGCCCAGATGTGCTGCGAGCAGGCGCTGGCCGCCGACCCGACCCATGCCGACAGCCTTGCGCTGATGGGCATTATTGCGCTGCAAACCGGTCAGCACGACCATGCCGTGGCGTGGTTCTCGCGCGCGATCCGGCAGACGCCGAAGATCGACTATCTCACCAGCCTGGGCTTCACCCTGAAGCAGATGGGCCGGCTCGACGACGCCCTCGCGGTGTTCGACAAGGCGATCCAGCTCAAGCCCGACGACGCCGAGCTGTGGAAGCACATGGGCGGCGTACTGCTGGCGCTCGACCGCGGCGCCGAGGCGTTGTTGAGCTATCAGCACGCGCTGACGATCGATCCTTCGCATCATGAGGCCGCGTTCCAGAGCGGCCTGCTGCTGCATCAGCAGCAGCGCTATGAGGAAGCCGCCCAGGCCTTCACGATCTGCCTGACTCAGCGGCCGGGCGACCTGCAGTCGCTGCAGATGCGCGCCCGATGCTTCCGCGAGCTCAAACGCTACGACGCGTATCTCGCCGATTGCGAACGCGCGCATGCGCTGGCGCCAGCCGAGGCGATGGTCTGCAACAATCTCGGCGATGCATTCGTCTGTCTCGGCCGCAGCGCGGAGGCGCTGCCGTGGTTCGACCAGGCGCTGAGCCTGCGCCCGAACTTCGTCGAGGTGCTGCTGAACAAGGGCTTTGCGCTGCTTCAATTGCTGCGCTTCGAGGACGCCGCGGCCGTCTACCGGCAGATCCTCGTGCTCGAGCCGAGTCACGCCAAGGCGGCCTGGCAGCTTGCCCATGTCGAGCTGCAATGTGGCGACTACGCCGCTGGCTGGGCACGGCGCGAAGCGCGCTGGAACATGCCGGATTTCTCGCCCGAATATCCGCGCTTTGCGGAGCCGAAATGGCTGGGCAAAGAGGATATCGCCGGGAAGACCGTCCTGATCGAGGAGGACGAGGGTTTCGGCGACACCATCCAGTTCGCGCGCTACCTGCCGATGCTCGCCGCGCGCGGCGCCAGGGTGATCCTGGTGGTCCGCGAGGCGCTGCGGCCGCTGCTGGCCGGTGTCGAAGGCGTGTCGCAATGTCTTGCGTACGCGCCGGAGCTGCAGCGACCCGCCTTCGACATGCATTGCCCGGTGATGAGCCTGCCGCTCGCTTTCGGCACCACGCTCGCCACCATCCCGCCCGCTGGCTATCTGCCGCCGCTCCCGGCCGAGCGCATCGCGGCCTGGGAGCAGCGGCTGGGGTCGCATGACCGGCTGCGCGTCGGGCTGGTCTGGTCCGGCAACCCGCACCAGGGCAATGACCGCAACCGCTCGATGCCGCTGTCGACCTTGCTGCCGCTGCTCGATGTCGACGCTGATTTCATCAGCCTGCAAAAGGAGCTGCGGCCCGCGGACAGGACGATGCTGGCGCAGCAGAGCGGCATCCGCGACCTCACCGCCGAGCTGACCGACTTCGTCGAGACGGCCGCCCTGATCTCCTGCCTCGACGTCGTCGTCACCGTCTGCACCAGCGTCGCGCATCTCGCCGCGACGCTCGGACGGCCGACCTGGATCATGCTGCCCTACCTGGCCGACTGGCGCTGGCTCAGGGATCGCGACGACAGCCCGTGGTATCCGAGCGCGCGCCTGTTCCGGCAGGATTCGAGCTGTCGCTACGAGCCGGTCGTCGCGCGCGTGCGCGGCGAGCTGGCAGCGAAAGCGGCGGGCTTCGGCACAACAACCGCCTAGGCCGGCCCGGGAAACAGATCGTCGATGCGGCCGCGGAGGCGGTAGGCCACGAGCCCGACCCATTCGCGCACGGCGATGTCGGCGCGGCGCAGGCCGAGCAGCGAGATGCCGTCGAAATCCAGCACGCGGCCGACGCGCCAGTCCACCGGATAGGGCTCGACCGGAAAGCCCGCTTTTCGGAACAGCCCGACCGAGCGCGGCATGTGATACGCGGAGGTCACCAGCAGCCAGCGTTCGCCCGGCTTCGGGGAGATCATCGCCTTGGAGAAGATCGCATTCTCGTAGGTGTTGCGCGACTGCCGCTCCAGCAGCAGCCGCTCCCTGGGCACGCCGAGGCTGAGCAGGATCTCGGCGCCGACATCGGCCTCCTTGGCCTCGGTCGCGATCAGATTGGCGCTGCCGCCGGTGAACAGGATGCGTGCAGTCGGGTAGCGCCGCGCCAGCGCGGCCGCCTGGATCACCCGGTCCGCGCCCGCCACCGTCACCGGCATGCCGTACATTGCCGACAGATCGGAATCGACCGGACCGCCGAGCACGATGATGCCGTCCGGCGCACCGTTCGCCGGATCCCATTTCGGAAACCGGCTCTCCAGCGGATACAGCATCAGGCTGCCGAGCGGCGTCAGGCCGACGATCGCCAGTAGCAGCATGGCCGAGACGACCAGCCTGCGCCCCAGCACGGCAAACCGGGTCAGCATCAGGATGGCACCGAGCAGGCCCAGCGCGATCATGAAATTGGTCGGCAGTGCCAGCAGGCCGAGCGTCTTCGACAGCACAAAGAACATTGCGAGCTCCGGCGCGGGGTGAAGTGCCACGGCCGCCCTCATACACGACAGCCGCCATGCGTTGCCATCTCTCTGCGAACGCCATGTGATGCGCTATGCTCAGGCTCGAACCGGCAATAACGAGAGCATCATGGCCCACCATCATCTGCACGCCAGCCCCGAGACCTGCCATTGGGGCTTCTTCGAATCCCGGCTGAAGCCGGTGCTCACGGTCGACAGCGGTGACGAGGTCACGATCGATTCGATCAGCGGCGGACCCGACGTGGTGCCGGATACCAGCAAGTTCCACGTGCCGCCGGAGCTGTTCGACGTCCACGCCCGCAGCGAGCGCATGGTGCCCGGCCACATCCTGACCGGGCCGATCGCGGTCAACGGCGCCGAAATCGGCGACGTGCTCGAGGTCGACATCCTCGACGTCCAGCTGCGGCAGGACTGGGGCTACAATTTCATCCGCCCGCTGGCCGGCACCCTGCCCGACGATTTCCATGAGAGCCGGCTGATGAACATCCCGCTCGACAAGGAACGGATGGTCGGCAAGCTGCCGTGGGGGCTCGAGCTGCCGCTGGCGCCGTTCTTCGGCGTGATGGGTGTGGCGCCGCCGCCGGCCTGGGGCCGCATCACCTCGCTGATCCCGCGCGCGATGGGCGGCAATCTCGACAACAAGGAACTCGGTGCCGGCGCCAAGCTGTATCTGCCGGTGTTCGTGCCGGGCGCGCTGTTCTCCTGCGGCGACGGCCATGGTGTGCAGGGAGACGGCGAGGTCTGCGTCACGGCGATCGAGACCGCGCTGCAGGGCCGCTTCCGCCTCACCGTGCGCAAGGATCTCAAGTTCGACTATCCACGCGCCGAGACCGCCACGCACTACATGACGATGGCGATGGACCCCGATCTCGACCAATGCGCGGTGCGGGCACTGCGCGACATGATCGTGCTGCTCGGCGAGAAGCGCAATTTGTCGCGCGAGGACGCCTACACGCTGTGCAGCCTCGCCGCCGACCTGCGGGTGACCCAGACCGTCAACGGCTCCAAGGGCATTCATTGCATGATCGCGAAGGCCGTCGTGCACGGGTGAGGTTGTGTCGGGCACGCTGGCGCGGCTCGCCCCGCTGTCGTCGCCCGGCTCGACCGGGCGACCCAGTATCCAGAGGCAGGCGTCAGTCCTCGACAGGCCGCGGCGTACTGGATCCCCCGCGTTCGCGGGGATGACGACCGAATTTGAAGTGCAACCCTCGTTCACTCCAAGAGACACGATCTATCATCCTCGCGCGCCGCTCGCGCCGAGTCATGCCATCATCTCACCCTCTCAAAAGTCGGAGGGCGCAGGGAAGGCCAGGCGCCGGCTGGCGCCTGCGGCCCGCCTGCGAGAAAAATGCAGGCGGCAGGTACCACAGGTGCAGCCGAGAACGCCCGGCCTTCCCTGCGCGATGGTGTTCACGCTTATACGCAGTCTGCCTGGTGCGCCGGGCTTGTTGGCCACCATGATCCGCGCGGCGCGTCAGCGCCGTCGCGAACGTAACACCAGCGTCGGGGTGTCAGCACGCTGCGACTTCACGTCCGCGCCGAGCCGTTCGTCCGCGCATCCTTGAAGGACACGCTGCGGCTCCATCGCGGCCATCGCTCCCCGCCTCGCGTGTCGTGACGATCGCGCGCAACGCCCCTTCCGAGTGAGGCGGGATGGCGGCACTAAAGCACAGTTTCCGGAAAAGCGAAAGCGTTATTTCTGGAATGGCGAATTTTCTCGCACCGACCGGAAAAGCCGCGAGCGACCGTCCGCCTCTTCAGCCGACAATTCCACCAGGGCTCCCCGATCAGGTGCCCCGCGGCACGGCGGCGGTTGAAGAAACCATCGGACACCGCGGCCCACGCGAATCTTCCCGGCCCGTGCTTCCCGTACCATTCCGGGCCCGGACTCGCCGAGCGGGCGGAGAGTCATCGCCGCGACCAGCCCGATTCGTCATATTTCCATAAAATTCAATATCTTAACCAGTTATCCCCAAGCCGCTGTACAACCAATCCGATTCCTAATAGAGTCTAAAAAGTTACTTTTCTGTACATCGGTTACGGACTAGCTTTTAGGCATGGCGACGGAAAAAGCCGAAACTGACCGCATCCCCGTAACCCTAGCCCTGGCAACCATCGGCTATCTCGAAAAGCTCGTGAAACAGGGAACCCACGGCACCAGCGTTCCGGGTGTCTGCAGAACGTTGATTGAAGAAGGCATCCGGCTCGCCATCAAGGATGGGCTGCTGTCGATTCGCGACAACGGACGGGCGTAAGCTAGGGACACGCAGCGCGGAAAACAGTTTCGGTGCAGCCGTCGGCCAGGACGATCCAGGACGGATCAAACTTGGAAGCGACAACAATGCCCGCCGAACGACAGACACTCCCCACCTGGACCGAGGAACGGCTCCAGGCCCTGAAGCAGCACTTTGAGGCCGGGCTGACCTGCCGAGAGATCGCCGCCGAGCTCGGCGTCAGCCGCAACGCCGTGATCGGCAAGATCTCCCGCCTGGCGCTGACGCGCGACAATGGCGGCGACACCAGGCGCGTCGTTCGCGCCGAGACGACACGCGATGGCGCCCGCCGTCCCGTGCCGAAGCTGCGCCGCCGTATCCTGCGCGCGGTCCAGAACGATCCGCCGCCGATCGTTGTCGAGGAGCCGGTCGGCACGGTCGAGAACGGCTGCTCGCTGTTCGAACTCTCCAAGGAGCGCTGCCGCTGGCCGATCTCCACCCCCGGCGCCGACGATTTCTGCTTCTGCGGCTCCAAGCCGATCGAGGGCCTGCCCTATTGCCCGAGCCACACGCGGATGGCGTACCGGGTGGCGTCGTCGAGGTAAAAGAGGCGTTCTGAAGCCGCGATCAAACTTTGCTCGGTCTCCGCGTTCTGCGGGGACGGCGCGGCGGTCTCGTCTCCCCTCCCCCTTGCGGGGAGGGGTCGGGGGTGGGGGTCCACGCGCGCTGAATTTCGTGAAGGACGCCTTCGATATTTCCGAGGACGTCGTTGTTCCAGAAGCGAAGAACGCGATACCCGAGCGCCTCGATCTGTCGCGTGCGGGCAGCGTCTTCCTCCTGCTGCCAATCATGCTGGCCGCCATCGACTTCGATCACGAGCTTAGCTTTGCGACTGACGAAATCGACGATGAAGGGTCCAATCTGCGCTTGCCGGCGGAAGTGAGAACCGGCGAACTTGACGTCATGGCGGAGGCGTTGCCAAAGGACGCGTTCAGCTTCGGTAGGTTCGGCGCGCATTCGTTGCGCGAATGATCGTCGGCTGTCATCCATGGCCGTTTGATCTCGTCATTGGCAGCGGGACTCGTGGACCCCCACCCCCGACCCCTCCCCGCAAGGGGGAGGGGAGCTCACCGTCTGCGTGGCGAAAGGTGCTGTTTTCCAACGAACAGCAATCCCCTACCCCAGCTTCCAGCCCGCCTCCTGCGCAAAGCGCTGGAAGAACTCCGGCTCGTAGGCCTGCTCTGGTGACTGCCGGACGCGCAGGTCGAGCAGCTTGGCGTCCTCGCCGACGAGGATGCGCCACTGCTCGGCCTTGACGCCGTCGAGGATGATCTTCGCGGCCTGCGCCGCCGTCGTCGGCGCGTCTTCGAGGAAACTGCGGGCGCGCTCGCGGGCGGCGGCCTGGATGTCCTGGTCGCTCATGGCGGAGACATCGATGCCCATGCCCTTCATGCGCTGGCGCGCTAGCCCGATCTCGGTCTCGCTGAGCTCGTCGGACTCGGTGCCGCTCTGCACCTTGCGCGAGTTCGACACGATCGACGTGCCGATATGGCCGGGCATCACGACCGAGCATTTGATGTGCGGCGCGTTGAGGCGGAGGTCGTTGATCAGCGCTTCGGTAAATCCCTTCACCGCGAACTTCGCGGCGCTGTAGGCGGTGTGCGAGACGCCCATGCCGACCGAGGCCCAGAAGCCGTTGACGCTCGAGGTGTTGACGATATGAGCCTCGTCCGCCTTCAGCAGCATCGGCAGGAAGGTGCGGACGCCGAGATAGACGCCGCCCCAGCAGATGTTGAAGGTACGCTCCCATTGCTCTCTTGAATTGGTGAACAGGCTGCCGCCGCCGCCGATGCCGGCATTGTTGAACAGCAGATGGATCTTGTCGGTGGCCTGCTGCTCGGCGAGCTCATCGCGAAAACGCTGGAGCTGCGCCTCGATCGAGACGTCGGCGACATGGGTGGTGACGCGCAGGCCCTGCGGCAGCTTCTCGGCCTCGCACAGCCGCTTGGTTTCGGCCATCGCCTCGGTCGAGACGTCGCACATGGCGACGTTGCAGCCTTCGGCGACGAGCTGGCGCGCGAGCTCGCGGCCCATGCCCGTGCCGCCCCCGGTGATCACGGCGATCCTGCCGGCGAAATCCTTCATCGGATGGTCTTCCTTCCCTGCTGCGGGACGGCCATGCCGCCCCGGCGACTTGCTCGTTCTCTTCGTGGAACGCGTTTGCGAGCTTAGGACGTTTCGCCGGCCTGACCAGAGGGGATGTCGGAGATTTGCGTTGCAGCGCATGCAACGAAGATTTCAGCTTGGGGTTGAACCTTCTCGACAGGCGTCCGACTTATTCCACGGGGAGGCAGGCTCGAGGAGGTTCGCATGGCGTACCAACAGGGGCACTGGCAGGACGAAGGCTGGCGCGACACGATGGTCGATCCCGCGGGATCGGACGACGGCGCCTATGTGACGGGGTGGACGATCAGCGGGCTCGCCGTGATCGGCACCATCGTCGCGGTCTGGCTGCTCGGGATCTGAGAGCAGCGCGACGAATTCTCATGCAATAGGACGCCATGCAAAGCGTGGCCTCTGAGCCCTGCTGCGTTCTGCGCTCTCATCCGTCATTGCGAGCGCAGCGCAGCAATCCAGCGCTGTGGACGGGACACTGGATTGCTTCGTCGCTGCGCTCCTTGCAATGACGTTGAGAGAGCCGACTGTTTCCCAGAGAGCCTGGCGCCCCCCAAGACGTCCGCATTCACGCCCGGGATCTGGCAGCCGCGTTTCGCGAAGGCGCGCGGCTGACCGTCTGAGGGTCCCGCCCGGCCGAACTCATTGCATACAATTGCAGTCGATTGATCAATTAATAGGCTAATGATTGCCGTGTCACGCTACTGCCCAGTTTGCAGTCAGCCACAAAACACCAACACTTCAGTGACTTAGCTCCTCGGCCGCGCTGAAAGCCGCTGGCACAAAGCTTGCGATCACTCCCGTTCGAGGCTCCGCCGTGTGGCGGTGAAGCCGAGATGACAGCGCGGGCGGATCGACCCGCCGAGGGAGCTCACCAATGGACTTTGGCAGGATTTCACGACGGCATCTGTTGCAGGGTGGCGCGGCGCTGACGCTCGGCGCGGCCGCGGGCCTGCGGCCGGCCTTCGCCGCGGAGACAACGATCGGCTTCATCTATGTCGGCTCGCGCGACGACTACGGCTACAACCAGGCGCATGCGCAGGGTGCGGCGGCGCTGAAGAAGCTGCCCGGGCTGAAGGTGATCGAAGAGGAGAAGGTGCCGGAGACCGACGCGGTCGAGAAGACGATCGAGTCCATGATCAATCTCGACGGCGCCACGCTGCTGTTTCCGACCTCGTTCGGCTACTACAATCCGCACATGATCAAGATGGCGGCGAAGTACCCGAAGCTGCGCTTCGAGCACTGCGGCGGCCTCTGGAGCGAGAAGGACCCGAAGAACGCTGGCTCCTATTTCGGCTATATCGACGAGGCGCAGTACATCGCCGGCATCGTCGCGGGCTACACCTCCAAGAGCGGCAAGCTCGGCTTCGTCGCCGCCAAGCCGATCCCACAGGTCCTGCGCAACATCAACGCCTTCACGCTCGGCGCGCAGCTTGCCAATCCCAAGGCCACCACGCAGGTGATCTTCACCGGCGACTGGTCGATGCCGGTCAAGGAGGCCGAGGCGACCAACAGCCTGATCGACCAGGGCGTCGACGTCCTGACCTGCCATGTCGACGGTCCGAAGACGATGGTCGAGAACGCCGCGCGCCGCGGCGCGTTCGTCACCGGCTATCACGTCAACCAGTCGCCGCTGGCGCCGAAGGCCTATCTGACGGGCGCCGAGTGGAATTGGGAAGCGCTGTATCCGAAGTTCGTCAAGATGCTCCAGGCCGGCGAGAGCATTCCGAACTTCTATCGCGGCGGCCTCAAGGAAGAGGTGGTCAAGATCTCGGCGTATGGCGAGGCGGTGTCCGAGCAGGCGCGCAAGCACGCCGACGAGATCAAGAGCAAGTTCCTCGGCGAGGGCTATACGATCTTCAAGGGCCCGATCAAGGACAACAAGGGCAACACCGTGATCACCGCCGGCACCGAGCGCGGCCAGAAGGATCCGGAGCTCGAGAAGATGGACTATCTGGTCGAGGGCGTGATCGGAGCGACGTCGTGACCACGGAGGCGGCCGATCCGGTTGATGCGGCCGCCATCGCGCCGGCCGCCGACGCAGGCTTCCTGCAACGCCATGGCGCGAGCATTGAATACATCCTCATCCCGGGCGCGGCGCTGGTCGCCGCGCTCCTGGTGTTCGGCATCTTCGTCGCGCTGTTCGGCAAGAACCCGCTCGACCTCTACTGGTACATGTATTACGGCGCCTTCGGCACCTGGTTTTCCTGGCAGAACACGCTGACGCGCGCGGCTCCCTTGATCCTCACCGCGCTGTGCACCGCCCTGCCCGCTCAGCTTGGCATGGTGATCATCGGCGGCGAGGGCGCGCTGCTGATCGGCGCGCTGTCGGCAACCTCGGCGGCGCTGGCATTGCAGGGCATGCCGCCGCTCGTCGTGCAGATCGCGATGGTGATCGCGGGCATGACCGGCGGCGGATTGTGGATCCTGCTGTCGGGCGGCTTGCGCCAGTATCGCGGCGTCAACGAGACCATCTCCAGCCTGCTGCTGGTCTACATCGCGCTCGCGATCCTCAACCATCTCGTCGAGGGCCCGATGCGTGACCCGGCGAGCCTCAACAAGCCGTCGACGCGCGAGATCGGCGCCGCCAACATGATCGGCAGCATCCCAGGCACCGACGTGCATTGGGGCCTGGTGTTCGGGCTGATCGCGGCAATCGCGTCCTACGTGCTGATCTATCACACCACGTTCGGCTTCGCCGCGCGCGTCGCCGGCGGCAACATCCGGGCCGCCAAGATCGTTGGCCTCTCCGTGGGCAAATTGATCCTGACGGTCTGCTTCCTCGCCGGCGCCTGCGCTGGCCTGGCCGGCATGGTCGAGGTCGCCGCGGTCCAGGGGCGCACCAATGCCAATCTCGCCGTCGGCTACGGCTTCACAGGCATCCTCGTCGCCTTCCTCGCGCGGCAGAATCCACTGGCAATCATTCCGGTCGCGATCCTGCTCGGCGGCATCAATGCCTCGGGCGGCCTCTTGCAGCGAAGGCTCGGCCTGCCCGACGCCTCGGTGCTGGTGCTGCAGGGCATCATCTTCATCTCGGTGCTGGCGAGCGACGCGCTCTATGGCCGCATCGGCTTCCTCAAGGGAAAGTCGTGAGACATGGCTGACGGCAACATCGGACTCTGGACCGTGCCGCTCGCGGTGCTCGGCGGCGCCATCCGCGTCTCCACGCCGTTCCTGTTCGTGAGCTTGGGCGAGTGCATCACCGAGCGCTCCGGTCGCATCAATCTCGGCCTCGAGGGCACGCTGGTGATGGGCGCGATGAGCGCCTATGGCATCTCC
This sequence comes from Bradyrhizobium sp. HKCCYLS3013, assembly GCF_051167615.1. Taxonomy (NCBI): domain Bacteria; kingdom Pseudomonadati; phylum Pseudomonadota; class Alphaproteobacteria; order Hyphomicrobiales; family Nitrobacteraceae; genus Bradyrhizobium; species Bradyrhizobium sp. HKCCYLS3013. The sequence continues at coordinate 154,902 of NZ_JBNPTK010000003.1, forward strand.
TATCTCACGGGATCGCCATGGGCAGGCGTGCTCGCCGCCGGCCTCACCGGCGCGCTGCTCGGCGCCCTGCATGCCGGCATCTGCTCGCTGCCGCGCGTCAACGACGTCGCGGTGGGAATCTCCTTGATGCTGTTCGGCACCGGGCTCGCCTTCTTCCTCGGCAAGCCGCTGATCGAGCCGACGGCGGCGCGGCTTCCGGCGATCGATTTCGGCTGGTGGAGCGACGTGCCGCAGGTGCGCGCGGCCTTGCGCATCAACGTCCTCTTCCTGCTCGGCGTCGTGCTCGCGCCACTATTGCTGTGGGCATTCCGAACCACCCGCTGGGGCCTGCTGATCCGCACCGCCGGCGAGAGCGCGGATGCGGCGCGCGCGATGGGCCACTCGGTGCTGATGATCCGGCTGCGCGCCACCATGGCCGGCGGCTTCCTCGCCGGCATCGGCGGCTCGTTTTTGTCGCTGTTCTATCCCGGCAGCTGGAACGAGGGCCTCTCCTCGGGCCAAGGCATCACCGCGGTGGCGCTCGTGATTTTCGCGCGCTGGGACCCGATGCTGTGCCTGTGGGCCTCGCTCGCCTTCGGCGGTGCCGCAGCGCTCGGACCGGCGCTGCAATCGGTCGGCGTCACCTCCGGCTATCATCTGTTCAACGCTGCGCCCTACATCCTGACGCTCTTGATCATGATCATCACCTGCTCGCCGAAACGCACCTTGAGCGGCGCGCCGGCCGAACTGTCCATCACCCGCTGATTTCAGAGGTCCACCATGACCGCGCGCACCATCCGCTCCGAGCCCTATGCCTGGCCGTACAACGGCGATCTCAGGCCAGAGAACACGGCCCTGATCGTGATCGACATGCAGACCGATTTCTGCGGCGTCGGCGGCTATGTCGACAAGATGGGCTATGACCTGTCGCTGACTCGCGCGCCGATCGAGCCGATCAAGAAGCTGCTCAGCGTGATGCGCGCGCAGGGCTTCTGCATCATCCACACCCGGGAGGGCCACCGCACCGATCTGTCCGACCTGCCCGCCAACAAGCGCTGGCGCTCGCAGCAGATCGGCGCCGGGATCGGCGATCCCGGCCCGTGCGGCCGCATCCTGGTGCGCGGCGAGCCGGGTTGGGAGATCATCCCCGAGCTGGCGCCGGCGCCCGGCGAGATCGTGATCGACAAGCCCGGCAAGGGCTCGTTCTGCGCCACCGACCTCGAGCTGATCCTGCGCCTCAAGGGCATCCAGAACATCGTACTGACGGGCATCACCACCGACGTCTGCGTCCACACCACGATGCGCGAGGCCAACGACCGCGGCTTCGAATGCGTGCTGCTGTCGGACTGCTGCGGTGCCACCGACAAGGGCAACCACGATCACGCGCTGAAGATGATCAAGATGCAGGGCGGCGTGTTCGGCGCGGTCGCGACCTCCGCGGCGCTGATCGAGGCGCTGTCGTGATCGGCGACGATCCGACGCCATCAGGCGCGTTCGGCGTCGAGGCCATCGCGATGACGATGCGCTTCGGCGCGTTCACCGCGCTCGACAATGTCGAGCTGAAGGTCAGGCCTGGCTCGTTCCACGCGCTGCTCGGCGAGAACGGCGCCGGCAAGTCGACGCTGGTCAAATGCATCATGGGCTACTACCGCCCGACCGAGGGCGACGTGCTGATCGCCGAGCGCGAGCGCGCCATCAACAATCCCAGGGACGCGCACGCGCTCGGCCTCGGGATGGTCTATCAGCACTTCACCCTGGTGCCGGCGATGACGGTCGCGGAAAACCTGGTGCTGGCGCGCGACGACGTGCCGGCGGTGGTCAACTGGGCGAAGGAGAAGAAGGAGCTGGAGGCCTTCCTGGCGCGGATGCCGTTCCGCGTGCCGCTCGACGCCAAGGTCTCCGACATCTCCGCGGGCGAACGGCAGAAATGCGAGATCCTCAAGCAGCTCTATCTCAAGCGCCGCTTCCTGATCCTGGACGAGCCGACCTCGGTGCTGACGCCGGGCGAGGCCGACGAGGTCCTGGGCATGCTGCGCAAGATGGTCGAGGCCGGCGAGCTGACCATCCTGATGATCACGCATAAATTCCGCGAGGTGATGGCGTTCGCAGACGACGTCACCATCCTCCGGCGCGGCAAGCTCGCCGGCCGCGGCAAGGTCACCGAACTGACGCCCGACGACATGGCACGGATGATGATCGGCGCCGAGCAGCTCACGGTGCAGCCGTCGCGCACCGGCGAGGCCGGCAACGTCAGGCTCGAGGTCGAGAAGCTGGTGGCGCGCGACGATTCCGGCGGCCTCGCTGTGCACAACCTGTCGCTCACCGTGCGCGCCGGCGAGATCGTCGGCATTGCCGGGGTCTCCGGCAACGGCCAGCGCCAACTGGTCGAGGTGCTCGCCGGCCAGCGCGAGGCCGAGAGCGGCGCAATCCGGGTCTCCGGCGAGGCCTATGTGGCGAGCCGCGAGGAGATGCGCCGGCACAAGATGTCGCTGCTGCCGGAGGAGCCGCTGAAGAACGCCTGCGTCGGCGGCATGAGCGTCGCCGACAACATCGCGCTGCGTGAGTTCGACCGCGCGCCGTTCGCCCGCGGCGGCTGGTGGCTGAACAAGGCTGCCTTCCGCCAGGGCGCGACAACCAAGATCAACCGCTACAAGATCAAGACCCGCACGCCGGATACGCCGATCTCGGCACTGTCGGGCGGCAACGTGCAGCGCGCCGTGCTCGCGCGCGAGCTCGGTCACGACGTCGAGGTGCTGATCGCCGCCAATCCCTGCTTCGGCCTCGACTTCGCGGCGGTGGCGCAGATCCACGCCGAGATCATGGCCGCGCGCAATCGCGGCGCCGCCGTGCTATTGGTCAGCGAGGATCTCGACGAGCTGCTGGAGCTGTCGGACCGCTTGGTCGTGATGTTCCACGGCCAGCTGGTCTACGAGACCCGCGGCAGCGATGCTGATCTCACCGAAATCGGCCGCCACATGGCGGGGCATTGAGGCCGACGTCGACTGCGCCGGACAACGAAACAAGCCGGCTGCCGCGCGGTTAACGGCGAACCCGGCTCTCACCGCGTCATTGCGAGCGCAGCGAAGCAATCCAGAATCCTTGCTCGGCACTGGATTGCTTCGCTGCGCTCGCAATGACGGTGGAGGGAGTTGGGCCCGCTCCGCGGGACATTGCGCCACACCAGGGGTAAACGACCTCAAGCTGTTGACGACTAATTCATCCCGCTGAGGTAACATCGCGGCGAGTGCGTGCTGGTTGCGGCCGCCTGGCCGTCCTGGCGACATTTTCCTTATCTCGTTTCAATCCCTTGCTCGACAGGTCGATCTCATGAAGGCCTATTTCATCGGTGGCGGCATCGGTTCGCTCTCCGGCGCAGCATTCATGATCCGCGACGGCGGCGTCTCCGGATCGGACATCACCATTTTCGAAAAGCGCCTGCCCTATGGCGGCAGCCTCGACGGCGCGCGTCTTCCGGACGGCTCCTACTCGATGCGCGGCGGGCGCATGCTGACGACCGAGCAATACGAATGCACCTGGGACCTGCTGTCGACCATTCCCTGCGAAACCGACGCTCAGCAGACCATCCTCCAGGAGACCGTGGCGTTCAACAAGCTCCACGTCACCCACGCGCAGGCGCGGCTGGTCGATGGCAACCGGCACAAGGTCGACGTCTTCACCATGGGCTTCTCGATGCAGGACCGCATCGAGATGACCAGGCTCACCGAGGCCTCGGAGGAGAAGCTCGGCAAGTCCTTGATCTCGGACTGGCTGTCGCCGCCGTTCTTCACGACGAACTTCTGGTACATGTGGCAGACGACCTTCGCCTTCCAGCCCTGGCACAGCGCGGTCGAGTTCAGGCGCTATCTGCGCCGCTTCATCAACGAATTCCCGATGATGGATACGCTCGGCGGCGTCAAGCGGACGGTGCACAACCAGAATGACTCGATCGTCAAGCCGCTGATGCGCTGGCTGAAAGGCCACGGTGTCAACTTCGTCGGCGGCGCCGACGTCACTGACATCGCGCTCGTCACCGAGAACGGCAAGCATCGCGCCACGCGCCTCGATCTGGAACATGACTTCGTCGGCCGCAGCATCGATCTCGCGGCGGATGACCTCGTGTTCTACACCGCCGGCTCGATGACGGACGCGACCAGCCTCGGCAGCCACGACAGTCCGCCCAAGCAGCTCACCAAGGAGGACAGCCAAGGCTGGACTCTCTGGGAGAAGCTCGCACAGGGCCGCCCGGAATTCGGCAATCCGGCCGCGTTCAACTCATCGGTTCCGGAGTCGAGCTTCGAATCTTTCACGGTCACCTGCCGCAATGCGCGCTTCTTCGACGCGATGCAGACTTTCACCGGCAACGTCGCCGGCACCGGCGGGCTCGTCACGTTCAAGGATTCGAACTGGCGGATGTCGATCGTGCTCTACAGCCAGCCATACTTTCCGGACCAGCCCGGCACCATCAAGATCTTCTGGGGCTATGGGCTCCATCCCGATCGCGTCGGCAATTTCGTGGGGAAGCCGATGTCCGAGTGCAGCGGCGCCGAAATCCTGAAGGAGCTGTGCGGGCATCTGCGCTTTCCGCTCAACGTGTTCGACGAGGCGACCTGCGTGCCGTGCTGGATGCCCTACATCATGAGCATGTTCATGCCGCGCAGCTATGGCGACCGGCCGTTGCCGGTGCCGCTCACCTCGCAGAATCTCGCCTTCATCGGCCAATATGTCGAGCTGCCCGAGGATGCCGTGTTCACGATCGAATATTCGGTGCGCGCGGCCATGCATGCGGTCTATCAGCTCTTGAAGATCGACCGCGCCATTCCGCCGGTCACGCCGTATGACAAATCGCTGAAAATGCTGCTGCAGTCGGTGGTGAAATCATTCGCTTGACGGACCACGCGAGATCGTGATCACCGCGCGCCGCAGCGCTTGACCTGGATCAGTTCCGCGAGGGAACACAGCAGCTAAGCCCCGGATCGTAACACACGATCCGGGTGAACCATCATGAAGGCGTATTTCATCGGCAGCGGCATCGGCGCATTGGCCGGCGCGGCGTTCCTGATCCGCGACGGCGGCGTCGCGGGCCGCGACATCACGATCTACGAGAAGCATCTGCCCTATGGCGGCAGTCTCGATGGCGCGCGGCTGCCCGACGGCTCCTATTCGCTGCGCGGCGGCCGCATGCTGACGACCGATCACTACGAGTGCACGTGGGACCTGCTCTCCACCATCCCCGATGCCAGCGATCCCCGCCGCACCGTGCGCGACGAGACGATTGCCTTCAACAAGGCCCATGTCGCGCATTCGCAGGCGCGCCTCGTCGATCGCAACCGGCACAAGATCGACGTCTCCACCATGGGCTTCACCATGCAGGACCGGCTCGAACTGGTGCGGCTGACCGAGGCCTCCGAGGAGAAGCTCGGCAACTCCCGCATCACCGACTGGCTGTCGCCGCCGTTCTTCACCACGAATTTCTGGTTCATGTGGCAGACGACGTTCGCGTTCCAGCCCTGGCACAGCGCGGTCGAGTTCAAGCGCTATCTGCATCGCTTCATGAACGAGTTTCCTCGCATCGAGACGCTGGCCGGCGTCAAGCGCACCGTGTTCAACCAGTATGATGCGATCGTGGTGCCGCTCGTCAAATGGCTGGAAGGCCACGGCGTGAATTTCGCCGGCGGCGTCGATGTCACCGACATGGAGATCGCGACGGAAGCCGGCAAGCATGTGGTCAAGCGCCTCACGCTGGATCGCAGCGGAAAGCCGGAGACGGTCGCGCTGTCGAGCGACGATCTCGTCTTCCTGCAGAACGGCTCGATGACGGACGCGACCAGCCTGGGCACGCAGGATGCGCCGCCGCCGCGGCTCACCAAGCAGGACAGCCAGGGCTGGACGCTGTGGGAGACAATCGCGAAGGGCCGCCCCGAATTCGGCAATCCCGCCGCGTTCAACTCATCGATCCCGGAATCCTGCTGGGAGTCGTTCACCGTCACCTGCCGCAATCCGCGGTTCTTCGACGCGATGGAAGCGTTCAGCGGCAACGCCGCGGGCACCGGCGGGCTCGTCACCTTCACCGAGTCGAACTGGCTGATGTCGGTCGTGCTGTATCACCAGCCGCATTTCGCCGGCCAGCCCGCCGACGTACAGGTGTTCTGGGGCTATGCACTGCATCCCGACCGCATCGGCAATTTCGTCGGCAAGGCGATGGCCGATTGCGGCGGCGCCGACATCCTCAAAGAATTGTGCGGCCACCTCAACTTCGACCTTGCGGTGTTCGACCAGGCGACCTGCGTGCCATGCCGCCTGCCCTACATCACCAGCATGTTCATGCCGCGCAACAAGGCCGACCGGCCGCTGCCGGTGCCGGCGAATTCGAAGAACCTCGCCTTCGTCAGCCAGTTCGTCGAGATCCCCGACGACGTCGTGTTCACGGTGGAATATTCAGTGCGTGCCGCGCAGATGGCGGTCTATCAGTTGCTCGGTATCACCAGGGCGATTCCACCGATCACGCGGCACGACAAGTCGTTCCGCGTGCTGATCGAGACGATGGAGAAGGCCTTCGCCTGACGCCTCTCGCATCCGCAAAAACGAACGCGCCCGGATCAGGCTCGATCCGGGCGCGCTTTCCGTCTCGCGAGGCACAGATGGCGCCTCCATGCGTCTTGCGTGAGTTGTCAGTAGCCGAGCAGCGCGAGACCAACCCAGCTGACGGCAAACAGCGATACGACCGAGGTTGCAGCGGCAAAAACGGACAGCGAAACTTTCAAAGTCCTGAGGACCATACGCGCCTCCTTCAACGACAATGAACAGCACATCGAGGTGAACCCCGATGTCAGTCTGAAATTTCCTGGAACCGGCTCCACAACGAGCCGAACACAGGTTTGGTGCGCGCCTGCGCGCAAAGGTTCAATGTCAGGGTGTGGGGCCCTGATCGAGCGGCTTGATCGTTAACGGAGACGGTCGCTCGTGGTTCCCGGATGGGAACTGGAACCGCTCCAAAGGAGGCCGCTCTCCCCCTCAGAGCCCCCTTCCTGGCGGAACTCAAGGTTGAGAAGGCTCCTGGCTGCAGGTTTTAGGATGGATCCGGCCGCCGGGCGCTATTTCAGCGGCAGGAACAGGTCCGCAGCCGTCTCGTGCTCGGGAACCTCCGGGAAGAAATTCAGCCGCTGGCAATAGATCGGGAAGTCGCGCGCCTCCTCGCCGCTGGCTGGAAGCCAGTCGCGATAGAGGAACAGCGCGGCGGGCTCCAGATTGTGGGTGTTGCCGACGACGCGCAGCACGGCGCAGCGTCCTCCGGGGATCACGCCGGCTCTGATCGTCGCGTCGTCCGTCTCGACCGGCTGATCGGTCCCGACACAGAGATCCACGCTGTAGTCGGCAGGCGAAGCGGGGCGCCGCTCGGAGCGCCAGACCGTGAAGGTCGGATGGGTCCTGGGGTGCAGGCCGGCCGCCTTGCGCCAGGCGATGAAGCGCTGGATGGTCGCGCCGAGCGTCGCCGGGTCGCCGCGATGCTCCATGATCGCCACCGGCGTGGCCGGCACCTCGCGAATCGTCACGTCGTCAGGGGTATAGGTCGTCCGCATCAGCTTGCTCCTCGCATCGTCGAGAGGCCCGAAGGCCGCAAGCCACGGCTCCCAGTCGGGAGATTTCCGGAACGATGACGGCGATTGCCCGAACCGTTGCCGAAAGGCGCGGGCGAAGGCGTCCGGCGCATCGTAGCCGGCCTCCATCGCGACCTCGGTGACGCTTTGGGCATCGCTGTAGGCCAGCTGATAGGACGCCCGCTTCATGCGGGTGAGCTGGATGTAGCGATGCACTGATAGACCGAAGGTCGCCGTGAACTGCCGGTGGAAATGATATTTCGAGTAGGCTGCGATGCTGCTCAGCGCGTCCAGATCGAGATCATCCTCCAGATGCCGGTCGATATGATCCAGCACCCGCTGCATCCGCGCATGGTAGTTTCGCAGCGCCGCCTTCATCGTTCCTTGCTCCGTGGCGGCATCAGCTAAGCGCAGGCGGACATGACGCGCTCGACCGATCTTGCGGCTTTGTCACGGGGTTCAGTGATCAAGACCGCCTTTCACGGATCGACGGCCGTCACTGTCCAGAACGAGGCGGGCACCATGACGCCCGCGCCTCTGGCGTAGCGCGCCAGCGCCTTCCTCACGGCGGCCGTCGCGGCCTCCGTTGCCTCGGACGGCTGCCCCGCCACCGCACGGCCGGCGGGCCCGATCGCGAGCGCCGTCTGCACCGCGCTGTCGAGGCCGGCGCCCGCGCCGACGTCGAGTGCGATGTCGTGACGCTCCAGCCGGATGCGGCGCAGCCCGGCATCGGTCATCACCTTCTCGATCCACTCGGGAGCGCCGAATGCGAAATCGTCCGGCGCGTGCGGCGGCAATCCCGGCAGCTTCGGCACGTGGTCATACGCCGCCTGCAACGGCTCCAGCGCCCACGGGTTGTCGCGCAGTTCGCCCCAGCAGGCGAACGCGACGCGCCCTTCCGAATGCAGCGCATTGCGGATGTTGAGCACGGCGCGCACCGGATTGGCGAAGTACATGACGCCGAGCCGCGAGATCACGAGATCGGCGCTGGCGGCCTTGAAGTGGTGCACCATGGCGTCGCCCTGCACGAAGCTCACCGGCGCCTCGGCCGGGGCGAGTTCGTGGGCCGCGGTCAGCATGGCCGCGGAGACGTCGAGGCCGAGCACGCTGCCGCCGGGGCCGACCTTCTCGGCCGCCGCGATCAAGGTCGCGCCGCAGCCGCAGCCGATGTCCAGCACCCGCTCGCCCGCCTGGATCGCCGCGCGCTCCAGCAACGCCTCCTGCACCGGCGCCAGCATCGCATCGATCTCGGCGCGGCGCGCGACCCAGCGCCCGCCGCCCGCACCGTTCCAGAAGGCGATCTGCTCGGCGTTCTCGAAATGCCCAAAGGAGGTGTCGGCGATGGCGGCGTCCATGCGGGAATCTCGACAACAAAGGTCACAAATGAAACGAGCCGGCTCGATCAGCGTCCAGCAGGCCCTGTTCGGGAGTTTAGGGGGCGGTCTGCGGCTTGAAAAGCCAGTCTCACGGACAAAGCGGTCGCGGCAGAGGCACGCAAAAACGCATCGGCAGATGTCAAATGCAGCGATTTGAGAAATGGTCGGAGCGGCGGGATTCGAACCCACGACCCCTAGTCCCCCAGACTAGTGCGCTAACCGGGCTGCGCCACGCTCCGATGGTCGTTCCTGTAGCCGTGATCCGAGCCCGATGCAAGGCACGGCGGGTGGGTTTCCTTGGGGGGCATGGGGCTGCCAGATTGAACGGAGACCGGGGACCCCCACCCCCTCCCCGCAAGGGGAACGGGAGCGCAGCCGACCTGCGGCTCTCGGGGTGGGTTACAACGCGGGATCACCGGCCGTGCCCGGCGAATTCTCAGTGACGCGCGCTGTGCGCCTCAGACGTCCTTCATCGCGCGGTCGAGCAGCGCGCGGCAGTCGAGCAGGTCCTTGAGCACGCCCTGGAGCTTGTCACGCTCCTCCGGCTTCATCCCGGCGCGGGTGGGCGGGCCGACGCGGAAGGTGTCGAGGATGTCGTCCTCGGTGTCGACGAAGCGGAAGTCGATGCCCTCCTCGTCGGAAGCCTCCTCCTCCTCGTCCTCCGATTCGACCTCGGCCTCGCCGATCGGCTCCTCTTCCATCATCGCCTGGCCGAGGGTCTCCTCCATCGCGCCGAACGAGACCGCGGCGGAGCTGTCGGCCAGTCCCTGGACCGACTTGACGCCGTGCTCCTTGAGGATCCGCTGCACCCCCTTGATGGTGTAGCCTTCGCCGTACAGCAGGCGGCGGATGCCCTTGAGCAAATCGACGTCGTCGGGCCGGTAATAGCGCCGGCCGCCGCTCCGCTTCATCGGCTTGATCTGGGCGAACCGCGTCTCCCAAAACCGCAGCACGTGCTGCGGGATGTCGAGCTCCTGCGCGACCTCGCTGATCGTCCGAAACGCATCCGGCGCCTTGTCCAAATGCCCGTTCCCCTTCGACCGTGCTGCCAAGAAAGTGGGAGACTACGCTGATTCGACTGGACGAACTGCACGCGGGACGAAGGTAACGCGTCGATACCGCCTCGCCGGACGATGCGGCGGGCCAGCCCGGCCCTATTCCGGCTCGGCGCCGAACTCGGCGCTGGCCTCGCCATTCATCTTGCCGTTGCCCTGCTGGCCGTTGATGCGCTGCTTGAGGATCGCGGACGGCTTGAACACCATGACCCGCCGCGGCGAGATCGGCACTTCCGTGCCCGTCTTCGGGTTACGTCCGATGCGCTGACCCTTCTTGCGCACCATGAACGACCCGAACGACGATAGCTTGACCGTCTCGCCGCGCTCGAGGCAGTCGGTGATCTCCTTCAAGACCAGCTCGACGAACGCAGACGACTCCGTCCGCGACAGCCCCACCTTCTGGTAGACTGCCTCGCAGAGATCGACGCGTGTGACTGTTTTTCCGGTTCCCGCCATCGCCTGCCCCAAACTCTCGGCGAATAATTCGCTCCGGAAATTAAGAGGTTAAGCGGCGGTGGTCAACAGCAGCGTGAATAGAAGTACGGGCCCTCATGCCGATCTAAGGCGTAATCCCGCCGCGCGGCAGGCTCACCAGCGCACCAAAGCCGAGCCCCAGGTGAAGCCGCCGCCCATCGCCTCCAGCAGAACCACGTCGCCCTTCTTGATGCGGCCGTCCTTGACGGCCACGTCGAGCGCCAGAGGGATCGAGGCAGCGGAGGTATTTCCATGCCGATCGACCGTCAACACCACCTTCTCCGGCGCGATGTGCAGCTTGTGCGCCGAAGCATCGATGATTCGCTTGTTGGCCTGGTGCGGCACGAACCAGTCGATGGTCTCGGCCGACAGGCCGGTGGCATCGAAGGCGTCGACGATCACGTCGGTGATCATGCCGACCGCGTGCTTGAACACCTCGCGGCCTTCCATCCGCAGATGCCCGACGGTCTGGGTCGAGGACGGTCCGCCATCGACATAGAGCTTGGCCTTGTGGCGACCATCGGACCGCAGGTGAGTCGTGAGCACGCCGCGATCGGCCGAGGTCCCCCCCTGCTCCTGAGCGTCGAGGACCAGCGCGCCGGCGCCGTCGCCGAACAGCACGCAAGTGGTGCGGTCGTTCCAGTCGAGGATGCGCGAGAAGGTCTCGGCGCCGATCACCAGCGCGCGCTTGAACTGGCGGCTGCGCAGGAAATTATCCGCGGTCGCGAGCGCATAGACGAAGCCCGAGCACACCGCCTGCAGGTCGAACGCCGCGCCATGATGGATGCCGAGGCCGTTCTGCACCGCCACGGCCGTCGCCGGAAAGGTGTTGTCCGGGGTCGAGGTGCCCAACACGATCAGATCGATTGACTGCGGATCGACATCGGCCGCGGCCAGCGCGGCACGGGCCGCGTTGATCGCGAGATGCGAGGTGAATTCGCCGTCGGCTGCGACGTGGCGCTCACGAATGCCGGTGCGCTGCACGATCCACTCGTCGGAGGTCTCGATGCGGCTTGCCAGCTCGGCATTGGTCACGACCCGCTGCGGGAGGTAGGAGCCACAGCCGAGCACGACCGAACGAATTGTCACGAGACAGCCTCCTGGGCGACGGGTTCGGACGCCGGTGCGCCGCCGTCGGGATTGAGTGTTTGATTGATCTTGGTCAGGAGATCGTAGCGGGCCATCTCATAGCCAACCCTGACCGCCGAGGCAAAGCCCTCGGCATCGGTTCCGCCGTGGCTCTTGACCACCATCCCCTTGAGCCCGAGCACCACGCTGCCGTTGGATTTGCGCGGGTCGAGCCGGGCCCGCAGGGCGGCGAACGCGCCGCGTGCCAACACGTAGCCGATCCGGGCCAGCAGACTGGCCTGGATCGCGCCGCGCAGGAAATCCGTGACCTGGCGCACCGTGCCCTCGGCCGTCTTCAGCGCGATGTTGCCGCTGAAGCCCTCGGTCACGACCACGTCGGCGGCGCCCTTGCCGATGCCGTCGCCCTCGACGAAGCCGATATAGTCGAGCTGCGGCAGGTTCATCGCGCGGAGCTGCTCGGCCGCCTCGCGGATCTCCTCATGGCCCTTGATCTCCTCGACACCGATGTTGAGGAGGCCGACGGTCGGCCTGGGCTTGTTGAACAGCACGCTCGCCAGCGCGCCGCCCATCACTGCCAGCGCGACGAGGTGGTGGGCGTCGCCGCCGATCGTCGCGCCGAGGTCGAGCACCACCGATTCGCCGCGCGCAGTCGGCCAGATCGCGGCCAGAGCCGGCCGGTCGATCCCGTCCAGCGTGCGCAGGCAGAAGCGCGCCATCGCCACCAGCGCGCCGGTGTTGCCTGCGGACACGGCGACGTCGGCCTCTCCCTTCTTCACCGCCTCGAGCGCGAGCCACATCGACGACGTCTTGCGGCCGCGCCGGAGCGCCTGGCTCGGCTTGTCCTCCATGCTGACGGCGACATCGGTGTGAACGACGCGCGAGACTGCCTTCAGCCGCGGATGCCGGTCGAGTTCGGGAACGATCTTGGCACTGTCGCCGAACAGCAGAAACTCCGCATCCGGATGGCGGCTCAGCGCGATCGCGGCACCGGGGATGACGACGGCCGCGCCGAAATCCCCGCCCATGGCGTCCAGCGCGATTCGAACCTTTTGAGGCATGACGTCCCGGAAACCTGATCTCGAGCTTTGTCTCGTCTTGGCCGTGATTTGGTTGGCCGTGTTTGGCGGTCGTTCAGAGGCATTGCGCGGCCGATGGACAGGCCAGAGGCCGTCCGGGCCTTTTCGTCGCACCCCGACCCGGGCGCGACAATAGCGTCTCTCCGTGTCGAAACAACCTCCCGGGAGCGATGCATTTTGCAACCGCCGCGCCGGTCCGGGACCGGTAGCGCCCCGTCTTTTCGTTCGAAATCAGCGACTTGAGAGAATTTTGACAAGCTTTGTGACAGGATCGCGCGGCAGCGGCCTGCACAATTGCGCGTCAATCCTCACCCGTTTTCTTCGCTTTGACCGCGCCCGGCCCGACGGCATCTGCCGGCTTCAGCGCCTTCAGCGCGGCGAAGGGATGGTCCGCCGGATCGGAGGCCTCGGCGGGCTGCTCGAACACCGCGCCCGGTTTGCGCGGATACGGATCGATCCCCAGGAACAGCGCGTCGGCGGCGAGCCGGCCGAGGTCGATCTGCCCACCGACGATCGGCTCGGGCGGATCGGCCGTCTCGACCTCGCTGTTCGGGTCGTCCTCGACCAGGTCGGCAAGCTCCGGAATCTGCTCCGGCGGGGCAAACATCTGGTCGATCGGCTCGTCGATCTCGGTCTCGATCGGATCGAGCGTGACGACGCAGGTCTGGCCGATCCGGGCGCGCACCCGGCCCTCGACATGCACCTTGCCGTCACGCTTCAGGGCCACGTCGAACGAGGCTTTGGCCGAAAGCACCTCGCGCAGATCGGCGATCTCTGCCAACGCCCGGCGCGTGGCCGGATCGGCCTCGATCTCGCGATGCAGGCCGGCGTCCGGGATTTGCGCCACGATCACCGGCGGCGCGCGCCAGGGGTCCTTGGAAGGGTCTCGCGCCGTTTCGCGCGACGTGTCTCTGTCTCTGGTCATGTCGCTAGTCCTGCTGAACCGGCCGCGGGAAGCTCCAGCCGGCGCCGAGCAGCCTGTTGTCGTCGAGGGCGGCGAGGTCGGCCGCCACCCGGGCCGCATAGGCGGCAAGTCCGGCCGCGCTGTCGGGATGCTCGCCGTTCAAGATATTCTTCTGCAGCGCCTCCGCCAGCCGGGCCTCGCTCTCCGACCAGGCCAGATCATAGGCGGCAGTGCGGCCATAGAACGCCTCGCCGAACTTCTGCATGCGCTTCGGAACGGTCAGATCACCCACCCCCATCTCGCGGAGATTGTCGTCCATGTCGTCGCAGAACCGGTCGAACAGGGCCTGCGACAGCGCCGACCCCACCCCGCGCAGCCGCCGCAGCACCAGCCAGAGATGCAGAATCAGCAGATCGAACCGTCCTTCCACCGTGTCAGGGACATTCAAGTGTCTATAAAACAACGGGTCTCGGGTTTGTGCCACGATCGCGCCATAGATCGGCTCGATGGTCCCGCGCGGGGACGGTCGGGATTTCCTGAGATGGTTGAATGGCCAGAGCATGACGGTTCCGCGGTCGAGTTTCCCTGACCCTGTTCAGGGGCATGTTGCAATCCGCAAGTTTGCCCGGTACGTCAACGCCCTGCCCGACGCAAGGGGACGGGATCCGATCTGAAGAAGATGACCCAGACAATGCGAACGACTGCCCGCCTGCTCACCCGTGGCCTGAGCCCCCGTCTGCGCACCCTTGGTGCGATCGCGCTGACCTGTCTGGCGCTCGGCGCCTGCACCGGCGAGCAGTTCCAGAAGGGCTACATCATGCCGCCGGGCGCGCTGGAGCAGATTCCGATCGGCGCCAGCCAGGACCAGGTGCTGATCGTGATGGGCACGCCCTCGACGGTGGCGACGCTCGACGGCGAGGTGTTCTACTACATCTCGCAGCGCGCCGAGCGCCCGGTCGCCTTCATGAACCAGAAGGTGGTCGATCAGCGCGTCATCGCGATCTATTTCGACAAGAACCGCCAGGTCCGCCGGCTCGCCAATTACGGCATGAAGGACGGCAAGATCTTCGACTTCGTCAGCCGCACCACGCCGACCTCCGGCCAAGAGCTCAGCTACCTGACGCCGCTGTTCAAGCTGCTCAGCTTCAACTGATCCCGACCCGATCGCCGCAGCCCGGAATATGATTCCGGGCCACGGCACAAAGCCGGACCGCTGCGCTGATTGGCGCAGCCCGTGCGCAATTCGCCGGCTTGCTCTGGCGCTGCAATCTTCCCTACCCTGCTGGAAAACATCAGCAGGGAGGAATCATTGGCTCATCGCATCGCGCTGTCGCGCCGCAAGCTCTTGTCCGGCGCCGCGGCGCTGTCCACCGCCGCCATCCTGCCGCGCGCGAGTCTCGCCGACTGGCGCCCGACCGAGACGATCAAGCTGATCGTGCCCGCTGCGCCCGGCGGCAGCACCGACGTCATGGGCCGGCTGCTCGCGGCGCATCTGCAGACCGCCTGGGGACAGTCGGCCGTGGTCGAGAATCGCTCCGGCGGTGGCGGCACGATCGGCGCCGCCGAGGTCGCGCGCAACACCAAGGGCGACGGCCATACGGTCCTGATCGGCAACCCCGGTCCGAACGCGATCGCCTATTCGATCTTCCGCAACCTCGCCTACAAGCCGGATCAGTTGCAGGCGGTCTCCAACATGATCCGCATCCCGAACATCGTCTCGGCGCATCCCTCCACCGGCATCAAGTCGATTCCCGAGCTGATCGCCTATCTCAAGGCCAATCCCGATAAGCTCAACTACGCCTCGTCCGGCGTCGGCCAGAGCCCGCATCTCACCGGCGCATGGTTCCTGCAGCTCACCGGGCTGAAGATGACGCACATCCCGTTCCGCGGCGCCGGCCCGGCGCTGCAGGCTGCCCTGGCGGGCGACGTCCAGATCCTGTTCGACAATCTGTTTCCGTCATTGCCGCAGGTCCAGGAGGGCAAGCTCACCGGCTTGTGCGTGACGACACCGGAGCGCAGCGCCAACGCGCCGGAGCTGCCGACGATGCGCGAGAGCGCGCCGGAGCTCGCCAAGTTCGACGTGTCGTCCTGGTTCGGCGTATTCCTGCCCAAGGCCTGCCCGCCGGAGATCGTCAGCGCGCTCAACCTGCAGGTCAAGGCGATGCTGGAGCGCGAGGACATCGCCAAGAACATCGCGGCCATGGGCGCGCGGGCGGACTACGGCACGCCGCAGCAGTTCGGCGACTTCGTCCAGGCCGAGACAGCCAAATTCGCCTCGATCATCCAGAAGGAAGGCCTGCAGATGGATGTGCAGTAGCCCTCGGAGCCCGGCCGGCCACGTCGCAGCGGAGTATTGCAACAGGGCTCGTGGTGTAACGGCACCTTAAGCGGGATGGTGCGATAGATGGCGGCCGCGCGCCTTTGATCTGGTCCTGAGATACCGTCAAGCGGATGCCTGGCCGACCACCTTCGCGTGGATGCGGTCCGAGCACCGTCCGAGGGGCAGGCGCCGGCGATGTCCATCGCATGAGCCGTGCCTTGCCCAACGACGTCCTCCACCAGCTCGAAGACATTCTCGCCAGCCGCTACGTCTCGCGGCGCGCGGAGATTCTCGAGCGCGTCACCGACCTGTTCGTCTTCGGTTCGGGCAAGTTCAACGAAGAGCATGTCGATCTGTTCGACCACGTGCTGTTCAAGCTGCTCGACAACGTCGCCATTGCGGCGCGGGCGCAGCTCGGCAGCCGGCTCGCGGGGCTGCCCGACGCACCGCTACGCCTGCTCCGACTGCTCGCGAGCGACGAGACGATCGCGGTGGCAGGTCCCGTGCTGCGCCAGAGCGATCGGCTCGACGAGGAGACCCTGGTCGCGACCGCGCAGACCCGGGGCCAGGAGCATCTGCTCGCGATCTCCGACCGCAAGATCCTGACCGAGTCCGTCACCGATGTTCTGGTCGATCGCGGCAATCAGGCCGTGGTGTCGAACACCGCCAACAATGGCGGCGCGCGCTTTTCCGATCACGGCTTCTACGGCCTGGTGACGAAGGCGTCCGACGATCCCAACCTCGCCTTGAAACTCTGGAGCCGGCCCGACAGTCCGCGCGAGGTGCTGGTGCGGCTGTTCGTCGAAGCCTCCGACGCGGTGCGCAGCCAGCTCGCCAGCGCCGACGCGGCGCGCGCCGAGATCGTCGAACGCGCCGTTGCGCAGGCATCGGACCAACTGCAGGCGGCAGCGCGGACGCGCTCGGCCGATTTCGTCACCGCCAAGGACTATGTCGAGCTGCTGCACGCGACTGGCCAGCTCCACGAGGCGCAACTGCACGGTTTCGCCAAGGAAGGCAGCTTCGACAAGGTCACGCTGGCGCTGGCGCTGATGTGCAAGCTGCCGCTCGACGTGGTCGAGCGCGCCTTCGTGCGCAAGCAGCCGGACCAGCTCCTGGTGCTCGCCAAGGCGCTGGACCTGTCCTGGGTCACGACGACGACGCTGCTGTTCATGCAGGCCAACGCGAGCGGCAGCGCGCGCCCGCAGCTCGATCAGCATCTGGCGAGCTTCTCGCAGATGCAGCCGCGAACCGCTCAGAGCACGTTGCAGTCGTATCGCACGCGGCAGCGCGCAGCCGAGTAGCAAACAACACAGTCTCATGAAAAACCCCGCGGCTCACGCCGCGGGGTCTTTATTCGTCAGGACAATTGCTCCGCTCAATGCGCGAGGATTGCCAGCAGCAGCAGCGCCACGATGTTGGTGATCTTGATCATCGGGTTCACGGCAGGGCCGGCCGTGTCCTTGTAGGGGTCGCCGACGGTGTCACCCGTCACCGCCGCCTTGTGGGCATCCGAGCCCTTGCCGCCGAAGTGACCGTCCTCGATGTACTTCTTGGCGTTGTCCCAGGCGCCGCCGCCCGAGGTCATCGAGATCGCCACGAACAGGCCGGTGACGATGACGCCGAGCAGCATGGCGCCGACGGCGGAGAACGCCGCCGACTTGCCGGCCGCGCCGCCGCCCGCGATCGCGTAGATCAGGAAGTAGACGACGATCGGCGACAGCACCGGCAGCAGCGAGGGGATGATCATCTCCTTGATCGCCGCCTTGGTCAGCAGGTCGACGGCCCTGCCGTAATCCGGCTTGTCGGTGCCCTGCATGATGCCCGGCTTCTCGCGGAACTGCCGGCGCACCTCCTCGACGATCGCGCCGGCGGCACGGCCGACCGCGGTCATGCCCATGGCGCCGAACAGATATGGCAGCAGGCCGCCGAACAGCAGGCCAACCACGACGTAGGGGTTGTTCAGCGAGAAGTCCGGCTTGATGCCGGCGAAGTAAGGATGCTTCGCGGAGTCGGCGATGAAGAACTGCAGGTCCTGGTTATAGGCCGCAAACAGCACCAGCGCGCCGAGACCGGCGGAGCCGATCGCATAGCCCTTGGTGACCGCCTTGGTGGTGTTGCCGACCGCGTCGAGCGCGTCGGTCGACTTGCGGACCTCCTTCGGCAGGCCGGCCATTTCGGCAATGCCGCCGGCATTGTCGGTGACTGGACCGAAGGCGTCGAGCGCGACGATCATGCCGGCCAGCGCCAGCATCGTCGTGGTCGCGATCGCGATGCCGAACAGGCCGGCGAGGCTGTAGGTGACCAGGATGCCGGCGATGATCACGATCGCGGGCAGCGCGGTCGATTCCATCGAGATCGCGAGGCCCTGGATCACGTTGGTGCCGTGACCCGTGACCGAGGCCGAAGCGATCGACTTCACCGGGCGGAAGTCGGTGCCGGTGTAGTATTCGGTGATCCAGATGATCAGGCCGGTCACGACGAGGCCGACGACACCACAGACGAACAGCGCGGTGCCGGTGTAGTCGACGCCATCGAGCTTGCCGAAGCCGATCAGCCACGCAATGGCAATCGCGACGCCGGCGAGCGAGAGCACGCCGGTCGCGATCAGGCCCTTGTACAGCGCGCCCATGATCGACTGGCTGGCGCCGAGCTTGACGAAGAAGGTGCCGGCGATCGAGGTGATGATGCAGATGCCGCCGATGGCGAGCGGCAGGGTCATCATGTTGGCGAGCAGCGATGACTTGGCGAAGAAGATCGCAGCCAGCACCATGGTGGCGACCGCGGTCACCGCGTAGGTCTCGAACAGGTCGGCGGCCATGCCGGCGCAGTCACCGACGTTGTCGCCGACGTTGTCGGCGATGGTCGCGGGGTTGCGCGGATCGTCCTCGGGAATGCCGGCTTCGACCTTGCCGACGAGGTCACCGCCGACGTCGGCGCCCTTGGTGAAGATGCCGCCGCCGAGACGGGCGAAGATCGAGATCAGCGATGCGCCGAAGCCGAGCGCGACCAGCGCGTCGATCACGGTGCGGCTGTCGGGCGCGAGCTTCATGAAGCCGGTGAGAACGCCGAAGTAGATCGTGACGCCGAGCAGCGCCAGACCCGCGACGAGCAGACCGGTGATGGCGCCGGCCTTGAAGGCGAGCTCGAGGCCGCCTGCGAGCGAGGTGGTCGCAGCCTGCGCGGTGCGGACGTTGGCGCGCACCGACACGTTCATGCCGATGAAGCCGGCGGCGCCGGAGAGGATCGCGCCGATCGCAAAGCCGACCGCCACGAGCATGCCGAGGAAATACGCAAGGAGCACGAAGATCACGACGCCGACGATTCCGATCGTCGTATATTGGCGGCGGAGATAGGCCTGCGCGCCCTCACGCACGGCCGCCGCAATTTCCTGCATGCGCGCATTGCCGGCGTCCGCACCCAGGACCGATGAAGTGGCCCAGATCGCATAGACGATCGACAGCGCTCCGCAGAGCACGATCACCCATAAAGCTGACATTTAGTTTCCTCGGCTCTTTGCTTTTTTGAACTACGTCACGCCGCGATGGTGCGACGCACGCCCCCTATCAGGCCGCTCCGGGCGGAGCCGCCTCGAACATCATGAAGCTTGCCAAAATCGCCATGATGACGCAACGCCGCGACGCCTGAACCGCTCCAAATTCAGACGCTTCTTTGGTCGCATTGTGCGGTGCAAATAGGTGTCAGAAGTGGCTGAAGGACAAACGCGTCAGTGTGACGGGACGGCCCTGCCCGTCCAGGAAGCGCGGGGCTCGCGCCCCTTCGACGATGGCGCCGATGTCCGTGACGGCAACGCCCGCCGTCTCGGCTGCAGCACGGAACGCTGCGCATCGCGCTGCGGGAACAGTGCAGAGGATCTCGTAATCGTCGCCGCCCGAGATCATGCTTTCAAGCTGCGCGGCCCCGACAGCAAGCAGCTTCGCCGCTGCCGGCGATCGTGGAATGTGGGACAGCACGATGTCGGCGCTCACGGAAGAGGCGGCGCAGAGCTTGGCCAGGTCGCCCGCGAGGCCATCAGACACATCCATCGAGGCGGTCGCGCAGTCTCTCACGGCCGCAGCCAGTGCATTGCGCGGCTGTGGCGTGCGATAACGGCCGACCAGCATATCCCGCGCGGCGGGATCGTCGGCCAGCGCCGTGGCCTCGGTTGTGCCCGTCAGGATGCGCAGGCCGAGCGCGGCGTCGCCGATGGTCCCGCTCACCATCACCCGGTCGCCAGGACGCGCGCCGAAGCGATGCACCATCCGGCCCCTGGGCACCCGCCCCCAGGCCGCGATCGAGATCATCACGGGACCGGGCGTCGACACGGTGTCGCCGCCGAGCAGCGGACAGCCGAACGCGGCGGCGTCCTCGCCGAGGCCACGCGCGAACTGCGTCAGCCAGGCGTCGTCCTTCTCGCGCAGCGCGAGCGTCAGGACGAAGCCAGCGGGCACGGCGCCCTTGGCGGCGAGATCGGACAGGTTCACCCGCAGCGCCTTGCGCGCGATGGTGTCGGGGGGATCGTCGGCGAGATAATGGACGCCTTCGACGATGGCGTCGGTCTTGACGACGATGTCGTCCCCATCGGCGGGAATGATCGCAGCGTCGTCGACGAGACCGAACGCGCCGGGGTCGGTCGCCAGCGGCTTGAAATAGCGGGCAATGAGGGAGTCTTCGCCGGAGGGGTTTTGGGTCACAGCCCCCCTCCCCGCTCTCCGCTGTCATCGCCCGGCTTGCCGCCTTCGCTAAAGCTTCGGCGCGCCCTTGCATTCGTCGCCGCGCCGGAGCCGATAGACGAAGGCGGGACCGGGCGATCCAGTACGCCGCGCTCGTCTCTGGAATGCTGGATCACCCGCTTTCGCGGGTGATGACAGTCGAGGAAAGACACTGGCATCGCACCGGTTCGCAGCGATCGTGCTCCGGCGCCCCCCATCGCTACTTCGGCCCCATCTCGTCGCCGCGGTATTGCCGGGCGAGTTGCTCCAGCACGGCGTTGACCATGCCGGTCTCGTCGCGCTCGACGAAGGCATGGGCGATGTCGACATATTCGGACACGACGACCTTGGCCGGCACGTCCTTGCGCCGCTCCAGCTCATAGGCGCCGGCGCGCAGCACAGCGCGCAGGATCGCCTCGATCCGCTGCAGCGGCCAGCCGCGCTCCAGCGCCGCGTCGAGCACCGGATCGATCTTGGTCTGGTCGCGCACCACGCCGGAGACGATGTCACGGAAGAAGGCAGCCTCCGCCGGCAGATACTGCTCGCCCTCGACCTCGTTGCCGAGCCAATGGCTCTCGAACTCGGCCAGCACGTCGTTGATGCCGGCGCCAGCAATGTCCATCTGGTAGAGCGCCTGGACGGCGGCGAGCCGCGCCGCGCCACGGCGGTTGGCCTTGCGGTCGCCGGCGCGGATCGGGCCCTTGGACGGCTTGTTGCTGCTCTCGGCCATCTCAGCCTCGCGACAGACGGCGTTTGATGCGCAGCACGGCGAGCGCGGCGCGGGCGGCATCGCCGCCCTTGTTCATCTCAGAGAGGCGGGCGCGCGCCCAGGCCTGGTCCTCGTTGTTGACGGTGAGGATGCCGTTGCCGAGCGGCAGGCCGCGCGCCACCGACAGATCCATCAGGGCCCGCGAGGATTCCTGCGACACGATCTCGAAATGGATGGTGTCGCCGCGGATGACGCAGCCGAGCGCGATCGCCGCATCATAAGGCTTGCCGGTCTTGGCGGCAGCATCGAGCGCAATGGCAATAGTCGCCGGAATCTCCAGCGAGCCAGTGACGGTGAGCACCTCGTAGCTCACGCCGGCCGCCTTCAGCTCGGCGGTGGCGCCCTCCAGCAGGGCGTCCTGAAGGTCGTCGTAGAAGCGGGCCTCGACGATCAGCGCCCGGGCGCCGGAGATGTCGGTCTGGTCTTTGAGCGGCGCGCGCCGTGCGTCTGCCATGGTTCTGTTTCCATTGTCTTCAGGTGCCTCGCCCCAAGGGAGCGGCGATCCGGCCGCGTCGCGAAGGGCGAGATGAAATCGGCCTCATGCTGCGAGACGACACATCGGCGCCTCCTCGCCACGAGGGCTGGCCTTGTAGGCGCGAGCGCCCGCAAAGCCAAGACGGAAAGCCTCCTTCGAGGCTACTTCATTTCCGTGAGGCGCGCGGCATAGCGCGCCATCAGGTCGACCTCGAGATTGACCTCACTGCCGGCCTGCCAGGACGACAGCGTGGTGACCGACAGCGTATGCGGAATGATCAGCACCGAGAAGGCCAGTTCGTCGACGGTGTTGACCGTGAGCGAGACGCCGTCGAGGGTGACCGAGCCCTTGGTGGCGATGAAGCGCGCCAGATCCCGCGTTGTCTTCAGCACGAACCTTGCCATGTCAGGCAGGTTGTCGCGGCTGACGATGGTCGCGATGCCGTCGACATGGCCTGCGACGATGTGGCCACCGAGCTCGTCGCCGATCTTCAGGGCCCGCTCGAGGTTCAGCTTTGTGCCGACGCGCCAGTGCTTGGCCGTGGTCAGTGCCAGCGTCTCCGCGGCGGCGTCGACCTCGAACCAGGTCGTCCCATCGGTGACGCCGGACTGCACGACCGTGAGGCAGACGCCATTGTTGGCGATGGATGCGCCATCGGCGATGCTGGCCTGGTCATAATGGCAGGCAATGCGCAGCCGGTGCAGCTTGCCCTCGGTCCGCGGCGTCAGGCTGGCGATCTCGCCGATGTCGGTGACGATGCCGGTAAACATTACGCGCGCTCGTAAATCGTAAGGGTGTCGGGATCGAGCGTTTCGCTAGCACGAACGCGATAGGCCGGCGACTGCGTGATTGCGGTCAGCGGCAATGCGTCCAGCGCAGCGATGCCGTCGGCCCCGATCTCGCCGGGACCGCGCAGCAGCCAGATTTCATCGACCAGGCCACTCGCCATGAAGGATGAGGCGACGCGGCTGCCGCCCTCGATCATCAGGCGGGTGATGCCCTTCTCAGCCAGCGCCTTGAGCACGGCGGGGGGCTCCAGCGCCGAGGGCTCGGCCTGCGGCGGCACGCGGATCACCTGGGCACCGGCAGCACCGAGCTTGGTCGCCGCCGCGGGCTCGGCAAGCGCTGACGCGACCATCCAGAGCGGCGTGGTTCGCGCTGATTGCACCAAACGGCTGGTCATGGGCAGCCGCAGCATCGGATCGAGCACCACGCGCACCGGCGAGCGGGCCTCCATGCCGGGCAGCCGGCAGGTCAGCAGCGGATCATCGGCGATCGCGGTGCGCACGCCGATCAGGATCGCGTCACTCTGGGCACGCAACATATGCACGCGCGTCCGCGCCGCCTCGCCGGTGATCGCGACCGGCTTGTTGCCCGCGGCTGCAATCTTGTCGTCGGCCGAGACCGCAAGCTTCAGGATCACATGCGGCCGGCCATCGCGGATGCGCCGGAAATGGCCAGCATGATCGCGCTTGGCGTCCGCCGAGCAGAGGCCGACTTCAACCTGGATGCCGGCAGCGCGGAGCTTGGCATGCCCCTGCCCTGCGACCTCCGGATTGGGATCCTCGATCGCCGACACGACGCGGCTGATTCCGGCTGCGATGACGGCGTCCACGCAAGGCGGCGACTTGCCGAAATGCGAGCATGGCTCCAGCGTCACATAGAGTGTGGCGCCCTTCGCGGCCTTGCCGGCGCGATTCAAGGCCTCGGGCTCGCCATGAGGGCGTCCACCGGGCTGGGTCCAGCCGCGGCCGATGATGAGGCCGTCCTTGACCACGACGGCACCGACCGCCGGGTTAGGCCAGGTCCGCCCCTGCCCGCGACGGCCGAGCGACAGCGCGAGCTGCATGAAGCGGCGGTCGGCGTCCTTCTGCGCCTTCAGCTTCTCGCCGACCTGATCGACCAGGACCCGGAAGATCATTTGCGGACCGGCGCCAGCCGCGGCGTCTCGTCCTCGGCCGAGAGCTCGCCGAGCACGGCCTCGAAGTCCTTGGCCTCCCGGAAATTGCGGTACACCGAGGCGAAGCGGACATAAGCGACGTCGTCGAGATCGCGCAGATGCTCCATCACGATCTCGCCGATCGCCTCCGAGGACACCTCGGACTCGCCGCCGCTCTCGAGCTCGCGCACGATCGCCGAGACCATCTTCTCGACCCTTTCAGGATCGACCGAGCGCTTGCGCAGCGAGATCTGCACCGAGCGCATCAGCTTGTCGCGATCGAACGGCACGCGGCGGCCATTGCGCTTGATGACGGTGAGTTCGCGCAGCTGCACCCGCTCGAAGGTCGTGAAGCGGAAGTTGCAGGTGACGCAGACCCGCCGCCGCCGGATCACCGAGGAATCCTCGGTGGGGCGGGAGTCCTTCACCTGCGTATCGAGGCTGTTGCAGCTCGGGCAGCGCATCGTGGCTTCAAGCCTTACTGATAGATCGGGAACCGGTCGGTCAGCGCCTTCACCTTCGCCTTGACCGCAGCTTCCACCAGCGGCGCGCTGCCGTCCGGCGCCTGCGCGATCGCGTTCAGCACCTCGGCGATCAGGCTGCCGACCTGCTGGAATTCACCGACGCCGAAGCCACGGGTGGTCGCGGCCGGCGTACCGAGTCGCAGGCCGGAGGTGACGAACGGCTTCTCGGGGTCGAACGGAATGCCGTTCTTGTTGCAGGTGATGCCGGCGCGGACCAGCGCCTTCTCCGAGACGTTGCCCTTCAGGCTCTTCGGCCGGAGGTCGACCAGCATCAGATGGTTGTCGGTGCCGCCGGAGACGATGTCAAAGCCGTGGGCGCGCAGCGATTCCGCCAGCGCCTTCGCGTTCTCGACGATGTTCTTCGCGTAGACCTTGAACTCGGGCCGCAGCGCCTCGGCAAAGGCCACCGCCTTGGCCGCGATCACGTGCATCAGCGGGCCGCCCTGCAGGCCCGGGAAGATCGCCGAGTTGAATTTCTTGGTGAACTGCTCGTCGTTCCACAGGATGAGGCCGCCGCGCGGACCGCGCAGCGACTTGTGCGTGGTGGTCGTGGTGACGTGAGCGTAGGGCACCGGGGAGGCATGGACGCCACCCGCAACGAGACCAGCAAAGTGGGCCATGTCGACCAGCAGATAGGCGCCGACGCTGTCGGCGATCTCGCGGAAGCGCTTGAAATCCCACGGGCGCGAATAGGCGCTGCCGCCGGCGATGATCAGCTTCGGCTTCACTTCCTCGGCCTGCCTGGCGACCGCATCCATGTCGATCAGGTGGTCGTCGCGGCGCACGGTGTAGTGCGCGGCCTTGAACCACTTGCCGGACATGTTGACCGGCGAACCGTGGGTCAGATGGCCGCCGGCGGCGAGGTCGAGGCCCATGAAGGTGTCGCCGGGCTGCAGCAGCGCCAGGAACACCGCCTGGTTCATCTGGCTGCCCGAGTTCGGCTGGACGTTGGCGAAATTGGCACCGAACAGCTTCTTGGCGCGGTCGATCGCGAGGTTCTCGGCGACGTCGACCCATTCGCAGCCGCCATAATAGCGCGCGCCCGGGTAGCCCTCGGCATACTTGTTGGTCATCACCGAGCCCTGGGCTTCCAGGACCGCGCGGCTGACGATGTTCTCCGAAGCGATCAGCTCGATCTCGTGTCGTTGTCGACCGAGTTCACCCTTGATGGCGGCAGCGATCTCGGGATCGGCCTCGGCCAGGGTGGCGGAGAAGAAGGAATCGACTGACGAGGCGGGCTTGGCGCTGGAAGCGGTCATCGGCGGAATATCTCCACGTCCGCAAGGCCTTGGGCGGCCGGCGGTCGGTTCAGTGAAGGCGGTCGGAAAAGACCCCTGCCCTTACCATACGGGCGGCGGCAGGCCAAGGGACAGACCAAGCGGTTGCGGGTCAAACCGGATATTTGCGCCAGATATGGTGGACGGCCGCTGGAGCAAGCCCCCGTGCTCAGGCCCCGCCACAGGAGTGCCAGCTTTCCGACATCTGCCAGGTTTTCTTGGTCCGGAGATTGGTCGCCTTGTAGATTCGTCCCCGGTCATCGCCGGGCGGGCATTTCTTCGGCTTCCAGACGGTGCAGAGCCGCACGGGATCGCTCAGTTTGGAATGCGCGACGGCGGCATTCCATGCCGAGTCGATCTGCTCGGCGCCGTTCTGGTACAGCACGTGGACGCCCTGATCCATTATGGGCTCACCATACTCGTCGAGCTTCTCGCCGAGCTTGAACGGGGTCGGCGACAGCGGCTCATCGAACCGACCAGCAATTTTCGTGATCGTCGTCTCCGCGCAGGCTCCAACTCTGGCCAGCGCTTCTCGACTGTTCGGTCCCTTCTGGGGCCAGACCGTCTCAGCCATGCTCCTCGTGGGCAGACTCAGCTCGCCGCACGCGAAGGCCAAGAGTCCCACCGTGGCAATAACTCGGGACACCAAACGCATCGATCCCCCAAAAATAAACAACCTGCATGAAACCTGACGGTCTCATACAGGTTGTCGGTATCATGAGGCAAGCGCGCGAGCCATCGCGCGCCGATGACATCAGAGGCCGGTGTAGCCGGCCTTCACCGGATCGACGCGGCCGTCGAGCTGGCGCAGGTAGGTCAGGCCGCACACCGTGAGACGATGCGGGTCACGCTCGCCGGCTTCGAACAAGGTCTGGATGTAGGCGCTGACCTTGCGCCGCGCTTCCTCGCTGGCCGCCGCGGTGCGGTTCGCCAGCAGGTCGTAGGTATGCATGATCCGATCGATGGCAGCTTCCATATCAACCCCTCTTGATGGTCAGGCCGCAGAGGCCATCTCGAACATCGAGATCGCCTTGTTCGCGAGTCTGAGCTTGTTGAATTCTCCGCGGTGAATCAGCTGTACGATCATGTCGACGAGCTGCTCGTTCGGCGTGATGGTATCCGTCATCGCCCCCGACAGCCGCAGGTAGTTGGCCGCGATCGCATAGGCGTCGCTCACCAGCTCCACGTTCATGACCTGCATTCCGTAATCGTGCAGCATCACCCGACCTCCGCGGGAGACAAGTCCGAGAGGCGATATTGGTTCCAGTTCGGAGTGGATGTTTTTCGCAACAGCGAACGAAGTGAGCCACGACAAAAGAAAAAAGCGCCGGCCCAGCAGGGGCCGACGCAAGGTCGAACTCAGAGGATCGAGGGCTGTCCGGTCTTCTCTCGATGTCTGAGGCCGGATCAGCCGAAACGATGAAGCCGGCTCAGAGACGATACAGGATCTGGTCGGTCCAGAACCGCTCGAGGCGGTGCAGCGACTTGTTGAGCGTTGAGAACTCCTCGCTCGAAATGCCGCCGACCTGCTCCACGGTCTTGACGTGCTTCTGATACAGCGAGTCGACGATGCGGCGGATCTCCTGGCCCTGGGGGGTCAGGCGGATGCGGACCGAGCGGCGATCGACGCGCGAGCGCTGGTGATCAAGGAAGCCGAGCTCGACGAGCTTCTTCAGGTTGTAGGAGACGTTGGAGCCGAGATAGTAGCCGCGCGTGCGCAGCTCGCCCGCGGTCAGCTCCTTGTCGCCGATGTTATAGAGCAGCAGCGCCTGGACCGAATTGATGTCGGAACGACCACGGCGGTCGAACTCGTCCTTGATGACGTCGAGCAGGCGGCGATGCAGCCGCTCCACCAGCGTCAGAGCTTCCAGATAGAGCGACTGGACGGTGCCGCCCTGGCCCGGCGCAGCAGTCTCCACGGCCGTCGCAACGGCTTTCATCATGACACTTCCCCTGTCGTCGTTTTTGTCGACTTATTCGACGAAACTTTTGTCCCGTCTGATAGAACGAACTTAAGGGGCGTGCTTTGAAGATCGCCTTAAATAAGAGCATAAAGAGAGAATGAATCGCGGAGAGTGAATCCTCTTTTAATCCAGTGATTACAGGGGCTTTTGCAAGGGTCCGTTGACGGACGACGGGCAATGTTCGCGCTCTGTTTCACCCCCCTGTCACATTCCAAAACAGGTGCAGTTCCCACCGCTAAGGTCTGTGTAACGGCTGTGGCAGGCGCTCTTAAGGTGTTCGAAACATTACTTGCATCGCGCTGAGAGGATTTACGGCGTGCAACGAATTTTCCTCACCACCTACGGTGGCCGCTCGCGGGCCGCCATCCAGGCCAGCACGAGGTAGGCGGCGAGCATGATCGCCTCGCCCGCGACCACCAGCAGATTGCCGCCATAGATGCCGGGGAACATCAGCTCGATGACCGCCATCGACACGACCGTGGTGAGCCACACCACCGCGCCCCACGGCGTCGCCAGCCACAGGCCGACCGCGGCGACGAGCTCGATCACCGCGAAATAGACCGTCGCCGCCTGCCAGGCCATCGCCTGGTTCTCGAACGCGTCGTCCTCGCCGCCGATGAAGCCGGTCACCTGGGCCCAATGATAAAGGCCCTTGGCGATCGAGAGCATGGCCATGACCCGCAGGAACAGCACCAGCCGCCGCGTCCAGACATTATCGTCGCTCTCGCGCCGATCCGAGGACATGGCGGCAATCGACATGGCGGCGTTGTCACGCGCCAGATCTCGCGCCGAGGGAATCTCAGCCATGGCAGCTCGAGCAGAACAGGCAGGTCGTCATTGGGGCCTCTCAAGACCAGGAGCATGGCGATTCTTGACCGGCCGGCACCGTGAAATCAACCGGGCCGGAAATCAACCGGGCCGCTTGCGTCAGGTCAAGTGACGGGCGGCGGCCGAAGTGCTACAGATTGTTGGAATTACAACAAATCAAATCCTCCGGCTCGCCGGCCAGCTCAAGGAGCCAGCACCCCATGGCGATCAAATTCGGGCGCCCGATCGACCTGCGCGACACCGCGCGCAACCCGGCCACTGCACCGATACCGGCGCTCGATCTCACCATCCGCCCCCGCCGCAACCGCAAGGCCGAGTGGGCGCGTCGGCTGGTGCGGGAGAACGTGCTCACGACGGACGATCTGATCTGGCCCCTGTTCGTGGTGCAGGGCGATCGGACCCGCAGCACGGTCGCATCGATGCCGGGCGTGGAACGGCTCAGCGTCGACGAGATCGTCCGCGATGCCGAACGCGCCGCCAAGCTCGACATCCCCTGCATCGCCCTGTTCCCCTACACCGAGCCGTCGCTGCGCGACGAGCACGGCTCCGAGGCCTGCAACCCGGACAATCTGGTTTGCCAGGCGGTGCGCGCGATCAAGAAGGAGTTTCCGGAGATCGGCGTGCTCTGCGACGTCGCGCTCGATCCGTTCACCAGCCACGGCCATGACGGCTTGATCCGGGACGGCCGCATCCTCAACGACGAGACGGTCGCGGTGCTGGTGCGCCAGGCCCTCGTGCAGGCCGAGGCCGGTTGCGACATCATCGCGCCGTCGGACATGATGGACGGCCGGGTCGGCGCGATCCGCCAGGCGCTGGATCAGGCCGGCTTCCTCGACGTGCAGATCATGGCCTATGCGGCCAAATATGCCTCCGCCTTCTACGGCCCGTTCCGCGACGCGATCGGCTCGGCCAAGACGCTCACCGGCGACAAGCGGACCTACCAGATGGACAGCGCCAACTCCGACGAGGCGTTGCGCGAGGTCGAGCTCGACATCGCCGAGGGCGCCGACATGGTGATGGTGAAGCCGGGCATGCCCTATCTCGACGTCGTCAGGCGCGTGAAGGACACCTTCAGCATGCCGACCTTCGCCTATCAGGTGTCGGGCGAATACGCGATGATCGCGGCGGCCGCCAACAATGGCTGGATCGACGGCGACCGGGCGATGATGGAGAGCCTGCTCGCCTTCAAGCGCGCCGGCGCCGACGGTGTGCTCACCTATTTCGCCCCGCAGGCTGCCGAGCGGCTGCAGCAGCAGCGCTGAGCGGGCGCCTCGGGATCTGGGTCTGCGGCGGTCTTCCGGGCGCGCCGGCTATGCGCGCGCGCCGGCTTACAAGCGGGCTTGCAAATCGCGAAATCGCCGGAAATTTGCCGCGCCCCATGCACGAACGGCTCTTGCAAGCGGAAGTGGGGTTCCCATGTCCTCTGAGCCAATCCGGAGGGCAGATTCATGGCGTATATGGGTTCAGGCGATAGCAATGGCGGTGCCGGTACCCGGCCGCACGCCTACGACCCCTATCAGCAGCCGGAATTGTTTCGCGGTGTGCTGACGCGGCGGATGATTGCATTCCTGATCGATCTCTTGGTGCTCTCCGTCCCGGTGATCCTGGCGGTGATCTTCATCGCCGTGTTCGGCCTGGTCACGCTGGGCCTCGGCTGGGCGTTGTTCTGGCTGGTGTCGCCGGCCTCGGTGATCTGGGCGATCGTCTACTACGGCGCCACGATCGGCGGCCCGAGCTCGGCGACGATCGGCATGCGGGTGATGGATCTGGAGCTCCGGACCTGGTACGGCGCGCCGGGCTACTTTGTGCTCGGTGCCGTGCATGCGGTCTGCTTCTGGATCTCCGTCTCGGTGTTGTCGCCGCTCGTGCTGCTGATCGGACTGTTCAACGGCCGCCGCCGGCTGCTGCACGACTTCGTGCTCGGCACCGTCGTGATCAACACGTCGGTGCGCTCGCAGCTGGTTGAACCGGCTCGCACGTGATGAGACGTCAGGTGGCGCAGCAAAAGCGATTGACCGGCCGCCTCCGGAGCGCAATTCTGTTGATGATCGCCTCGGAGGCTCACGACGTTCCTTGACCCAGCATTCGCGTGACACCCCGCAATTCTACCTGACCGCGCCCTCGCCCTGCCCGTATCTGCCGGGCCGGCAGGAGCGCAAGGTGTTCACGCATCTGGTCGGCGACAAGGCTACCGATCTCAACGACCTCCTGACCCATGGCGGCTTCCGCCGCAGCCAGTCGATCGCCTACCGGCCGGCCTGCGACCAGTGCCGCGCCTGCGTGTCCGTCCGCGTGATCGCCAACGAATTCCGCCCCTCGCGCAACTTCCGCAAGGTGCTCGCGCGCAATTCCGATCTGGTCGGCGAGCAGCGCAGCGCGGTGCCGACGTCGGAGCAATATTCGATCTTCCGCGGCTATCTCGATCAGCGCCATCGCCATGGCGGCATGGCCGACATGACGGTGCTCGATTACGCAATGATGGTCGAGGACAGCCATGTCGAGACGCGAATCATCGAGTACCGCCGCCGCAATCTGAGCAACGGTCCGAACGCCCGCGGTGGCGAGCTGGTCGCGGTGGCGCTGACGGACGTGCTCAGCGACGGCCTGTCGATGGTGTACTCGTTCTTCGACCCGTCGGAGACCACGCGCTCGCTCGGCACCTTCATGATCCTCGACCACATCGCCCGGGCGCGGCGCCAGGGCCTGCCCTACGTCTATCTCGGCTACTGGATCGAGGGCTCGAAAAAGATGGACTACAAGAGCCGCTATCTGCCGCAGCAGCGGCTCGCGGCGGCCGGATGGCTCCGCGTGGATGCCGAGGGCGACACCGCGCCGGAGCCGCAGGAATGAAGAAGCGAATGGCGAATAGGGAGTAGCGAATAGGGATTTGAACGACCGCTATTCGCTACTCCCTATTCGCTACTCGCCTCCATCAACCTATCGCCAGATCCCACACCAGCTTGGCATTGAGCGCGATGATCACCACCGCGATCAGGCTCGCAATCGCCGTCAGCCAGCGCGGCGCCACGAACTGCCCCATCTTGGCGCGGCTCGCGGTGAGCAGCACCAGCGGCACGATGGCGAACGGCAGTTGCAGGCTGAGCACGACCTGACTGAGGATCAGGAGCTGCCCGGTCGCCTTCTCGCCGGCCCAGATCGTCACCGCCACCGCCGGCACGATCGCGATCATGCGCGTGATCAGCCGGCGCAGCCAGGGCGCGATCCGCCAGTGGAGGAAGCCTTCCATCACGATCTGGCCGGACAGGGTCGCGGTGATCGTCGAGTTCAGGCCGCAACACAACAGCGCGATTGCAAACAGCGTCGGTGCCAGCGTCGATCCCAGGAGCGGCGCCAGGAAGGAATGCGCCTGGTCGAGCTCGGCCACGTCGCGCTGTCCGGTACGGTGGAACGTTGCCGCCGCCAGGATCAGGATCGAGGCGTTGATGGTCAGCGCCAGGCACAGCGCGATGGTGGAATCGATCGTGGAAAGCGTGATCGCCTCGCGCTTGTCCTCCGGGCTGTCGCCGTAGCCGCGCGTCTGGACCAGGCCCGAATGGAGATACAAATTGTGCGGCATCACGGTCGCGCCGAGAATGCCGAGCGCCAGATAGAGCATCTCCGGATTGGCGATCAGCTGACCGCTGGGCACGAAGCCCTTCACCACCTCGGCCCAGTCGGGCTCGGCCATCGCGATCTGGATCGCGAAGCACAGCGCGATGATGCCGAGCAGCGCGACCACGAAGGCCTCGATCCAGCGAAAGCCGAACGCCTGCAGCGCCAGGATCAGGAAGACATCGAGCGCGGTGACGCAGACGCCGATCGACAGCGGCAGCCCGAACAGCAGGCTGAGACCGATCGCTGTGCCGATCACCTCGGCGAGATCGGTGGCGGTGATCGCGATCTCCGCCGACAGCCACAGCGGCACCGAGACCCAGCGCGGGGTGGAGTCGCGACAGGCCTGGGCGAGGTCGCGGCCGGTGGCGACGCCGAGCCGCGTGCAGAGCGACTGCAGCACGATCGCCATCAGGTTGGACAGCAGCGCGACCGAGAGCAGGACGTAGCCGAATTTGGAACCGCCGGCGAGCGACGTCGCCCAATTGCCGGGGTCCATATAGCCGACGGCGACAAGGTAACCGGGTCCGAGAAAGGCCAGCAGCTTCCGCCAGAGCGACCCTTTTGTTGCGGTTCGTACCGTCGCGAACATGTCGCCGAGCGACGGATCGCCGCGCTCGCCGCGCCAGCCTGCGTTCATCAGGCGGTCGCTCGGCGGAACCATGGCGTGCAGTTGCGAAAGGTCTGACGATTTTGCGTCCATGACATCATCCTGGACGAAACCGAGCTTTAATGCAACTTATTTGCAAGTGCGTCTCCCGCCTATGGCTGCGCCTCGCAGAGAGGCTAGAAATCCTCCGATACCGCTTCATCATCGCGAGAGCCTGTTGCTGCCGATTCGCGCGCGGCCCTCGCGGGCGTGCCGCCGGCGACGGGTGCCACTGCCCCACTGACGGGATCCAACATGCTCTCCCCCCAACTCGGTCTCCGACCGGTCACGAACGCGCCCGTGCCCTGCAAGATCTGTGACGGTCCTGCCTCTCTCTACGGCGTGGTCGACATGAACCGCCCCTGCCAGACGGCCCATGCACATCGCCCGCCGCTGGCCGGCGTGCCGATCTACTACCGGCGCTGCTCGGATTGCGGCTTCCTGTTTACGGACGCCTTCGACGACTGGGGCATCGAGCAGTTCAAGACCCACATTTACAACGACGGCTACGAAGCCGTGGATCCAGACTATCGGATCAAGCGGCCAACCGACAATGCGGCGGCCGTGGCCCGCTTCTGGGCGCCGCACAAGGCCGGGATGCGGGTGCTCGACTTCGGCGGCGGCAACGACCTGTTCTGCACCGGCCTGCGCGCTCAAGGCTTTGCCGAAGCGGTCACCTATGATCCGATGGTGGCCGAGCACGCGACCCGCCCCGATCGCAAGTTCGATCTCGTGACCTGCTTCGAGACCCTCGAGCACGTGCCCGATCCGCTGGCGACGATCGGAGCCATGGCGGCCTGCGTGGCCGAGCCCGGCGCGGTGTTCTACTCCACATTGACCCAGCCAGACGATTTCGACAGCCAGGGCATGTCCTGGTGGTACGTCGCGCCGCGCAACGGCCACATCTCGATCTACACCCAGCATGCGCTGGCGCTGGCCTGGCACCGGTTCGGCTTCAAGACGGCGCCGCTGAATGCGGGCACGCATCTGGCGTTCCGCACGCTGCCTCCGGAATGGGGATTGGCCGAGGCACCGACCGCGGCATAGGCCGTCCGCCGCGCGAGGGGCGATGCAGGAGATCAGGAAGCGGGTGGGCGCAAGGAGGCGGCGCAGTGATGATGGCCGCATCATCACAACAGGTTCCTGTTCATGTCTCCCTCCGCCCTGCCCGCCGCCTTCCACCGCCTCGCCTGGTCCAACCTCACCGCGCAATCGGCCGAGCAGATCGCGCTCGCCGCAGCACCGATCGTCGCGGTGCTCGCGCTCGGTGTCGGCGAGGGCGAGACCGGGTTGCTGCAGACGGCGCTGACCGCGCCCTTCGTGCTGTTCGCGATCCCTGCGGGGCTGCTCGCCGACCGGATGCCGAGACGGCTGCTGATGGCCATGGCCGAGACGCTTCGCGCGCTGGCGCTGCTCGCGATCCTCATCGCCTTGGCGGCCGGCGTGCTCACGCTGCCGCTGCTGGCGGCGCTCGGATTCGCAGCGGTGTGCGGCACGGTCGTGTTCAGCGTCGCCGCGCCGGCCGTGGTGCCGAGCCTCGTCGCCCCGGCCCAGTTGGCGCCTGCCAATGCGCGCATCGAGCTTGCCCGCACCATCGCCTTTGCGGCGGGGCCTGCGCTCGGCGGCGTGCTGGTCGGCTGGATCGGCGGCGCGCCCGCCTTCGGCTGCGCCGCGGCGCTCTCGCTGGTCGCAGCCATCTGCCTGGCCGGCATCGCCGAGCCCGCTCGCGCGCCCGTGCCGCGCCGCCATCCGCTCGCCGACATCAGGGAAGGCGCCGCCTTCGTGCTGCATCATCCGTTGCTGCGGCCGGTGTTCGTGACCCAATTCATCTTCAACACGGCGCATTTCCTGCTGCTCGCGGTGTTCGTGCCCTATGCCGTGCACCGGCTTGGCCTGTCGGCGGGAGGCGTCGGCACGGTGTTGTCGATGTTCGGCATCGGCATGGTGTGCGGCGCGCTGCTGGCGACGCGCATCATGCGGCTTCTGCCGTTCGGCACCGTCATCGGGCTCGGCCCCGTCACCGGCTTCACCGCAGCGCTGGTGATGGCGCTCACCACGGTCGTCCCTTCGCCTCTCCTGGCCGCGCTCAGCTTCTTCCTGCTCGGCGCCGGGCCGATCCTCTGGGTGATCTCGACCACGACGCTGCGGCAGTCGGTGACGCCGGCCGGCCTGCTCGGGCGGGTCTCGGCCATCAACATCCTGAGCTACGGCGCCCGTCCGCTGGGCTCGCTGCTCGGCGCGGTCGTCGGCGGCCGCTACGGCGCCGACATATGTCTCTACCTCGTCGCCGCCATCTTCGGCCTGCAGGCGCTCGTCATCCTCGCCTCGCCGGTCGTCGCGATCGCGCGCCAGCCGGAGCCGCAGCCCGCCTAGCGATAGACCAGGATCGGCACGGTCGAATGCGTCAGCACCTTCAAGGTCTCGCTGCCCAGGATCGCCGACACGCCGCGCAGCCCGTGCGAGGCCATCAGCACCAGATCGCAATGCTGCTTGCGCGCGGTCTCGACGATCGCCTCATAGGGCTTGTCGTGCTCGACGCACAGCGTGGCGCAGGCCACGCCGGCCTGCTCGGCATCGTCCTTCACATGATCGAGATATTTCGCGGTCTGATCGGCCACCAACGACTTGTATTGCGCGAGCGCCTTGGTCGCAGCGTGGGGATCGACGACCAGCGAATGCAGCGGCGTCGACACCACCAGCGCCGTGACCTTGGCGCCGGTCGCCTTGGCGAGCGCGATGCCGTGCTTGATCGCGGCCTTGGACAGATCGGAGCCATCGGTCGGCAGCAGAATATGTTTGTACATGAGCTTTCATCTCCCGGCGGAGAATGCTGGGCAGACTCGCTTCTGCTGGGCATTGACGTGGGTCAAGGGTGCGACATCTCGTCCGCCAGGTAGTTCTCGTAGGCCCGCGTGGCCGAGGCGCTGCCGGCAATGTCCGGATCCAGCGTGAACAGATCCTGCGCGCGGCCGATGCCGCGCAGCGCGTAGCGCCCGGTCGACACCAGATAGCGCCGACCTTCGCCGTCGAGCCCCTCGCAGAATTCGGAGGATGCCAACAGTTCGCGATCGACCGAGCGGCACATCGAGGCGATGCGGCTGACCTCGTTGACGGCCGGTCCCACGACGGTGAAGTCGAGCCGGTCCTCGCTGCCGATATTGCCGTAGAACACCTCACCGACATGCAGGCCGACATAGGCCGAGGTGACAGGCCGTCCCTCGCCGGCGCGCCGTGCGTTCAGCTTCAGGATGTTCAGCCGAAAGCGATGCTCGGCGCGCAGCGCGGCGTGACGGGCCGAGGCCATGTCGCCGCCGGTGAAGATCGCCAGCACGCCATCGCCGATCAGCTTCAGCACGTCGCCACCGGACTCGTAGATCGCGTCGATCGACGCCTCCGCATAGTCGTTGAGCAGCGGGATGATCTCGTCCGGCGAGATGCTCTCGCTGATCGCGGTCGAGCTGCGCAGGTCGGAGAACCACAGCACGGCATTGATGCGCTCGGTGACACCGCGGGAGATGCGGCCGCGCAGCACCTGCTCCGACGCATCGCGGCCGAGATAGACGCGGCCAAGGGTTCGCACGATGTCGACCTGCTGCGCGGATTTGATCGTCAGCGCGAGCAGCGGGACAAGGTCGCGCAATGCGCCGACCTGCGTGTCGGTGAAGCCGCCGTCACGCCGCGTCAGCCAGTTCGAATAGAAGCAGTCCATCTGGCCGAGCGTGCCGGCTTCGCCGAACCGGTGCACGAAGGCGAGATAGTGCCGATGCCCCTGTGCGGTAAGCTCCTCGATGATCGGAAAATCGAGATGCGCACAATTCAGGAAGTCGATGCTGAACTCGTCATGGCCGTTCTCCAGCATGTGGTGGAAGACCGAGCGCCGCCAGTTCTGTGCCGCCTCTCCCTCATTGCTGGAGCCATATTCGAAGCTGTCGGCCTCGTTCGTGTCGAAATCGTTCCAGCGGAAGCCACGCCCCTCGAAGATCGGATGCAGCGTGTCGATGATCGCGAGGCTGCGTGACAATTCGAGTCCGGCCGCGCGGCAGCGCTCGCAGAAGCCGCGCAGGATCTCGTTTTCCGGCATGCCGGTCAGGCTCTGAGCCACGAGCCAGTTCGCCACTTCGAGACGGGTCGCCGTATCCATGGTTTCAACTCACCAACGCGTCACGATCCGGAAAGCTTCAGCCAGGCCGGCTCACCACCTCGCCGTCCTCCTTGGTGAAGGAGGAGACGGGATGATCGAGCAGGTCGAGCACGAGTTCGGACGGGCGGCAGAGCCGCGCGCCCTTGCTGGTCACCACGATCGGCCGGTTGATCAGGATGGGGTGCGCGAGCATCGCCTCGATCAGCTGGTCGTCGGTCCATTTGGGATCGCCCAGCCCAAGCTCGGCATAGGGCGTTCCCTTTTCGCGCAGCACGTCGCGCACCTTGACGCCCATCGCGTTGATCAGCGCGATCAGCTGCTCGCGGCTCGGCGGCGTCTTCAGATATTCGATCACCTCGGGCTCCTCACCCGAGGCGCGGATCATTGCGAGCGTGTTGCGCGACGTGCCGCAGGCGGGATTGTGGAAGATCGTCACGGGCATGGGCTGTCCAGTCGTTGCGTGCCGAGGGCACATTCGCGTACTGCTCACACCACGTCGGCGGGAGCGAGCTTGCAGGCGCAGCCATCGGCCTCGATCTGCAGGGTGGGATGCTGGATATTGAAGCGATGGGACAGCTCAGCGCAGACGCGATGCAGGAAGGCATCATCCGTTCCGCCTGCCCTTACCAGATGCGCCGTCAACGCGGTCTCGTTGGTGCTCATCGCCCAGACGTGGAGGTCGTGCACCTCGCTGACGCCGTCGAGGGAGGCGAGATAATCGCGTACCGCCGGCAGGGCGATGTCGCGCGGCACGGCGTCGAGCGCCAGATTGACGCTGTCGCGGGCGAGATCCCAGCCGCTCAGGAGCACCACGAGCGCGATGATCAGGCTGACCACCGGGTCGACCCACAGCCATCCGGTCCAGATCGTCACCAGCGCCGCGATGACCACGCCGAACGACACGGCGGCGTCGGCGGCCATGTGCAGGTAGGCGCCGCGAATATTGAGGTCGGTGTCGCGGCCACGCATGAACAGCATCGCGGTGGCGCCGTTGATGACGATGCCGAGCGCAGCCACCCACAGCACGGTCGTGCCGGCGACCTCGTCCGGATTGCGCAGGCGGTCGAAGGCCTCGACGGCGATGCCGCCGACCACGAGCAGCAGCAGGCCGGCATTGATCAGCGCGGCCAGGATCGAGGCGCGGCGATAGCCATAGGTGTGGCGGTCGGTCGGCCGCCGGCCCGACAGCCACAGCGCGCCCCAGGCCAGGAGCAGCGACATCACGTCGGAGAGATTGTGGACGGCGTCCGAGATCAGCGCCAGCGAATGCGCGGCATAGCCGAAGATGAGCTCGGCGATGACGAAGGCCGTGTTGAGCGACACGCCGATCGCGAACGCCGTGCCGAAGCTGGCGGGCGCGTGGCTGTGGCCGGCGTGGCCATGGGCGTGCGGGGAGCCATGATCATGGGAATGATCATGGTCGGGATGATGAGAATGCGAGTGCGCCATCCAACATGTCTCCGGGCGATCGCGCACCTCGCGATCGCCCGCTGTCTGATATAGACGGCCGCCGGACGGATACTATTACGTCGCTACTCGATCGGCCGGTTGAACTTGTTCGACTTCGGCAGGCCCTGCGCGATGCGGCCGGCATCGGCGCGGTTGCCACGGTAGTCGGCCAATTCCTTCCAGCTCAGGCCCTGGTCGCGGCCGGCGGAATCCTTCCAGGCGAGCCCCTGCTTCTGCTCGAACGTCGTGACGTCGGACAGCTGCGCGCTGGTGTATTTCTGCAGCCGGACGCCGCGGCCACGCGCCATCTCCGGCACCTGGTCGAGCCCGAACACCACCATCTTGTGGTTGGTGCCGATGACCGCGACCTGATCGCCCTGGACGGTGGTGATCGCGCGCGCTTCCGCCGGTGCGGTCACGTTCAGCACCTGCTTGCCCTTGCGGGTGTTGCTGACGCAATCCTCTTCCTTGACGATGAAGCCCTGGCCGTCGGACGCCGCCACCAGGAACCTGCGCTCGCCCTTGGTGACGAACATCGACACGATCGAGGCATCCTGGTCGAGATCGATGAACATGCGGATCGGCTCGCCATGGCCGCGGCCGCCGGGCAGCTTGCCGACGTCGAGCGAGTAGAACTTGCCGTTGCTCGCAAACAGCAGCACCTTGGACGTATTCTCGGCAAAGAACGCCTGGCCGAGCTGGTCGTCGGTCTTGAACTGCAGGTTCGACAGATCGGCGACGTGGCCCTTCAGCGTGCGCACCCAGCCCTTGTCCGAGACGACGACCGTGACCGGCTCGCGCTCGATGAAGGCCTCCTCGATCGCGGCGAGGTCATGCTCCGGCGCGTCGGCAAAATTGGTGCGGCGCTTGCCGAGCGGCGTCTTCGGCCCGAACAGGTCGCGGACCGTCTTGACCTGCTCGCCGACCTTGGCCCATTGCAGTTGCTCAGAACCGAGCAGCGCATTGATGCCCTTGAGCTCGCCGCGTAGGTTCTTGTCCTCGGTGCGGATCTCCATTTCCTCGAGCTTGCGCAAGCTACGCAGGCGCATGTTGAGGATGGCCTCGGCCTGCACCTCGGTGAGCTTGAAGGTCTTCATCAGGACCGGCTTCGGCTCGTCCTCGGTGCGGATGATCCGGATCACCTCGTCGATGTTGAGATAGGCGATCAGATAGCCGCCGAGGATCTCCAGCCGGTTCTCTATCTGCTTCTTGCGGTAGTTCGAGCGGCGCAGCAGCACGTCGCGCAGATGATCGAGCCATTCGCGCAGGCACTCGGCGAGACCCACCACCTTCGGGATCTTGCCCTTGATCAGCACGTTGAGGTTCAGCGGAATCTTGCTCTCGAGATCGGTGAGCCGGAACAGCGATTCCATCATCAGCGCCGGATCGACGTTCTTCGACTTCGGCTCGATCACGAGCCGCACGTCCTCGGCGGATTCGTCGCGGACGTCGCCGACCAGCGGCAGCTTCTTCTCGTTGAGCAGCTCGGCGATCTTCTCGACCAGGCGCGACTTCTGCACGAGATAGGGAATCTCGGTGATGACGACGATCCAGGTGCCGCGGTTGCCCTCCTCCTGCTTCCACTTGGCGCGGACGCGGAACGAGCCGCGGCCGGTGGTGTAGGCCTCGATGATCGATTCCTTTGAATCGATCACGGTACCGCCGGTCGGGAAGTCCGGGCCCTTGACCCAGCGCAGCAGCGCGCGCGACTTGGCGTCGGGTTTCTCGATCAGATGCAGCGCGGCGTCGCACAGCTCGGCGGCATTGTGCGGCGGGATCGAGGTCGCCATGCCCACGGCGATGCCTTGGGCGCCGTTGGCGAGCAGGTTCGGGAAGCCGCCGGGCAGCACCACCGGCTCCTTCGACTGGCCGTCATAGTTCGGCCGGAACTCGACGCCGTCCTCGTCGATGCCTTCGAGCAGCAGCCGCGCGACGTCGGTCATGCGCGCTTCGGTGTAGCGATAGGCCGCCGGATTATCGCCGTCGATGTTGCCGAAATTGCCCTGGCCGTCGACCAGCGGATAGCGCGAGGAAAAGTCCTGCGCGAGGCGGACCATCGCGTCGTAGATCGCCTGGTCGCCATGCGGATGGAACGAGCCCATCACGTCGCCGACGATCTTGGCGGACTTCTTGAACGCGGTGCCGGGATCGAGCCGCAGCAGCCGCATGCCGTAAAGGATGCGCCGGTGCACCGGCTTGAGGCCGTCGCGCGCGTCGGGCAGCGCCCGGTGCATGATGGTCGAGAGCGCGTAGGCGAGATAGCGCTCCTCCAGCGCCTCGCGCAGCGCGACCTCGTGAATCTCCGCCGGCTCCGGCGGAATCAGTGATTTTCCCATTAGCGTTGAGCTTTCAGTGGGTTAGCCCAGGAGCTTGAGCTGAATTGAACGATTTGGGAACACGCTTTATGCGATGACGCGCCGGGGCGCAATGACGGCCCTGCCCGGTTCCAGGAGGAAAAACCGGGTGTCCGGCCGCGGAACCGCAAGCAGCCCGCAAATCATGCAGGTCATGCGCCGCCGACGCATGCCGCTACGCTCAGGATTGGGCAGCCATCGCGCGTCCCGTTGAGATGCAACGATGTCGCACACGAGTCTGTGTTGCTGAGATCGTCACCCTCCGTCGCTAAGGTAGCAGCGGACATCCTTGGTTGCGTATCGACGCGACGAGGAGCGCCATCACGCCGCGCCTTGAACGCGGCAGATTCCATCCAGTGAGAAAGGCAGACATCCCATGAGCTCAGGATTCGTGACGACATCGGACGGCACGCAGATCTTCTACAAGGATTGGGGCTCGGGCCGGCCCATCGTCTTTCATCATGGCTGGCCATTGTCGTCCGACGATTGGGACGCGCAGATGCTGTTCTTCCTCGACAAGGGCTTTCGCGTCATCGCGCATGACCGCCGTGGCCATGGCCGCTCGAGCCAGACCGAGACCGGCAACGAGATGGACACCTACGCGGCCGACGTTGCGGCGCTCGCCGCCAAGCTCGACCTCAGGGACGCGGTTCACGTCGGTCACTCCACCGGCGGCGGCGAGGTCGCGCGCTACGTGGCGAAGCACGGCAAAGGCCGCGTCGCCAAGGCCGCCCTGCTCGGCGCGGTGCCGCCGGTCATGGTCAAGTCCGACAAGAACCCCGGCGGACTGCCGATCGAGGTGTTCGACGGCTTCCGCGCCGCGCTCGCCGCCAATCGCGCACAGTTCTTCCTCGATATTCCGAGCGGCCCGTTCTACGGCTTCAACCGCGCCGGCGCCCAGGTCTCCGAAGGCGTGATCCGCAACTGGTGGCGGCAGGGCATGATGGGCGGCACCAAGGCGCACTATGATTGCATCAAGGCGTTCTCGGAAACCGACTTCACCGAGGATCTCAAGGCGATCGACGTGCCAGTGCTGCTGATGCATGGCGAGGACGACCAGATCGTCCCGATCGACGACTCCGCGCGCATCGGCATCAAGCTGCTGAAGCATGGGACCTTGAAGACCTATCCCGGTTTCCCGCACGGCATGGCGACGACGCATGCCGACGTGATCAATGCGGACCTGCTGGCGTTCATCAAGGGGTAGCTCGCGCTCTGGTGAATGAGCAGCCGGAGGCCGGTGAGGCGACAGACCTCACGTCTTGCACGTCATGGCCGGGCTTGTCCCGGCCATCCACGTTGCACCGCGCACGCCGAACGACGTGGATGCCCGGGACAAGCCCGGGCATGACGAGTGCGTGGCAGCTCCTCGTCCACCATCGCTTCAATGCCTTTGCTGAAGACATGGTCAAACCTTCTCGCGACGCGATCAGCGTCCGAGCTATCACATCGATCACCCTCTCCAATCAGAGGGCGCAGGGAAGGCCGGACCTCGACTGAGGCCCGTGCCTGCGAAAAAAATGCAGGCGGCAGGTACCACAGGTCAGCCGGACGACCCGGCCCTCCCTGCGCGATGGGCTTACGATTTATACGCAGTCTCCCCGGTGTCCGGGCTTGTTAGCCACCGTCGTCAGCGCGATGCCTGAGGCATCCATCGCCGGCTTGACGCCAGCATCGGGGCGCCAGGACGCTGCGATTTCATCGTCCTGCCGGACTCGTTCGTCCACGCGCATAGAGCACGCTGCGATCCGACAGGCCACCGCTCCCCGCCTCGCGTATCGTGACGATCGCGCGTAACGCCCCTTGGGTGAGGCGGGATGGGCGGAAGCATCGTCCTGATTTGCCCGACGACACAAGCTGATCGGCCTGCGGCAGATTGGCTCGACGGGCAGTTTGCGCATGGCAGATCAGCGATTCTGCTGATCCGAAGCTCGGAAGAGCCGGAACCGGAGCCGCGGCTGGCGCGTTGCCGACAACATCAACACGCGTTGCGTCAACCGATTTTCGACCGAAGCCCCTGCTGCGGACAGTTCTGCATGAAGGATTTTTCAGACGCTGCGTTTTCGCCTGATGTCATCGTGCTGATGACGCAGGCCCTCGACAGCGCCATCGCCGCGCTGCCCGAGCCGGTGAGCTCGACCCATGTCACCCTGCTTGCCGAATCGGTGCTGCGTGCCGCCAAGACCGGAGAGCGGGATCCTGCCGCGATGCAACGACTGGCGCTGCTCGAATTGCAGATCATGCCGCGCGTGTAGCGCGCATCGCGCTACCCAGCCGCCATCCGATATCCGCGACGACCTCCACAGTCGTTGTGCGCTGCATCGCACCCATTCGTAATTGACAAACCAATTCGTCAATGTCTAACTCGCTGCCACCGCCGACAGAGCGGGGCAAACGGGGAGGATCTTCATGCGACGGCAGTGGCTCGCCTGCGCGTTTCTGGCAACGACGACATTCATTTCGACCCACGCCTCGGCCCAGGTGTCCGACGACGTGGTGCGGATCGGCGTGCTCACCGATCTCTCGAGCTGGGGGCGCGACAACAGCGGGCCGGGCTCGGTCGAGGCGGCGAAGATGGCGGTCGAGGAATTCGGGCCCACCGTGCTGGGCAAGCCGATCGAGATCATCAGCGCCGATCACCAGATGAAGACCGACGTCGGCACCACGGTCGTGCGCGACTGGTTCGACAACGGCAAGGTCGACGCCGTCGTGGACATCCCCAACTCCGGCATCGCGATTGCCGTGCACAACATGGTGCGCGAGCGCAACAAGATCGCGCTGCTGTCCGGTCCGGGC
Organism: Bradyrhizobium sp. HKCCYLS3013; assembly: GCF_051167615.1. Lineage (NCBI taxonomy): Bacteria > Pseudomonadati > Pseudomonadota > Alphaproteobacteria > Hyphomicrobiales > Nitrobacteraceae > Bradyrhizobium > Bradyrhizobium sp. HKCCYLS3013. The sequence goes on from NZ_JBNPTK010000003.1 coordinate 198,256, forward strand.
GCGAGCTCGCTCACCGACGAGCTGTGCAGCCCGAACACCGTGCATTTCACCTACGACACCTATGCGCTGTCGAAGGTGACGACCTCCGCCGTGATCGGCCAGGGCGGCAAGTCCTGGTACTTCATCACCGCGGACTATGCCTTCGGCCAGCAACTGGAGAAGGACGCGACGCGCTTCATCAAGGAGCTCGGCGGCACCATCCTCGGCGGCGTCAAGCATCCGACCAACACTGCCGATTTCTCCTCGTTCGCGCTGCAGGCGCAGAGCTCGAAGGCCGACGTCGTCGCCTTCGCCAATGCCGGCCAGGACACCGACAACGCCATCAAGCAGTCCGGCGAGTTCGGCCTGGTCAAGGGCGGCCAGAAGCTGGTCGGTCTCCTGATGTTCGACACCGACGTGCATGCGATCGGGCTCGAGGCGGCGCAAGGCACCTACATGACGACGGCGTCGTACTGGAACATGGACGATGCCACCCGCGCCTGGTCGAAGAAGTTCTACGCCCGCGCCAAGGTGATGCCGACGATGATCCAGACCGGCGTCTATGGCTCGGTGCTGCACTATCTCAAGGCGATCAAGGCGGCCGGTACAGACGATCCGAAGGCTGTCATGGCGAAGATGCGCGAGCTGCCGATCGAGGATACGTTCGTTCACGGCGGCAAGCTTCGCGAGGACGGTCGCGTCATCCGCGACATGTATCTCGCCCGCGTCAAGAAGCCGTCGGAGTCGAAGGAGCCGTGGGACTACCTGGAGATCGTCAAGACCGTAAAGGGCGAGGATGCGTTCCGGCCGGTCTCCGAATCCAAGTGCCCGCTGCTGAAGAAGTAGGAGCGCGCGCATGAGCGGAGCAGATCACCAGGCCGGCGAAACCCATGATTGCGACGTGCTGGTGGTCGGCTCGGGCTGCGCCGGGCTGTCGGCCGCGGTCACCGCCGCCCAGGCCGGGCTGAAGGTCGTCGTCACCGAGAAGGAGCCGCGCTTCGGCGGCACCACGGCGCGCTCCGGCGGCTGGCTGTGGATTCCCGGCACGTCGCTGGCCAAGGCCTGGGGCATCGACGAACCGCCCGAGCTGGCGCGCAGCTATCTGCGCCACGAGGCCGGCAACAGCTACGATGCGGCGCGGGTCGACGCGTTCCTGAGCAAGGGCCCGGAGGCGGTCGACTTCTTCACCAGCAAGACCGCGCTGAAGTTCGACATGCCGCTGACCTTTCCGGACTATCACGCCGAGGCACCGGGCGGCACGCAAGGCGGCCGCTCGATGGTCACGCGGCCGTTCGACGGTCGCGAACTCGGCGACCACATCAAGGATCTCGGCCAGCCGCTGCCCGAGCTCACCGTGTTCGGCATGATGCTCGGCTCCGGCAAGGAGATCATCCATTTCATGCGCGCGACCAAGTCGCTGGCGTCAGCGTTCTACGTCGCCAAGCGGCTGTCGAAGCATGCGCTGGACGTGCTGCGCCACGGCCGCGGCATGACCTTGACCAACGGCAATGCGCTGGCGGGGCGGCTGGCGAAGTCGGCATTCGATCTCGGGATTCCGCTGTGGCTGTCGTCGCCGGTGGCCGAGCTGATCCGCGACGGCGAGGCCGTGCGCGGCGCCGTGGTGATGCGCCAGGGCCAACGTATCCGCGTCAATGCGCGGCTCGGCGTGGTGCTGGCCTGCGGCGGCTTCCCGCATGACGTCGACAGGCGCAAGGCGATGTTTCCGCATGCGCCGACCGGACAGGAGCATGTGTCGCCCGGCCCTGTCGGCAACACCGGCGACGGCCTGCGGCTCGCGGAAGCCGTCGGCGGCCGGGTCGAGGATGGCCTGCCGCATGCGGCGGCCTGGGTGCCGGTCTCCGTCACCACGCGCAAGGACGGCAGCAAGGGCGTGATGCCGCACTTCATCGACCGCGCCAAGCCGGGCGTGATCGCGGTGACCGCGGATGGCGTGCGCTTCGCCAATGAAGGCAACTCCTACCACGACTTCGTGCAGGCGATGGTCAAGGCGGCCAAGCCGGGACGCGAGATCGCGGCCTGGCTGATCACCGACCACCGCTCCTTGCGCCGCTATGGCCTCGGCTGCGTGCCGCCGTTCCCGATGCCGCTCGGGCATCATCTGAGCACCGGCTATCTCAAGCGCGGCGCGACGCTGGCCGAACTCGCGAGCACGACGGGCATCGATCCGCGGGGGCTCGAAGCAACCGTGGCCGCGTTCAACGCCGATGCCGCGCTGGGCCAGGATCCCACGTTCGGCAAGGGCTCGCGCGCCTACAATCGCTATCAGGGCGACGCGCTGCATGGGCCGAACCCGTGCGTGGCGCCGATCAAGGACGGGCCGTTCTACGCGATCAAGATGGTGATCGGCGATCTCGGCACCTATGCCGGCATCCGCACCGACGAGCATGCCCGCGCGCTCGACGCCCAGGGCCAGCCGATCGAGGGGCTCTATGCCGCCGGCAACGACATGGCGAGCATCATGGGCGGCAACTATCCGGGTGCCGGCATCACGCTGGGACCGGCGCTGACCTTCGGCTACATTGCCGGTCGGCACCTCGCGGAACGCGCGGGCCAAAGGAGCGCCGCATGAGCGACCATCAGATGTTGGCCGGAAAGCTGGCGCTGGTCACCGGCGCCGCCAATGGCAATGGCCGTGCGATTGCGCTGGGACTCGCGGGCCGCGGCGCCGATGTCGTGATCACCGACATCGACATGGAGGGTGCGGAGCGCTGCGCCGCCGAGATCCGCGGCCATGGCCGCAAGGCGTGGGCCTACAAGCTCGATGTCACCGACGCCGCAGGCTGCGCGGCATTGGCCGCGCAGCTACGCGCCGAGGTCGGACCGATTTCCATTCTCATCAACAATGCCGGCATCATCATCCGAGAGAATATCGACTCGCCGCGGGCCGCGCAGAACTGGCAGCGGGTGATCGACGTCAATCTCAACGGCGTGTTCAACGTCACCTACGCGTTTCTCGCCGCGTTGCGCGCGACGCGCGGCACCATCGTCAACATCGCTTCCGTCGCCTCCTTCATCGGCATCAGCAACACGCTCGGCTACTCGCCCTCCAAGGGCGGCGTGAAGTCGCTGACCCAGGCGCTGGCGCGCGAGCTCGCCGCCGACGGCATCCGCGTCAACGCCATCGCGCCCGGCGTGATCGCCACCGCGATGACGGAGACGACCCGCAACGATCCGGAGCGGCTCGCCGGCTTCATGAGCCGCACGCCGCTCGGCCGCGTCGGCCAGCCGGAGGAGCTCGCCGGCCCCGTGGCGTTCCTGGTCTCGGACATGGCGTCCTACGTCAACGGCGTGACCCTGCCGGTCGACGGCGGCTTCCTGGCGGTGTAGGCACGGCGCCGAACCAGGGGCACAACAAGACATGGGACGAGAGAGCCGCGGCATCCAATCGATCGAGGTCGGCGGCACCTTGCTGCAGGCGCTGGCGCGCAGCGGCGAGCCGATGATGCTGCGCGACCTCGCGCGCGAGGCCGGGCTGCCGCCGGCCAAGGCGCATCCCTATCTCGTCAGCTTCTCGCGCATCGGTTTGATCGAGCAGGACGAAACCACCGGACGCTACGAGATCGGCCCGCTCGCGCTCGAGCTCGGACTGATCAGCCTGCGGCGGCTGTCGGCGGTACGGATCGCCACTCCGAAGATCGCGGCGCTCGCCGGCGCCATCGATCACGCGGTCTCGCTCGCGGTGTGGGGCACCAATGGCCCCACCGTGGTGCGGCTGGAGGAGCCGAGCCATCCGGTGCACATCGTGATGCGCGTCGGCTCGATCATGGCGCTCTTGGAAACCGCGACCGGCCGCGCCTTCGCGGCGTTCCTGCCGCCGAAGACGGTGAAGGCCGCGCTCGACGCCGGCCTCGACCGTCTCGGTGTCGGCTACAATCCGAAGCGCGCACTGAGGAGCCCGAAAGTGGCGGAGATGCTGGCCGAGGTGCGCGCGCAGGGCCTGGCGCGCGCCGTCGGCGATCCCCTGCCCGGCGTCAATGCCTTCGCCGCGCCGGTGTTCGATCACGCCGGTCACGTCGCGCTGGTCATCACCGCGATGGGACCAGCCGGCACCTTCGATGCCGGCTGGCAATCGCCGCTCGCCAACCGCCTGCGCGCCTGCGCGGCCGAGATCTCCAAGCAGCTCGGCCACGGCATCGCGCAGCCGTGAGCCTCAGGCCGCGACCGAGCGCTTCTCCGGCCACGGCTCGGCCCACGCCGGCAGCCGCATCAGCCCGTCGAGCCAGCGCACGATGTTCGGAAACGCCTCCATCGGCATCTCGGCCTCGCGCCAGTCGGTCGCCATCGAAGCGGCCGCGAAATCGGCGATGGTGAGCCGGTCGCAAGCAATGTGGCTATGCGAGCTGAGATGCGCGTCGAGCACGGCGGCGAACGTCTTCAGGTTCGGCACCTTCGCGACCAGCGCGGCACGGTCCGGCGAACCGATCCCAAACGTCTTCTTCACGATGTGCTCGAAATAGAACGGCCCGACCGCGGGCGCCCAGTGGCAGTCGGTCCACGCCAGCCAGCGCAGCACCTCGATCTGCTCCTGCGGATCGCGCGCCGGCCACATGTCGCAGCTCTCGCGGATGCAGAGGTGCGCCATGATCGCGGTCGACTCCCATAGCACGGTGTCGCCGTCGACCAGCACCGGCGCCTTCATGTTGGGATTGAGCGCGGCATAATCGGGCGTCTTCATTTGGCCGGTGATGTCGATGAACTCGGCCGGGACGCCGAGATGCTTCACCAGCGCCAGCACGCGGCGCGGCGCCTGAGCCTTGATCCAGTAGATCTTCATGACGGGTCTCCATCTCCTGTGCCTCGAAGACGAACGTAGCAGCACCGGATCGACAGTGACCGAGCAATAATTCAGCGGCGGTTCCGCGGACTCGTACGGTTCCCGTAGCCGTCACATCGCGCGCACCGCCGCCCGTGCGGTGAGAATGCAACCCGGCAGGAACGTGCCTTCCAGCGAGCGCTTGCCCGAGGCGCCACCGCCGCCGAAGCCGGCGGCTTCGCCGACCGCGTAGAGGCCGCCGATCGGCGCGCCCGTGGTGTCGAGGACCCGGCTCTGCAGATCGGTCTTGAGGCCGCCGAGGCTCTTGCGGGTGATGAGTTGCATATGAATGGCGATGTACGGCCCGGCGCCCGGCGCCTGCAGCGGCGCAGGCTTGCAGGTGCGGAGCTTGTCCGGCCCCCATTGCCGCGCATGCAGAATGCGGCGCAACTGGTCGTCGTTGTGGAGCTTGTCGCCATTCCCAAAGTTCGCGTCGAAGGCGTCGGCGGTGGCCTGGAGCACCTCCGGCTTCACGTCGCCGGTGCCGGTCAGCGCATTCATTTTGGCGGCGAGGCCAGCCAGCGTCTCGTCGACCAGGAAATGCCGGCTCTCGCGCTGCATCTGCCGCACCAGGCGATGATTGCCGAGCAGCGTCTCCTTGAGGAACATCGGCATCTGCCGGTCGCGGATGCGCGGATTGTGCTCGGCGCCGGAGATGGCGAACTCCTTGGCGGCGATGCGCCAGTTCAACAGATGCCACGTATAGGGCTTCTCCTGCGCCGCGACGCGCCGGCACAGATCATGGGTGTCGAAGCCGGTCACCAGCGGCTCCGGCCCGATCCGCTCGCCTTTGTGATTGAGCCACAGTGCCGACTTGCACGGCACCAGCGACAGGCCATGGCCCTCGAAATGCGGAAACGGATGCGGAATTCCGGCGGCGTAGTTCCACATCTCGCCGGCATGCGTGATCTCGGCGCCCAGCGCCTCGGCCGCGTGGTGATGCAGCTTGCCGTCGGAGAACGGATGCGCGCCATTGAGCATCGCCTGCGGCAGCGGCCGGCCTTTGACCCAGTTGGCGCGAGCCTCCGCGTGGCTGCCATTGAGACCGCCCATCGCCAGCACCGTCAGCGGCGCTGCGATGCGGATTTCCGCGCCCGTCTCCTCGTTGACGGCAACGACGCCCGCCACGGCGCCGCCGGCGCGATCGAGGCCGACGACGCAATGGCGGTGCAGAACCGTCAGTCTGCCGCCACGATCGGCCGCGCGCATCGCCGCGATCATCACGCGCGTCAGCCGCTGCGAGGTGCCCCAGACGATGTGGTAGCGCGGCAGCGCATTGCCGTCGCCGTGCCGGCCGCGCTCGACCCAGTTCACGGCCGGCATGAAGGTCACGCCGTGCGCCAGCAGCCAGTCGTAGACCTCGGCGCGCGAATGCTCGACGTAATAGCGCGCCCATTGCAGCGGCCAGTGCTCGGCCGCGTCGAGCTCGCCGAACCTGATCCAGTCGCGCAGCGCGATCTCCGGCGTATCCGGGATCTTCATGCGCGCCTGCAACGGCGTGCCGATCAGCGCCATGCCGCCGAACGCCCACAACGCCAGCCCGCCGAACCGCTCCGGCGTGTCCCTGTCCACGATGGTCACCGACTTGCCGGCGCGCAGCGCTTCCAGCGCGGTGACGATGCCGGCGAGACCGCCGCCGGCGATGACGAGGTCGGATTGCAGCGTCGCGCTCATGTCACGGCGCGATCTTGCGCTTGAGCATCCGCGCCACCGGCAGCGGGACGCGGTCGAGCGATCCCAGGAGATGCGGCAGGAGCTTCAACTTGAGGCCGGTCAGCGCCGGCGGCACCATCGCCTCGATCAGATGCGGCCCCGGCCGCGCCAGCGCCCCCTGCAACGCGCTGGTGAGTTCGTCCGGCGTGGCGACGCGGGTCGATCGCACGCCCATGCCGTCGGCGATCTGCGCGAATTTCAGGACCGGCCCGTGCAAATCGAGCTGCGCCCGCGCCTTCGGACCGATCTCCTCGGCGCCGACCCGCTCCAGCTCGACGTTGAGCACGGAGTAGGAGGCGTTGTTGAAGATGATGGCGGTGACGTTGAGCCGCTCGCGCGCGATCGTCCACAGCGACTGGATCGTGTACATCGAGCTGCCGTCGCCGATCAGCGCGATCACCGGCCGGTCCGGACAGGCGATCGCCGCGCCGATCGCGTTCGGCAACCCCTGCCCGATGGCGCCGCCGGTCAAGGTGATCAGATCGTGGCGCGGCGCGCCCGCGGTGAACTTCGACAGCATCAGGCCGGAGCTGATGGCCTCGTCGATAATGATGGCGTTCTCGGGCAGGAGATGACCCACGGCCTTGCAGACCTTTTCCGCGGTGAGCTTCTTGCCGCGCGGACGCCCGGGCCGCGAGGCCGGTGACAATGCCGGCGTGGCGCTGTTGGCCTCCAGCGCGGCCGCAAGCTTGACCAGGCTGCCCGCGGCGCATTGCGCCGGCGTCGACAAGGTCAGCACCCTGCAGCCGTCATGCGGCAGATAGCTCTTCTTGCCGGGATAGGCGAAGAACGACACCGGCGCCTTGGCGTCGACCAGGATCAGGGTGTCGATCTCCTTGAGCTGGATCTGCGCCATCTCGGCGAGATAGGCGATGCGCTCGACGGCCGGCAGGCCCGCTCCCCGCTGCATGCGCGTCGGAAAGGTCTCGGCGTAGACTTTCACGCCGCAGGCCGCCGCGATGCGCGCGGCCGCCAGCAGCGACTCCTCGTGCAGCGCGGTGCCACCGAGCAGAAAAGCGCTGCGGCCGCCCGCCCTGATCGCCTCGGCGACCGCCTGCACGGTCGCATCGTCGGCGGCCGCCGGCGGCTCGATCACCGGCGCCGGCTCGGCGACGCCGCCCTCCCCCCAGGACACGTCGGCCGGCAGGATCAGCGTCGCAACCTGTCCGGGCCAGGAGCACGCCGCCTTCACGGCCGCCACCGCGTCGCGGCACAATTCCGACGTCACCTGCGAGGTCCAGACGAATTCCGGCGAGACGTTGCGCGCGACGGTCTCGATGTCGGACTGGAGCTGCGCGTCATACGGGACATGGTAGGTGGCGTGGTCGCCGACGATGTTCACGACGGGCACCTTGCCCTTGCGCGCATTGTGCAGATTGGCGAGGCCGTTGCCGAGGCCGCAGCCGAGATGCAGCAGCGTTGCCGCGGGCGTGCCGGTCATGCGGGCGTAGCCGTCCGCCGCGCCGGTCGCCACGCCTTCGAACAGGCACAGCACGGCGCGCATCTCCGGCGCGGAATCCAGCGCCGCGACGAAATGCATCTCCGAGGTGCCGGGATTGGTGAAGCAGACCCGAATGCCGGAATTGACCAGGGTCCGTATCAGAGCTTGCGCGCCGTTGGGCATGAGAAGAGCCTGTTGCCGGGAGACTGCCGCAGCGCGGGGCGACTTGGCCAACCCCGCCATGGCATTTCCCCTGTTTGTATTTGCGCCATTTTGGAATTGACGGTCTCAGAAATCCAATGAATTGTTATGGCTGGATCAATGATTTCGGCTCATCGATGTACACCCCCACCCTGCGCCAGCTGCAGCAGTTGGTCTACCTCGCGGAAGAGCGGCATTTCGCCCGGGCGGCCCAGCGCGCCCACGTCACGCAGTCGGCGCTGAGCCGCAGCTTGCAGACCTTGGAGGACGCCGCCGGGATGCGGCTGTTCGACCGCAGCTCGCGCTCGGTGGAGATCACCCCGGTCGGCGAACGGCTGGTGGCACGGGCCCGGTCGCTGTTGTCTGGCGCCGACGATCTCGGCCGCGAGATGCGCCTGCTCCGCTCGGGAGATGCCGGCGAGGTGACGGTGGGCGTCGGCGCCTTCACCGGGCTGACGCTTCTGCCGGATGCCATGGCGCGGCTGTATTCGGAGCACCCGTCCGTGCGCATCATCGTGGTGCAGGACAATTGGCGCGCCCTGATGGAGGTGCTGCAGCAAGGCAAGCTCGATTTCTTCCTCGCGCACATCACCGACATCCGCGCCGACGACAGCCTCGACATCGAGCCGCTCGGCGGCCTTCCGGGATACTTCTACTGTCGGGCGACTCATCCGTTGGCGCGCCGACGGGAGCTTTCGGCACGCGAACTTGCCGGCCAGCACTTCGCCTCCGTTGCGCTGCCGCCGGAATTCAGCAGGCGCTTGGAAGCGCTCATCGCTGCGCCGGAGGGCCGCGGCTTCGACGTCGCGCTCGAATCCGAGAACGCGAGCCTGCTGGTGCAAATGGCCATTCGCTCCGACATCGTGCTCGTCGCGGGCGACGCCGTTCTCACCCACGAGCTGGCCTCCGGTCAGTTGATCCGCCTCAACGTGGCCGAGCTGAAAGAGCCGCGCGCATCGGATCTGCTGATGGCGCAGTTCGGCATCCTGCGGCTGAAGGGGCGGACCCCGTCGCCCGCAGCGATGATGTTGATGGACCTGGTGCGCGCGCAGGCCGAGCGAACGCTGATCGCGCCACGCCGGCCTCCGGCCCCCCGCGCCGCGCGTGACACGAAGCGGTCGCCGGCCACGACACGCAAGAAACCGAGTGGACTCCGGCGAGGCCGATCGCATCACGTCGGCAGAAGCAAAGCCTGACTGATCGTCGTCCTGCCATCGCTAGGTGGCGGCGCTGCGAGACAGCTCATGCAAGAGCAGCACGGCTTCCTTGCCTCGTGCTTCCGGCACGAACAGATGATCGTGGTGAAACGCCGAGACCGCGTTGACGCTGATGCCGGCGGCCGCGAGCTTCGTCGTCACCGCGGCAAGGAAACCCACCGCATCAAGCGCTGATAGCACCGAGAGCGTGATCAGGCGCGAGGCGAACCGGCAGGGCAACCCTGCCCGCTCTGCTTCCTCGCGCGGCACGATGAGCGTGATCGCTTCGCGCTCCCGGAACAGCATGAGGGGCGTCAGCCCGGCCGGGATGTCCTGATGCGTGTCGACAGTGCAGAACACGAACGCGCCGTCCTGCAGCTCGGGAGCCATCGTGCGCAGCAGCGTATCGAGGTTGCGTTCACCCGCCATGGATCCTCGTCAATTCGTCGCCAGGCGCTCGCGCCCATGCGGCGCGGTGAAATCCTGCCGCGGCCCGACCGGGACGATGCCGGTCGGATTGATGGTGCGATGGCTCTCGTAATAGTGCCGCTTGATGTGCTCGAAATTCACTGTCGCGGCGATTCCCGGCCATTGGTAGAGATCGCGCGTGTAGGCTGCGAGATGCGGATAGTCGGCGATGCGACGGATGTTGCACTTGAAGTGGCCGACATAGACGGCATCGAAGCGGATCAGGGTCGTGAACAGCCGGATGTCGGCCTCGGTCAAGGTGTTGCCGAGCAGGAAGCGGCGCGCCGACAGCCGCTCCTCCAGCCAGTCGAGCGTGGCGAACAGCGGGCCGATCGCCTCCTCATACGCCCCTTGCGTGGTCGCGAAGCCGCATTTGTAGACGCCGTTGTTCAGCGTGTCGTAGACGCGCGCATTGATGGCGTCGATCTCGTCACGCTGGGCTTGCGGATAATAGTCACCTTGCTTGGCGCCGACGCCGTCGAACGACGAATTCAGCATGCGGATGATTTCGGAGGATTCGTTGTTGACGATGGTGCGCTTCTGCTTGTCCCACAGCACGGGCACGGTGACGCGGCCGGAATAATGCGGCTCCGCGGCGGTGTAGACCTGGTGCAGAAGGCCGGCGTGATTGACGCTGTCGGCCACGACGCCCGGACCCTCGGCAAAGGTCCAGCCCCGCTCGCGCATCAGCCAGTGCACGACCGATACCGAGATCATGTCATCGAGCCCCTTCAGGGCGCGCATGATCAGGGTGCGGTGAGCCCACGGGCAGGCCAGGCTGACATAGAGATGATAGCGGCCCGCTTCCGCCGCGAAGCCGCCGGTGCCGGACGGGCCCGGACGGCCGTCAGCCGTGACGAAGCTGCGGAACGCAGAATCCTTGCGGATGAAACGGCCGCCGGATGCCGCCGTGTCGTACCAGACGTCGTGCCATTGGCCGTCGACCAGCACTCCCATGACGTTCTCCTCTCACGCCGTGACCTGCGCGGGGGGCAGCAATGTGCCGCCCTCTTGCCTTGGCCCTTACGTGACAGGAGTACACGTCACCCCGCCTCTGCGCCAGCAGAGAGCCCACGCTTCGACGAGACGGCTCCGCCGCGCGACACGTGGTCACGACTGGAACGGGATGGTGCGGCCCGGCTGCGCCGCCTGTTCCCGCGTATAGGAGACGCCGTGCACCTTCACGCCTGCGGCATTCAACAGCGTGATGATGCCGCCCCGGTTCGACAGCGCGACCGGCGCGACGATGGGCACCACCAAGGTGGCGCCGCGCGCGATCGTGCCGCTGAGCTGCATGGCGTTCTTCTGCTTGTCCTTGATCTGCCAGCCGGTGAGATCGACGTCGACATCGGCGGTGTTCAGCAGCGTGACCGTCTCGTGCTCCGGCGTGCGCACGTCGTTGACATAGGCCGCGATGATCCGCACCAGCCCGTCGGGCACGTCGAGCGGCGGAATGTGGTCGCGGTCGGGCGGCGTATGCGGCGCGTTCGGGTGATCGGGATCGGGCGGCAGGATGACCCCGCCGCTGACATCGTCCGAATGCCAGGCCTGGGTCTGGAACTTCAGGAAGATGGCGACCCATTGCTGCTGGTCGGGAAACTCGAAGATCAGTCCACCGTCCTGCCAGGGACCGTTGTCCCCGGCGTATTTGCCGGCCGGATTGCCCTGGTTGAAATGGATATCGTGGATACCGCGGCCGGGCTTGAAGCCGAAATAGCGGTCGGCCTTCTCCTCCGGTCCCCATGCGACGCCGAAGGCATAAATGAGAGCCGTCTCGTCGGACATGGCGCGCTGAACGTAGGCGTCGATTTTCTCGTTGAGATCGTTGTCGGGGCCCGCGGCCGACAGCGGCAGCGGCTTGAGCTCCCACGGCTGCATCAGATTGCCCCGGATGAAATCGAGCGCCACGCCGCCGGGCTTGCTCTCCAATGGATGCAGCCCCTCCGAAAACGCCTTCAGGCCGTCGACGATCGGATGTTCGAAGCGCGAGCGGACCAGGAACTCGACCTCGCTGCCATCCTGGGAACGGACATTGATGGCGATGCGATAGAGCTCACCGTCGGCGGAGACCTGCACCTGATAGTGCGGACTGCTTCCCGACGCCAGACGATTGTTGATGGGCCGACCCTTGAGAAGCGAATAGTCGTTCAATGGCATGGTCGTCTCCAACTCTGTCCGTAACGATATCTAGGACGAGAACAGCAATCGATCGCGTTCGGCCTGCGAGCCGTCGACGTAGAAGCGCTCGAACCAGGCCGGCTTGCCGGACAACGCCGTCGGCTTGCGCAGCGTGATCGCCGCAGGCGCGGACGCGGAGCGCTGCCGCTCGGACTTGCCCTTGAACGCGTCGCGCATCCGGTTGCGAAACTGCAGGTGATCGAACACGCGGGTGGCCTCGATCGCATAGGAGGTGGCGATCTTTCGGTCCTCGATCATGATGAGGTGGTCGCCGTTGCCCTTCTCTCCGCTCGGCGAGAAGTTGCTCGATCCGGTGAACACTTTCGCGGTCGGCAGGCTGAAATCGGTCACCAGGAATTTGTGATGGATGTTGCGGCCCTTGCCGCCGGACCATTCGCTGCGGAACGGCTCCGGCGCCTTGCTCGCGAGATAGGCGAAATCGACGAGACCGATCGAGCCGTCGGGCTTGCGCAGCTCCAGGGCGCCGCGCTTGTCGACCGTGCCGTAGCTGAAGATCGGCCGCTCCATCACGCGGTCGAACGCCTCCTTGGTCGGACCGTCGCCGAGCTGGCTCAGAAACGCGACCGAGTAGAACACCGACGAGGTGGCCTGATCGATCGCGGCCCGGATCGGATTGAGCGAGAGATCGGTGGCCTGGTGCGGTGAGAAGCAGAGCTGTACGGTCGGCTTTCCCTCGGTATGGACGGCGTGCCACTTCTTGGAGAAATCATTCTTCCGGAAGACCGAGGGGTCCTCGAAGGCGATGTCGAACATCTCGCCGAACAGCCCGGCGACATCAGGCGAATGAAAGACCAGCATGTTGTTGGCCTGAATATAGAGGCCGCGGAAGGTGAAATTGGTCGAGCCGCACAGCACCTTCTCGGGCTTGCCGTCGCGGCGCGTGATCAGGACCTTGTTGTGCTGGAGGTTGCTGAAATGCGTGCGCAGCACGGCAGCACCCGCCTGCTTGAAGCGCTTGGCGCTGCGCGACTCCGCGCTGCCCGGCAGCTTGTGACTGTTATCCTTGGCATTGGAATCGTCGATGATCGCCCGCAGCCGCGGACCGAACTGCTCGAGCTGGCCGATCACATCGGGCTCGTTGAGGTCATAGGCCATCACGTCGAGCGTGAGCCCGGGATCCGCCAGGGCCTCTTTCAAGAAGCCGAACAGGAGGTCGTAGGCCTCGAACCCCAGCCACTCATAGACGCTGTCGCCGGCCTCGTTGGTGAGGTCGAGCTTGTCGAAGCCCGGCCCGTCGCGGCTCTCGACGGGAATGATCTCGGCATTGTTGCCGAACTGATCGCGATAGGCCTGAGACGAGGCGAAGTTGCGGGTGAAACCGACGTCGACCAGGCCGTCATAGGTCACGGCGCTCTGCGTGATGTCGAGCGTGAGGCTGGTCCCCGCCACCAGCGTGCCGTCGTTGCGCATGTGCTGCTTGGCGACACGATACGTATAGACTCCATCCTTGGGCCTGTAGGGAAAATGGATCCAGCGGAATTTCTGGAACGGCGCCTCGGTCGACGGGAAATTGCGGTTGCCGTCGACCGCCGCGTCGGCCCCGGCCGGGTAGGAAAACGCGATCCTGTTGCGCAACTGAGAAAAATCCCGTGCGCCCGGCGACTTCACCTCGATCGAGAATCCGACCAGGTCGGGTTCGGGCTCGGCAACGTCGAAGCCGATCATCGTCATGCGCTCGCCACGCCACAGCTTGGACGTGAACCCGTTGCTGGATTTGCGGTTCTCGAAATCGCTCATGATCGAAATGCCCCACGATGATGAAAAAAGGCGCGCACGAAACGCATCTCGTCGAAGGGCTGTAATCTTCGCCAGGACCCGCGGCCGACGCAACCTCAAAATGATCTAAGAACTATCATCAACCAGGATTGTTGCATGATCCTGCGTCGGTCGTGTGAAGACGGATGTGAATGACGTCACAATCGGAGACGGTATCGGGATCAGCTTTGCCGCGATGCCCGTGGTGTCGTCAGTCTCGACGTTGGCGAACGAGCGCGCGGGCACATGACGACGAACGTCGAAAACGAGCCCTATCGCAAGGCGGGCCTTGCCCGCGTCACCGCGTTGATGAAGCCCTCGCGGGCGTCGGAATGGCCCTGCCCGCGCGGCTCCAGCACATGACGCAGAAGGAACAGGCCGGTCAGCCGGAAACCGTCGAGCAGATCCTGCTGCGACCAGCCATCGCCCTGCTCGCTCTCGCGCAGGAAGGGCGGCAAAGGCAGCAGGCGGTCGGCCCATGGCGCGCCGGCCGTGCGCGACACCGCGCCGCCCGACTTCGGCGATACGTAGATCAGGTCCGAGGTCTCGCCGGTCGCAGCGCAGGAGTCGAGATCGAGCCCGAAGCCGAGTTCGGCGAGGATCGCCAGCTCGAAGCGCACGATGTGGACAGCGGCGCAGCCCACATCCTCGAAATCATCGAGCGCATGTTCGAGCCGCAGATACACGTCTTCGTGCGGATCGCGCTCCGGCAACAGCCGGGCCAGCGAGGCAAGATGCGTCACGCCGTAGGCGCCGTGTTGCGCGGAGATCAGCCCCGCCGCCCGCAAGGTCAGCGCGTCGATGGCGTACATGCCGAGGTGCTCGTCGAGCCGCGCGCGCCAGGTCGCGCGCACCGTGTTGCCCGGCTGCAGCACCGGCCGCATGCGCTTGCCGCTGGCCCCGCGCACGAGACCGAGATGCCGGCCATGCTCGCGGGTCAGCAGCTCGACGACAGCCGAGGATTCGCCGTGCCGCCGCACGCCCAGCACGATGCCATCGTCGGTCCATTCCATCTCACGAGCCGCCCAAATGATTCCACACGCGCTTGCCTCCTAGTGCCGGCCGCGGGTGGACAATCAACGTAGCTTGTGCGCGCTGCCGCCACAAAACTCGTCATTGCGAGCGCAGCGAAGCAATCCAGAGTCGGATCGCAGCCCTGGATTGCTTCGCTGCGCTCGCAATGACGTCTTGGTGGCCTTCTGCGCTAGCCCCCAACCTTGGTGGGCGCGCCGCGCTCTACGGCCCTTACGGTCAAAGCGTCACGCGTTGAACCAGCCGCGCGCATCGCCCGTGAACGAGTAGTACAGACCCATCGTCGTCAGCGCGCAGGAGATGACCTCGATGCCGGCATCGAGCGTCATGCCCTTCTGGCCGATCACCTGCACCAGGGAGATGTCGGACAGCACCAGCGCCCCCAGCAGCACCCAGCGCGGCCAGTTCCTGCGGCGCTGCGCCGCCAGATAGACGAAATAGAACAGCAGCAGGATGACCACCCCGTTGAGCACGGTCTGCGCGGTGATCATGTCCTCGGTCATGTCGAAGGTCGGCGTCCGGTCCGACACCGCAACGGACAGCGCGTCCAGCATCAGCGAGATGTAGAGCAGCACTTCGAACCACAGCACGTTGCGCGGCACGCTCATTGTCATTCCCTGGGGAACTCGAGCCCCATCTCCCGGTAGCGGTCGGGATCGTCGCCCCAGTTCTCACGCACCTTCACGAACAGAAACAGGTGCACCGGCACGCCGGTGATCTCTGCGATTTCCTTGCGCGCCTGCGCGCCGATCGACTTGATCGTCGCGCCGCCCTTGCCGAGCACGATCTTGCGCTGGCTGTCGCGCTCCACGAAGATCGTCTGCTCGATGCGGATCGAGCCGTCCTTGCGCTCGGTCCAGCTGTCGGTCTCGACCGTGGACTGGTAGGGCAGCTCCTGATGCAGATGCGAATAGATCTTCTCGCGGGTGATCTCAGCCGCGAGGTGCCGCATCGGCGCGTCCGACATCTGGTCCTCGGGATAATGGAACGGACCGGGAGGCACCATCTCCGCCAACGCCCGCCTGAGATCGTCGACGCCGTCGCCGGAGATCGCCGAGATCATGAAGGTGCGCGCGAACGACAGCTTCTCGTTGGCGGCCGCGACCAGCGCCAGCAGCTTCTCGCGCGGCACCAGGTCGACCTTGTTGACCACCAGGATCTTTTCGTGCGCGACCGCAGCCGCCTTGTCGATGATGGACTGCGCCTCGTCGTCGATGCCCTTCTTGGCATCGAGCAGCACGCAGACGACATCGGCGTCATGCGCCCCGCTCCAGGCCGTCGTGACCATGGCGCGGTCCAGCCTGCGCTTCGGCGCGAAGATGCCGGGGGTATCGACCAGGATGATCTGAGACGCCCCCTCGATGACGATGCCGCGGATCAGCGCCCGCGTCGTCTGCACCTTGCGCGAGACGATCGTGACCTTGGAGCCGACCAGGGCGTTGACGAGCGTCGACTTGCCGACATTGGGCGCGCCGATCAGCGCGACGAAACCGCAGCGGGTCCCGGCAGCCGGCACCGATTGTTGTTCAGCCGTCATTGCTGCCGCCGCTCACGCCTTCGCGCTCGATCATGACAGATGCCGCCACCTTTTCTGCCGCGCGCTTCGAGCCGCCGATGCCTTCGGCCGGCTCCAGCCCCGGCAGGTCGACGGCGACACGGAACTGCGGATCGTGATGCGGGCCGGTGCGCTCCACCTCCCGGTAAACCGGGGTCGGCAGGCCCTTGCCCTGCGCCCATTCCTGCAGCACCGTCTTCGGATCGCGCAGCGGGCGCCGCGGCTTGTGCATGCGCTCGGTCCAGTTGCGCTCGACGAAGCCCGCCGCGGCGGTGTAGCCGCCGTCGAGGAAGATCGCGCCGATCACCGCCTCGCAGACGTCACCCAGCACCGACTTGCGCAACCGCGCCCCGGCGCCGGCGCCGACCGCGCCGAGCTTGATGTCGTCGAGCAGGCCGAGCGACTTGGCGACGTCGGCACAGCTCTCCTTGCGCACGAGATCGGCGAGCCGCTTCGACAGCTCCCCTTCGTCCGCGCTCGGAAACGAGCGGTACAGCATGTCGGACACGATCAGGCCGAGCACGTGGTCGCCGAGAAATTCGAGCCGCTGATAGCTGTCGCCGCGCTTCTTGGACGATTTCAGCGCCGAGACGTGGGTGAAGGCGGTGCTGAGCAGCGAC
Organism: Bradyrhizobium sp. HKCCYLS3013; assembly: GCF_051167615.1. Taxonomy (NCBI): domain Bacteria; kingdom Pseudomonadati; phylum Pseudomonadota; class Alphaproteobacteria; order Hyphomicrobiales; family Nitrobacteraceae; genus Bradyrhizobium; species Bradyrhizobium sp. HKCCYLS3013. Next base: position 215,249 of record NZ_JBNPTK010000003.1, read on the forward strand.
GGATCGGCAAAGTGATGGCCGATGCGCGCCTCGATCGCCGCATTGGCGGCCTTGTCCGCGGCCTTGGCGCCCTTGGCGGCGCCGGTCCCCGCGCTCTTGGCACGGCGGCTGCCCTTCGCCTTGCTGCGCGCTTTGCCGTCGGATTCGGCCTCGGCAACGAGCGCGGTCGGGTCGGCCCCATCGTCGGTCGGGCCAGCGGACCCCGATTCGGACTCGACGGTCTTCATGTCCGGCTTGGAGACCGGCTTCGCCTCGGTCCTGGAATCGGCCTTTGGCTCAGTCTTGGGCTCGCTCTTCTGCTCGGGCTTGATCTCAGACTTCGGCCGCGACACAGCCTTGGGCGACGCCTCCAGCGCACCCGTGCCGGGTTGCGGGCTCGATGCGGCAGCCTGCGTGGTCTGGATATCGGGTGAGTCGTCGATCATCGCACGAATTTGAAGATTCGATTCCAGCGCACCGATACCGGCCAGCGCCAGAACGCCCAGGCATGCTCGCCTTCGGCAATGGAAAAGAAGATCAGCTGCGCACGGCCGACGATGTTCTCGAACGGCACGTAGCCGACCTGGCTGAGGAAGCGGCTGTCGGTCGAGTTGTCGCGGTTGTCGCCCATCATGAAGAAGTTGCCGGCCGGCACGGTATACACCGCGGTGTTGTCGACATAGCCGTTGTCGACGCAGTCCAGCGTCTCATAGCTGACGCCGTTCGGCAGCGTCTCCTTCCAGCGCTTGACGCGCGCGGTCGAGTCCGGCTGCCCGCAGGGATCCTCGCCGATGAAGTCGGACAGCCGCTCGCGCTGCACCGGCTTGTCGTTGATGTAGAGCAGCCCTTCGCGCACCTGGATGCGGTCGCCAGGCAGGCCGATCACGCGCTTGATGTAGTCGGTGGTATCATCCTTCGGCAGGCGAAACACGACGATGTCGCCGCGGTTCGGCTCCGAGCCGAAGATGCGGCCCGAGAACAGCGGCGGCGACAGCGGGATCGAGTAGTGGCTATAGCCGTACGAATATTTCGATACGAACAGATAGTCGCCGACCAGCAGGGTCGCCTTCATCGATCCCGACGGGATGTTGAACGGCTGGAACAGGAACGTACGGATCACCAGCGCGATCAGTAGCGCATGAACGACGACACGAACGGTTTCACCGAGGCCGCTCTCAGTCTTGGTTCCGGAGGTCACGCTCATCGCTCTTTCAATGTCCCTTGGCGAATGGTCCGACGATTCGCCAGCCGTTGCCGAACACCCCTCCGTCCGCGAACACCATACCGTTCCGCGGCTTAAGGGAGTCTGTCCTGATTCTGGTGGTTAAGGCCAACTCCGGTTTGACCCAGAATCCGCCCGTGATGCAGCCGGTTCGATCCCGGCGGGTTTTAGACGACTGCGCGGGGCCGCGCAATCAATCGCCGCATCAAAACTACATAACTCGCTGAAATCGATCGCATTTTTGTTTTTCCTGCTGGGGCGGCCGCCCGTCAGGATGTCTCGCGGCGCACCGCCGAAATTATGACGAAGGCTTGCGCCAGCGGCCAGTCGTCGGTGATCGACAGGTCGATGCGCGGCTCGTGGCCCTCGGGGGTCAGCGCCTTCAGCCGTTCGGCCGCGCCCCCCGTGAGCTGCATGGTCGGCCGGCCGCCGGGCAGATTGACGACGCCCATGTCGCGCCACCACACCCCCTGACGGATCCCGGTGCCGAGCGCCTTGGCGCAGGCCTCCTTGGCAGCGAACCGCTTGGCGTAGGTGGCGACCACCATCTTCTCGTTCTTGGCCCGCCGCTCCGCCTTGGCGCGCTCGGCCGCGGTGAAGATCCGGTTCAGGAAGCGCTCGCCGTGCCGGTCCATCACCTCGGCCACGCGGCGGATGTCGATCAGGTCGGAGCCGATGCCGATGATCATGCCGCCGTCCCCAACCGCGCACGGCCGCGATCCATCGCCGCGCGCATGGTGCGGACGGTCTCGGCGAGGCCCACGAACAGCGCCTCCCCCATCATGAAGTAGCCGATGTTGAGCTCGACGATCTCCGGCAGCGTCGCGATCCGCTCGGCGGTGGCATAGTCGAGCCCGTGGCCGGCATGGACCTCGAGCCCGGCTGCATAGGCCTGCCGGGTGCCGGTGACGATCCGCTCCCACTCCGCGTCCGCCTTGTCGTGGTGGCCGTCGGTGATGGCATCGCACCAGCCGCCGGTGTGGATCTCGATCACGGGCGCGCGCAGCCGCGCCGCCATCTCGATCTGCGCCGGGTCGGCGGCGATGAACAGCGAGACCCGGATGCCGGCATCGCTCAGCCGGGCGATCGCCGGCGCCAGCGCCTTGTGCTGGCCGACCACGTCGAGGCCGCCCTCGGTGGTCAGCTCCTCGCGCCGCTCCGGCACCAGGCAGCAGGCATGCGGGCGCGTCGCAAGCGCGATCCGCACCATCTCCTCGGTGGCCGCCATCTCGAAGTTCAGCGGCTTGGAGATCTCGGCCTTCAGCCGCGCCATGTCGTCGTCGCGGATGTGCCGGCGGTCCTCGCGCAGATGCGCCGTGATGCCGTCGGCCCCGGCCTCGATCGCAAGCAGCGCGGCGCGCACCGGATCGGGGCTGCGGCCGCCGCGGGCATTTCGCAAGGTGGCGATGTGGTCGACGTTGACGCCAAGGCGCAGCTTCGGAGGATGTGACTTCGACGGATCGGACATGGGCCGGCTCGCAGGACTTTCGAGTAGACTACGGCTTGTTTAGCGCATCCCGAAGCAGAACGCCGCAGCCATCCCCGCAGATTAGCCATTCACCCGGTCGACCCGCGCCACGATGGTCTTGGCGCGCAACTGGTTGATGATCGCCGAGAGATGCTTGAGGTCATAGACCTCGAGATCGATCGTGAGCTCGGTGAAGTCAGGCGAGCGGCGGCTCATGCTGATGTTGTCGATGTTGCCGTCATGCTCGGCGATCACGGTGGCGACCTGGGCGAGGCTGCCCGGCTCGTTGACGTTCTCGACGCGAATGCGCGCCGGAAAGCGCTGCGGCGAGGTCTCGTCGACGTCCCAGCGCACGTCGAGCCAGCGCTCTGGCTCCTCCTCGAAATCCTTCAGCGCCGGCGACTGGATCGGATAGATCGTGATCCCCTCGCCCGGCGTCACGATGCCGACGATGCGGTCGCCCGGCACGGCACCGCCGTTGGGCGCGAACTTCACCGGCAGGCCGGAATTGAGCCCGCTGATCGGGATGGCAAACGGGCCGCGGTGGGGCTCGGCCGCAGGCGCGGCAGCCTTGGCTGCCGGCGCGGCGGCCGTCTTCTTGGCGCCGTAGCGCACGACGCGCTCTTCCTTGTAGTCCGGATACATTGCGCGCGCGACGTCGGAGGCCTTGATCTCGCCGCGGCCGACCGCCGCCATCACGTCCTCGATCGAGGCGCGCGCCAGACGCGGCAGCGCGCCCTTGAGCTTGTCGTCGGCATATTCGAGCTTGGTCCGCTCGAACAGACGTTCGACGATGCGCCGGCCCAGCCCGGCATATTGATCGCGCACGGCGGTTCGGGTGGCGCGCCGGATGGCGGCGCGTGCCTTGCCGGTGATCGCGAGCGTCTCCCAGGCCGAGGGCGGCGCCGACTGCGCGTCCGAGGTCAGCACCTCGACCTCGTCGCCGTTCTGCAGCTCCGACGACAGCGCGGCGAACTTGCCGTTGATCTTGCAGCCGACGGCGCTGTTGCCGACGTCGGTATGCACGGCATAGGCGAAGTCGATCACGTTTGCGTGGCGTGGCAGCGCGATGAGCTTGCCCTTCGGCGTGAAGCAGAACACCTGATCGTGAAACAGCTCGAGCTTGGTGTGCTCGAGGAACTCCTCGGGGTTGGCGCTCTCGGAAAGGATGCCGATGGTGTGGCGCAGCCAGGCGAAGGCATTCGATTCGCGCTTCAGCCGCTCCGTCGGCGAGGCGATGTCGTCCTTGTAGAAGGCATGGGCCGCGATGCCGAGCTCGGCGATCTGATCCATGTCCTCGGTGCGGATCTGCAGCTCGACGCGCTGCTTGCCCGGGCCGATCACGGTCGTGTGGATCGAGCGATAGTCGTTCTGCTTCGGCGTCGAGATGTAGTCCTTGAACCGGCCGGGCACGACAGGCCACGTCGTATGCACGATACCGAGCGCACGATAGCAGGATTCGAGATCCGGCATGATGACGCGAAAGCCGAAGATGTCGGACAGCTGCTCGAACCCGATGGATTTGCGTTCCATCTTGGTCCAGATCGAGAATGGCCGCTTGCGGCGACCGAACACCCGCGCCGTCAGGCCATGCTCGCGAAACTTGCGGGCCAGCTGGCTCTCGATCTCGCCGATCAGGTTGCGATTGCGCTCCGCCAGCGCATCGAGCCGCTGCATCACCACGCTGTACGCCTGCGGGTCGAGCGTCCGGAACGAGAGATCCTCGAGCTCCTCGCGCATCTCCTGCATGCCCATGCGGCCCGCGAGCGGCGCGTAGATGTCGAGCGTCTCCTCAGCGATCCGCCGCCGGGATGCCTCCGGCACGAACTCCAGCGTGCGCATGTTATGCAAGCGATCCGCGAGCTTGACCAAGAGCACACGCACGTCATCGGCGATCGCCAGCAGGAGCTTGCGCAGATTCTCGGCCTGCTTGGCCTCGCGCGAAACCAGCTCGAGCCGTTTCAGCTTGGTCAATCCCTCGACGAGCGCACCGATCTCGGGGCCGAAGAAGCGGTCGATCTCGGCGCGGGTCGCCTCGGTGTCCTCGATCGTGTCGTGCAGCAGCGCCGCGACGATGGTGGCGTCGTCCAGCTTCAGGTCGGTCAAAATGGCCGCGACCTCGAGCGGATGCGTGAAATACGGGTCGCCGGACGCGCGGGTCTGCGACCCATGCGCCTTCATGGCGTACACATACGCGCGGTTGAGCAGATCCTCGTTCGTATCCGGATTGTAGGAGCGGACCCGTTCCACGAGATCGTACTGTCGCATCATGCGGGAGCGCGGCTTCGGCGGCCGCGGCCGCTCAGCCGGCGGCGAAGGCGCCAACGCGGCCGATTCGGCCGCCGCCTGCATCTGCTGAGGAGTGTGGCCCGAAACCACCATGGAAAATGACTAAACCTTTATCTTCGTGACCAAATCTGCCGGATGGCAGGCGCTTGTCGCAGCCCTATGGTAATCACGGAATCACGTTCAAATGCAAAGGCCCGGACGTGGTCCGGGCCTTCACATTCTCACAAGCTGGCTGGAGCTCGCGCTGACGGTGACGAGACCGTCACTCGTCCTCTTCCGGCTGCTCTTCCGGCGGAGCGAGGCCCTCGAGGCCCTTCAGCAGCTCTTCCTCGGTCATGCGCTCGACGGCGACCTCGGTGTCGTCGGCATCGACGCTGGCACCGGCCGAGCCGATCAGCGGCACCGTGTCCGGCTCCGGCTCGTCGACCTCGACGAACTTCTGCAGCGAATGCACCAGTTCTTCCTTCAGATCCTCGGGAGAAATGGTCGAATCCGCAATTTCCCGGAGTGCGACGACGGGATTCTTGTCATTATCTCTATCAATTGTAAGTTGCGATCCTGACGAGATCATGCGCGCGCGATGCGCGGCCAGGAGAACCAGGTCGAACCGGTTGTCGACTTTATCGATACAATCTTCCACAGTGACGCGCGCCATTGTCGCTCCGGTCCTTTGTGTGCTTAATATGCTGATTATGCTGGGCTAGTTATAGAGGCTGGCTGGCTTTCGCAAGGCAAAACTGGCGTCAGGGTTCGGTAAGGGGCAAGGAGTACCGAATTCGGCAACCTTGACTGGCGCTCCGTCCAGACCCGCGGAATTCGGGCCTTGGACAAGAAAACGCTTCATTACGTCGTCACAAGTACGCCTTTGTTGCCCCGATCACTCCGGTTTGCGGTAACCTCACACCAGATGGACCGCCGACGCCTTGGCAGTATCTTGAAATGGAGTGCGCGACCGACTGGAGTCGCGCCCAAAATAGAATCTAACTGAACGCGAGACACTGAATGTCATCTTCGACCAACAAGATTGCGCTCTTCATTGACGGCGCCAACCTATACGCCACGGCCAAGACGCTCGGCTTCGACATCGACTACAAGCGCCTGCTCAAGGAATTTCAGAGCCGCGGCACGCTGCTCCGCGCATTCTATTACACCGCGATCATCGAGGATCAGGAGTACTCGTCGATTCGGCCCTTGATCGACTGGCTCGACTACAACGGCTATACCGTCGTCACCAAGGCGACGAAGGAGTTCATCGACGCCAGCGGCCGACGCAAGGTCAAGGGCAACATGGACATCGAGCTCGCCGTCGATGCCATGGAGCTCGCCGAGCATATCGACCAGATGGTGCTGTTCTCGGGCGACGGCGACTTCCGCTCGCTGGTCGAAGCGATGCAGCGCCGCGGCGTTCGCGTCACCGTGATCTCGACCATCTCCAGCCAGCCGCCGATGATCGCCGACGAGCTGCGCCGTCAGGCCGACGTCTTCACCGACCTCATGGAGTTGCAGTCCAAGCTCGGCCGCGACCCGTCGGAGCGCCCCGCCCCGCGCGAGCCGCGCCACCATTCCCCGCAATTCCTGCAGCGCTCCACCACGCCGGCCGCCCGCGCCACGACCACCGCCACCACCACGCCCAACGATGACGATTTCGAGGACTAGGCGGACGGGCACTCAGCCTGCGCCGCCTGCCCTGTCTTCGACCAATCCCGATCGAGACTGTCCGCTGTGCCCTCGCCTCGTGGAATTCCGCGAGGCGCAGCGCGCGCGCGAGCCGTCATGGTTCAACGCGCCTGTGCCGTCGTTCGGTGATCCCGATGCGCGGCTGTTGATCGTCGGGCTCGCGCCGGGGCTGCAGGGCGCCAATCGGACCGGGCGTCCCTTCACCGGCGACTATGCCGGCGAGTTGCTCTACGGGACGCTGCTGCACTACGGATTTGCGAAGGGCCGATTCGAGGCACGTCCCGACGACGGGCTGACGCTGGTGGATTGCCGAATCAGCAACGCGGTGCGCTGCGTGCCGCCGCAGAACAAGCCGCTGCCGGCCGAGATCAACCAGTGCCGGAGCTTCCTCGGCGCCACCATCGCCGCGATGCCGCGGCTGCGCAGCATCGTCGCGCTCGGCCGCATCTCCCACGACACGCTGCTGAAGCTGCTGGGCCTGCGCGCGGTCGCGGCGCCCTTCGCCCACGGCGCCGTGCACCAGGCCGGCGGGATCAGGCTGTACGACAGCTATCACTGCTCTCGCTACAACACGAACACCGGCGTGCTCACGACCGAGATGTTCCACGCCGTGTTCGCGCGCGTGAAGGCGGATCTCGATTAGGTCGGTCCGCCCCATCCTCACGCGGCGACGCGGTTGTCCTTCAGCCACGCCAGCACGTCGCCCGCGTTCCTGTCCGGAGGAAACACCGGATAGAACACGTGGGTGATGCAGGCGTCGTCCACGATCATGGCAAGCCGCTTGATCATGGTCAGCCCGGCGATCTCCATGGTCGGCAACCGCAGGGCATTGGTCAGCTCGAGCTTTTCGTCCGACAGCACCGGAAACGGCAGGTGCAGGCGCGAGGCCATCTCGGTCTGATAGGCATTGCTCTGCGTCGACAGGCCGAACACATGCGCGGCGCCTGCCGATTTCAACTCGCCGAACAGGTCGCGGAAGCTGCAGGTCTGCGGCGTGCAGCCGCGCGCACCTGGGATCATGTCCCAGTCCTCGACCAGCGACACCTTGCCGGGTTCGCCGGTCCGCGGATACGCGAACACGACGGTCCGTCCCGGCAGATCGGACAACGTGACCAGCGTGTCGTCGGTGGCACGCAGTCCGATCGCGGGAATGATCGTCCCGACCAGATGATCTGCTGCGCCGTCGTCGGTCGGAGCCGGAATCCGGCTCCAGTCGACATCCAAGAGGTTCTTCTGATTCATCGGATGCTGTCCCAAGGCTCAGGCGTGCCGCCGAGGAGCGCGCGGCAAAGGTCTCGTTAGCCGCGCGCCCGCAGCAGCCGGCCCTTCTCGCGGCCCCAATCGCGCTTCTTTTCGCTCTCGCGCTTGTCGTGCAGCTTCTTGCCCTTGGCGACGGCGAGCAGCAGCTTGGCGCGGCCACGCTCGTTGAAATAGAGCTTGAGCGGGATCAGCGTCATGCCTTCGCGCTCGACCGCGCCCATCAGCTTGTTGATCTGCTTGCGATGCAGCAGCAGCTTGCGCGGCCGCTTCGGCTCGTGATTGAAGCGGTTGGCCTGCAGATATTCGGGAATGTTGGCGTTGATCAGCCAGATCTCGCCGTCGCGCGAATCCGCATAGGATTCCGCGATCGTCGACTTGCCGCTGCGGACCGACTTCACCTCCGTGCCGGTCAGCGCGATGCCGGCCTCGATGGTGTCCTCGATCGCATAATTGAACCGCGCCTTGCGGTTCTCTGCGGCGACGGTGATCTTGGGCTCGTTCTTGTCTGCCACGTCAGGCCTTCTTCAGGAGATCCCTGATTTCGGTCAGAAGCTCGACCTCGGGTGTGGGCTTCGGCGGAGCGGCCGGCGCAGCCTCCTGCTTCCGCTTCAACGTGTTCATCAGCCGGATGACGATGAAAAGAACGAAGGCAACGATCACGAAGTTCAGCGTGATCGTCAGGAAGCTGCCATAGGCCAGCACCGCACCCTGCTTCTTCGCATCGGCAAGGTTGCCGGCATTTACCGCTTTGGACAGCGGGATAAAGTAGTTGGAGAAATCAAGGCCGCCGGTGACCGCGCCGATGATCGGCATGATGACGTCGCCGACCAGCGAGTTGACGATGGCGCCGAACGCCGCGCCGATGATGACGCCGACCGCGAGGTCGACGACGTTGCCCTTCATCGCGAATTCACGGAATTCCTTCAACATGCTCGCATCCCCCTCAAGATACGTCGGCTCAGTTGATCAGTCCGGCATGAACCATCGCCTCGCGCACCGCGACCCGGGTCGGCTCCGACACCGGCACCATCGGCAGCCGCAGCTTCTCCTCGATCTTGCCGAGCAGCGACAACGCGTATTTCACCGGCGCCGGGTTGGACTCGATGAACAGGTTGGTGTGCAGCGGCATCAGCTTGTCGTGGATCTTCAGCGCGGTGGCGACATCGCCCTTCTGCCAGGCCTGGTGGAATTCCGAGCACAGCCGCGGCGCGACGTTCGACGTGACGGAGATGCAGCCATGGCCGCCATGCGCCATGTAGCCGATGATCGTCGCATCCTCGCCCGAGAGCTGGTTGAACTCCTCGCCCATCGCGGCGCGCTGCTGCGACACCCGCACCATGCTGGCGGTGGCGTCCTTCACGCCGGCGATGTTCTTCAGCTCGAACAGGCGCTTCATGGTGTCGACGGACATGTCGATCACCGAGCGCGGCGGAATGTTGTAGATGATGATCGGAATGCCGATCGCGTCGTTGATCGCCTTGAAGTGCTGATACAGGCCTTCCTGCGTCGGCTTGTTGTAATAGGGCGTCACCACCAGCACCGCGTCCGCCCCCGCCTTCTCGGCGTGCTGGGCGAGCTCGACCGCCTCTTTGGTCGAATTGGAGCCGGCGCCGGCCACCACGGGAACCCGCCCCTTGGCCTCGGCAATGCACCACTCGACCACCCGCTTGTGCTCGTCATGGCTGAGCGTCGGGCTCTCGCCCGTCGTGCCGACCGGCACGAGGCCGTTGGTGCCCTCGTCGATCTGCCAGTTCACGAGGCTGCGAAAAGCGGCCTCGTCCACGGACCCGTTCTTGAAAGGAGTGACCAAGGCGGTGAAAGAACCCCGGAAATTCGTCTTGGCTGCCATGAAACTCCCTCCCAAACGCCGTTTGGCCCCTGTGCGAGCCACTTCATACCGGGTCTACCGACGGGGCGGAAGGCCCGCCCGCGGTTGGGCTGCCTTCTCAACAGGCACACGAATCACTCGAGCCGCTTTGCCGCGCCCGCGATACCCCGGCCCCGCACGCTCCGCACCGATAAACGCGTGAGCACCCTTCTCTCCGACCCGCGCGGCCGCACGCCGCCCTTCGGTCGTGATTTCGCCGCGGTGTTGGCGCAGGTTGCAATCCTTCCCTGTATATTTAGGATTTGTTCACCTTTTCGATAGACCCATGTTGGTCAGGGGATCGAAGTCATCCGCCGCAAAAGGAACGCCGTGCCCTTTTCTGCCCGCGCCACTGCATTGCGATCGACCGCCCTGTCGGTGTCACTCTCGGTGTCCTTGGCCGCCGGCCTGACACTCGGATGGGCTCTCGCCGGACATGGCGCCCTCGCCAAGGACCAGGCTGCCAAGTCCAAGGTTTCAGAGTCCAAGGTTTCGGCATCCAAGGCTCATACGGCCAAGGTTCCCGTGCCGAAGGCGCGTCCGATCGCGCGCGGCGCGGTCCCCAAGACGAACACCAACGAGGCGGCCGGGACGAAGAGCAAGGTCGACGCGCACGCCGAGGCGAAGGCCGAGATCAAGAACACTCCCAAAGGCGCCGGCGCGGCGCCAAGGGACATCACGCCCGGTGCCGCGGCTGCGGCCCTGCCGGTCCGCCAGCATGCCGCCCTGCCCGCCTCCCGCAAGCCCGTGGTGCCGGCTGCGATCGCTGCGACGTCATCGACCTCGCAATCCGACAAGGAGGCGCTCGAAAACGTGATCGAGCTCGTCCGCAAGCGCAAGCCCGGCGACGCCACCGAGGTCGTGCAGGCGATCTCGGATCCCGTCGCGCGGAAGCTCGCCGAATGGGTGATCCTGCGCAGCGACAACAACAATGCCAGCGTCGAGCGCTACCGCGCATTCATCACCGCCAATCCGTCCTGGCCATCGCAGACCTTCCTACGACGCCGGCTCGAGGCCGCGTTGTGGGACGACAAGCGCGACGATTCCGTCGTCTGGTCGTGGTTCGAGAACGAATCGCCGCTGTCGGCGAAGGGCAAGTTCGCGCTGGCCCGGGTGATGCTCAATCGCGGCGACCGCGCCAACGCCGAGCGCCTGGTGCGCGATGCCTGGCGCAACGACGCGATGTCCGAGGAGACCGAGACCAACATCCTGGACCAGTACGGCGCCCTGCTGTCCGGCGGCGATCACAAGGCGCGGATGGACACACTGCTGTATGGCAGCGAGCACGAGGCGGCGATGCGCGCTGCACGGCGGCTCGGCTCGGGCCACGTGGCGCTCGCAAAGGCGCGAATCGCGACCTACCGCAAAGCGGCCAACAGCCAGAGCCTGCTCGATGCCGTGCCGCGCGAGCTGCACGGCGATGCCGGCTACATCTTCAGCCGCATCCAGGTGCTGCGGCGCGACGAGAAGTTCGCCGAGGCGGCGCAGTTGATGCTCAGCGCGCCCAGGGATCCCGGCCGCCTGCACAATCTGGACGAATGGTGGATCGAGCGCCGCCTGCTGGCGCGCAAGATGATCGATACCGGCGATTATCGCAGCGCCTACCTGATCGCGCGGGACGCGGCGCTGCCGAACCGCGACATCTACAAGACCGAGCAGGAATTCACCGCCGGCTGGATCGCGTTGCGCTTCCTCAACGATCCCGCCACGGCGGCCCAGCACTTTGCGCGCATCGGCATCGGCAGCGTCAATCCGACCACCCTGGCCCGGGCCGGCTATTGGCAGGGCCGCGCGGCAGAAGCGATGGGGCGCATGCAGGAGGCGCGCGCGGCCTATATGTCGGCGGCCGAGCAGTCCACGAGCTATTACGGCCAGTTGGCGCGGGCGAAGCTCGGCCTGCCGCAGCTGGGCCTCAATGCCGCTCCGAGCGGCCGCGGACGCGGCGTCGAGCGGCTCGAGGTGGTGCGCGCGGTGCAACTGCTCTACGAGCTCGACGAGGGCGAGGTCGCGATCCCGATCTTCGCCGACATGGGCGACAACGGGGACCCCGACGTCCTGGTCGGAATCGCGGAAGCCGCCGCGCGAAACAGCGATGCGCGGGCGATGCTGCTGGTCGGCAAGGCCGCGCTCAATCGCGGGCTGCCGTTCGATCATTACGCCTATCCGGTCACCGGCATTCCTGCTTTCCGCTCGCTCGGACCGGAGGTCGAGCCGAGCGTGGTCTTCTCGATCGCGCGTCAGGAGAGTGCCTTCAACCAGGCGGTGGTCTCGCCGGCCCAGGCCTATGGGCTGATGCAGGTCACGCCGGATGCCGGCCGCTACGTCTGCAAGCGCGCGGGCGTCAGCTTCGATCTGAACCGGATGAAGACCGACCCGGTCTACAACGCGCAGCTCGGCGCGGCCGAGCTCGGCGGCCTGCTCGAGGACTATCGCGGCTCGTACATCATGACGTTCGCGGCCTACAATGCCGGCCGCGGCAGCGTGAGGAAGTGGGTCGAACGCTATGGCGACCCGCGCGATCCGAAGGTGGACGCGGTGGATTGGGTCGAGCTGATCCCCTTCGCGGAGACCCGCAACTACGTGCAGCGGGTGATGGAGAACCTGCAGGTCTATCGCGCCCGCTTCGGCGGCGGCTCGCGGCTACAGATCGAGGCCGATCTGCGCCGCGGCGCTGTGGTGGAGTAGCGAAACCGACATCGGATCGTCGTCAATCGCTATTCGCTACTCCCTGCTCCCTATTCGCCTCTCATCACCAGTTGCGCTGAGCGCGCAGCAGCAGCGAGACCGAATCCTGGTCCTTCAGCTGATAGGTCGTGGCCGGTTTGGCAACCGCCGCAACCGCCGGCGCATTGGCGACGCCCGCGAACTTCTGATCCAGCCGGGTCCAGGCGACGTCAGCCGAGAAGGTCAGATTCTTGACCGGCGTCCAGCGCGTGATCACACCCAGGGTCGAGATGTTGAAATCCGGGTTGCAGTTCGCACCGACGATGCCGAGAGCGACCATACCCGCACCGTTGCAGATCAGGCCCTTCGCTGTCGCATTATAGCGCACGGCGCTCCATGAGCCGTACACCGCGGTGTTCCAAGCCGGATCCCAGTTGTGGGTGAAGGCGCCGCGGACGCCGTAGGTCGTCGTCAGCTGCTGCTGGGTATTCGCCCCGAACACCGAATCCGACACGCCCGCGAAGCCCAGGCTCTGGAAAGCGCCGGCCATGTTGCTGCCGCCGTACATCGCGTAGTTGATCGGCGCGAGGCTCTGGAAGTTGTAGCGGCTGGCACCGTTGGTGTAGACGCCCTGCAGATTGATGGTGTCGCCGGCGCCGGTCGGGATATTCTTGATCGACAGGGCGAGCTGACCGGCGTAGCCCCATTTGTCGGCGGGATGCCCGGTCGTCTCGTTGGCACCGAAGAAGGCGGCGTGGTTGTCGTGCGCCGCGAAGGACGCCTGGAACAGGCCCCAGGCCTGATCGACGCGCACCATGCCGACGATGTCGGGCGCGACGTTGCCGCCGAAATTCGACGTACCATAGCTGCCGGTGAGCACGCCAGCGGCCGTCTGTCCCGCCGTATTCCAGATCTGCGACTGCGAATACTGCGTCGCATCCTGGGCCGAGATCGCGGCCGTGATGCCCGAGCCGAAGTCCGCGGTGTAGGTGAACTGGTTGACGCCGGTGATGGTGCCGCCGCCGCCGGTCAGACCGTCGAAATTGTTGCCGGGGTAGTTGGCCCAGGGTGCGTCGAACTGCGACACGGCCTTACCCATGGTGAAGCCGGCGAACTGGATGAAGGCATAGAAGACGCCGATCCCGCCTTGCGCGATGTTGCCGTCAGCCTGCGCTCCAGGCGCGCCCGCCGTCGAATAGGCGGTTGCGCCCGTGGGGGAGCCGGTCCCGGCATAGCTGCCCCCGGTCCACTGGAAGACACCGTCGAAGAAGGTGCGCACGACGCCATATTCGGTCGCGGTGCGGGTGTCGATGTTGAGGTCGGCGCGCGAACGCGTCGTGTAGTAGTTGCTGAGACGATTTCGCCCGCCGGCGACGCCGTTCACGGCATTCTGGAAGATCGTATTCGTACCGAAGCCGGCCTCGGCACGCAGGTAGCCGCCGAGCTTGATGCAGGTGTCGGTACCCGGAATGTAGAAAAATCCGGCGCCGTACATCGAGCAGACCCTGACATACTCGACCGCTTTGGCCTTGATCGGAAGGTCGGCGGCCTGAGCCCCACCCATGGCGAGCAACGCCGCCCCTGAGCCCAGAACAAGGCTCCTCACAGTCTTCATACTAACCTCCAAATTGCTCAGTTCAGACCGGCCCGGCTCGACATCGAACGACCGCCCCAACGGTCAGCCCGTCTCCAGCTGCACCACAGTGCTCGCGCATAGCGTTGCAGTGGGAACGATCGCGAGGCAGAGTTGGTGCTTTATCGGACCATTCTCGTGACCGGCCGGATCACGCATGTGGCGCGGCCGCGGCACGGCACACGGTCGCCAGATCCCCAAGAGTAATGTGTCAGGGAAGACTTTCGCCGCCGAATGCGTGTCGCGCTCGTGGCGGGAATGCAGCAGGACGCGCGTCGAGAAGCGCGGCGAGCGCGAGGCTCCAATTTTACGGCTCTGTCATCCCGGCGATCGTGGCACGGGCCCTCGCCTGCCCGGGATCGCGCAGGCCAAGCTTGGCTCAAACGTGCGGTCGAACCGAACGACCCCGCCGACCGCCTCTCACGCATGTTTGAGCCGGATGGCCACGAGGCGGTCGCGAAATTCCATCCAGATCGCACTCCGTCGCGTGGCCGCGCGGTGTGGTTCTCGGGCGGCTCTGCAGCATGTTTGTCAGCGACAGAGCGGAGCAGCGAGGAATGCGGATCTCGGCGCCGGAGCACGCGCTGGCTATGCAAAGAAAAACCCCCGGCAGTTTCCTGCCGGGGGTTCGTCAAACCGTCGTCAGACGATCTGGATCAGAAGTTGCGCTGAGCGCGGAGCAGCAGCACAGCCGACTGCTGATCCTTCAGCTCGTACACCGCGGCCGGCTTCGCGACAGCAGCAGCAGCCGGAGCGGTGACCGAACCGGAGTGCTTCTGGTCGAGCCAGGAGTAGGCGAAGTCAGCCGAGAAGGTCAGGTTCTTGACCGGGGTCCAGCGCGTGATCAAGCCGAGGGTGGCCAGATCGAAGTCCGGATTACAGGTCGAACCCGCGTTGAAGGCCGCGACAACGCCCGGGCTGGTGCAGATCAGGCCCTTGGCCGTGCCATTGTAGCGGACGGCAGCCCACGACCCGTAGATCGCAGTGTTCCAGGCCGGATTCCAGTTGTGGGTGTACGCACCGCGCATACCGTAGGTCGTGGTCAGCTGCTGCTCACCACCGGTCGTGAAGACCGAGTCGCCCACACCGGCAAAGCCGATGCTCTGGTAGGCGCCAGCCAGACCCGTGCTGCCGTACATCGCGTAGTTGTTCGGCATCAGGCTCTGGATGTTGTAGCGGCTCGCACCGTTGGTGTAGACGCCCTGCACGTTGATCGTGTCGCCAGGTCCGGTCGGGATGTTCTTGATCGACAGGGCCAGCTGAGCCGCCCAGCCCCACTTGTCGGCCGGGTGGCCGGAGGTCTCGGACGCGCCGTAGTAAGCGACGTGGTTGTCATGCGCCGCGAACGACGCCTGGAACAGACCCCAGGCCTGGTCGACACGGACCATGCCGACGAAGTCCGGAGAGACGTTGCCACCGTAGTTGCTGGTGCCGTAAGCACCACCGATCACGCCAGCCGCCGTCGAACCCGCCACGTTCCAGAGGTTGTTCTGGTAGTAGGCGCTCGCATCCTGAGCCGAGACCGAGGCCGTGATGCCGGAGCCGAAGTCAGCAGTGTAGCTGAACTGATTGACGCCGGTGACCGTGCCGCCGCCGCCGGCGAGACCGTCGAAGTTGTTGCCCGGATAGTTGACCCAGGGCGTGTCGAACTGCGACACGGCCTTACCCATGGTGAAGCCGGCGAACTGGATGAAGGCATAGTACACGCCGACCGAGCCCTGCGCGATATTGCCGTCGGCCTGTGCGCCCGGCGCACCAGCGGTCGAGTAAGCGGTCGCACCGGTGGCCGAACCCGTGCCGGCATAGCCGCCGGAGGTCCAGCTGAAGGTCAGGTCAGCGAAGGTACGGACCACGCCGTACTCGGTCGCCGTGCGCGTGTCGATGTTGATGTCCTGACGAGCGCGGGCCGTGTAGTAGTTGCTCAGGCGGTTATGCGCACCACCCTGGCCGCTGTACGTGCCGTTGAAGTCGCTGTTCGTGCCGATCGCCGTTTCAGCACGGAGATAGCCACCGAGCTTGATGCAGGTGTCGGTGCCGGGAATGTAGTAGAAGCCCGCACCATACAGGGAGCAAACCTTCACATACTCGACCGCTTTGGCCTTGATCGGAAGGTCGGCCGCCTGAGCCGCGGACATGGCGAGCAGAACTGCCGCCGAGCCGAGGACAAGGCTCTTAACCGTCTTCATTTAAACCTCCAAGTTGCTCTTTTGAGAAAGAACCGGACCAAGATCCCCCAGGACGATCCGCTTCCTCTGCTCCCGAAAAACCGCTTCAGCCGCTTCGCGCCATCGGACACACCCGCATCACGCGAGGGACTTAAGCGAACCACCTGTCACGGGACGATCGAGTAACCCCCCACCGTCGCCAGGAACTATGCCTTCGCTCATTCGGTAAGCAAAATAGTTTATGCAGTCAGGTAATTGAATGAAGCCGAAATGTGTCTTGAGGGCAACACAATGGCAGCTTGTTGTGCAGCGCACGGGGGACGGCGCATGTCCTCCTAGATAAGTGATTTTGTTGCGGATTTTTTTTCTTTAGGGTCGAGCTTCGTACTGGAACTCCTGAGCAATGGCGCCCTTGAAGAACATGTCTGCCGCACCTGTGGAAGCGGACGCGCAACCGCAGACTGCCGAACATCTGCCGAAGAATCGCGACGCCATTCTTCGCTTCGCCAGGGAGATCTCCACGATCAACGTCCATCTGGAGGAGCTGAGGTACTTCTGGGCCAAGCGAATCGGCATCAGTGGCCCGCAATGGATGATCCTGATGGCGATCTCCGAGCTGGATCAAGGCGAGGGAGTCGCCGTGAATGCGGCGGCCAAGCGGCTGCACGTCGACCCTTCGTTCGTCACGACGCAGTCGAAGCTGCTGGAGAAGAAGGGCTTCATGGAACGCAAGCCCGCGCCCAACGATGCGCGCGTGGTCCGGATGTCGCTCACCACCAAGACATCGGAGCAGTTCGCCGAGCTGGAAGCCCAGCAGGCGCAGATCTTCAGCTTCATCTTCGAGGAATTCGACGCTCGCGAGCTGGCGACGTTCACGGACAAGCTGGCTGGCCTCAAGGACCGTTTCGAGAAGGCCAGCGCGCGACTCACGATGGGGCTCTGAGGCCCCCGAGGCGACCACGGCCCAATCGCCTCTTGCAGGCAGCGGGCCCAGATATGCGGTCGCATCAGCCAGGAGGCCGCTGAGACCCCGCCAGGCGCCTGGCGATCCAGTCAAAGACGAAGGCATCGGCTTCGAGCCAATCGGCGCCCGCGCTGGAGACGATCTTCAGAGTGATATCCGGGTGCTCGCGCTTGATCTGCGCGATCAGCCGGGTTGCGATGTCGGCTCGAAGCCAGCCGCGCTCCGGCACCGTCACCAGCAGCGGACACATGATCTGCCGCGCCGCCAGCCCTTCCGTCGCGATCGGCGGCCTGCCCCGCTCACCCGCACCGGGTCGGCGCGACAGGAAGACACGCTCGTGAATATCCCACAAGCCGGCGTCGCAGACCGCCGCAGCATAACGCGGATCGAGTGCGATGCCGCGCGCGACAAAGGACGAACTCCAGTCGTCGGCCAGAATCGCGACCCGGCCTTCGTCCACGTCATCGCGGGACGTCACGTAGTCCGTCACGCTCGCGATGGCCGATTCGAGATCGCGACGGCCGACGATCTCCTCGAAGCGGCAGTCCGGTCCGCTGCCCAGCAGATCGACCACCAGCAGCGCCAAGCCGCGCTGCTCCGCATGGGCTGCAAACTTGAACAGCGACGTTTCCTTGCGACGGCCGGGCTCACCGATGCAGATGACGGTGGGCGCCCTGCCCGCCTCGCCACGCGCCGGCAGGAAATAGGCTTCGAGCGGATAGTCGGCGCGCCAGTGGATTGTGACGACCTCTCCCTGCGGATCGGCACAGCGCAGGAATTCGCGCGCACATTCGCGCATGCGGGACAGCACGACGTCCTGGCGGGAACGCGAGCTGCTGAACGGACAGGCCGCAGCCTCATAACAATCCACTGCGCGCGACCATTTGCGAAACGCCAGCTCGGGACGACCGCTGCTCACGGCGTCGGCGGCGGCAGCCTTCATGGCGTCCGCGCATTGCATCCACTCGCGATACCAGGACTCGTCGTCGCTGGCGTCGATCCGCTGCGCAACCGCCAGACATTCCGCAAGCTCGGCCCGGCCCTCGGGCCGCGCTTCCAGCAGCCGCGTGATGGCGC
This sequence comes from Bradyrhizobium sp. HKCCYLS3013, assembly GCF_051167615.1. Classification (NCBI taxonomy): domain Bacteria; kingdom Pseudomonadati; phylum Pseudomonadota; class Alphaproteobacteria; order Hyphomicrobiales; family Nitrobacteraceae; genus Bradyrhizobium; species Bradyrhizobium sp. HKCCYLS3013. The sequence goes on from NZ_JBNPTK010000003.1 coordinate 233,514, forward strand.
CCGCCAGATCGTCTTGCTCGGACCACGGACGCAGCACTCCCACAGAGCCTTCCGAACTCATCTTTGGACACATTCCTCACTGGCGTGACGGTGTGGCCCCGTCATCTGACGGTCATGGTGACCATCCGGCATTTCCCGGTCAAGCCGATGCACAACGATTTTTAGTGAGACGATGGATGTATGCGCTGATGGCACGCGCCTGCGGAGATCACGCTGAGGCTCTGCAATCGAGAGGCAACGTCAGATCTTGGGTGCCGAGGAGATCCCGATGTGAAAAAGCCTCCGGCGGGGCATCGCCGGAGGCTTCCTGGAGTCTAACATCGTATGATCGTCGTCTTGCGTCTGCGGTGTCGTCCTCACGAGGACGAATGATTACTCAGGCATGAGAAAATTAGCTTATCAACTCATCTGTTTTCAACACCATTTTTAAAAAAATGCCAGCATGCAGCCAACCTACTGAAACGAATGCGACTTTCGAGCTACAGGCAATCGAAGCTCTGCTCAATTGGCTCGATCCATCGATCTGGCATCGATCGCTTCTCGAGCGCAGCGGACCCGGAGTCACTCCGGAATGAGCGCCCGCACACAAGCAAAAACCCCCGGCAGTTTCCTGCCGGGGGCTCTTGAACCCGATCAGACGATCAGGATCAGAAGTTGCGCTGAGCGCGGAGCAGCAAGGACACCGAGTTCTGGTCCTTGAGCTGATAGACCGCAGCCGGCTTGGAAGTCGTGGTCGTAGCCGGGGAAACAATGTTGCCCGAGTACTTCTGGTCGAGGTTGGTCCAGGCCACGTCGGCCGAGAAGGTCAGGTTCTTGACCGGGGTCCAGCGGGTGATCAAGCCCAGCGAGGAGATGTTGAAGTCGGGGTTGCAGGTGAACCCTGCGCCCGCGATCGCACCCATCGCCGCGCTGCCGCAGATCAGGCCCTTGGCAGTGCTGTTGTAGGACACGGCAGCCCACGAACCGTAGATCGCGGTGTTCCAGGCCGGGTTCCAGTTGTGGGTGTACGCACCGCGCATACCGTAGGTCGTGGTCAGCTGCTGCTCACCGCCGGTCACGAAGACCGAGTCGCTGACGCCAGCGAAGCCGAGCGTGCCGTAGACACCAGCCGTGCTGCTGCCGCCGTACATCGCGTAGGTGGTCGGCACCAGGCTCTGAGCGTTGTAGCGGCTCGCACCGTTGGTGTAGACGCCCTGGATGTTGATGGTGTCGCCGGGGCCGGTCGGGATGTTCTTGATCGACAAGGCCAGCTGAGCAGCCCAGCCCCACTTGTCAGCCGGGTGACCGGTGAGCTCGGTGGCGCCGTAGTAGCCGGTGTGGTTGTCATGCGCCGCGAACGACGCCTGGAACAGACCCCAAGCCTGGTCGACACGAACCATGCCGACGATGTCCGGGGACACGTTGCCACCGAAGGTGTTGGTGCCGTACGAACCGCCGATGATGCTGGCCGCGGTGATGCCCGACACGTTCCACATGTTGGTGGTGTAGTACTGGCTCGCGTCCTGCGCCGAGATCGCCGCAGTGATGCCCGAGCCGAAGTCGGCGGTGTAGGTGAACTGGTTGACACCGGTCACGGTGCCGCCGCCGCCCCACAGGCCGTCGAAGTTGTTGCCCGGGTAGTTGGTCCAGGGCGCGTCGAACTGCGACACGGCCTTACCCATCGTGAAGCCGGCGAACTGGATGAAGGCGTAGTACACGCCGATGCCGCCCTGAGCGATGTTGCCGTCGGCCTGAGCGCCAGGAGCGCCAGCCGTCGAGTAGGCAGTCGCGCCGGTCGCCGAGCCCGAGCCAGCGTAGGTGCCGCTGGTCCAGGTGAACGTCAGGTCAGCAAAGGTGCGGACCACGCCGTACTCGGTCGCGGTGCGCGTGTCGATGTTGAGGTCCTGACGAGCGCGGCTGTAGTAGTAGTTGCTCTGGCGGTTCATGCCGCCGGCAACGCCGTTGACCGCGTTGTTGTACTGGCCGTTGCTGGCGAACGACGTTTCAGCACGCAGGTAACCGCCCAGCTTGATGCAGGTGTCGGTGCCGGGGATGTAGTAGAAGCCAGCGCCGTAAAGCGAGCAGACCTTCACATATTCGACCGCCTTGGCCTTGATCGGAAGGTCAGCTGCCTGAGCCCCGGACATGGCGACGAGAGCGGCCGCCGAGCCCAGGACAAGGCTCTTGATCGTGTTCATAATGTTAAACCTCCAAGTTGCTCAGTCAGGGAAGGTTCCGCCTCCGCTGGGTGAGAGACACCCTTGGGGTTGGACCCGTTATCCCTCTTCGACCCGTCGCTCAGCCGCTTCGCGCTATCGGACACACCCGCATGAACGCGAGGGACTTGAGCGAACGACCTAAACGGGACGACGTCGGGATGCCCCCCTTCGTCGTGCGAGCAGAATTACCGAAGGCCTTTGCACACGCAACAAAGGAACCATCATTGCGGCGCCCAAGCGGCGCCTTTTCGGATCGGTGTTGCACAAAAGGCACGGAACCGTGGTTCTGCGGGAACACCTAAGTCGCTGTTTATGTTGTCGTTTTGTCACAACGCAATTTGAGGTGCTTAAGGCCGCGAGCACTCGCCCGCCCGGAACCCGCCCCAAGTCAGGCGCCGGGGCCGTGAATCCAGCCACGCGCTGAACGAGAATCGGGCTGGAGGACGCTGCCGTCTGCGTCCCCTCCCGCCGGCCGCCTTTGCTGCCGACGACCCTCTATATTAGGGGTCCCCCGCGTCAGGGATCATCGAGGGGGCTCGCACCGCCCGTCGACTTCGACGCGTACCGCGGCCGATCAAACGGCAGGTCCAGCCCGGATCGATGAGCCGAAGGTGAAGACCACCGCCCGCACCGGTCCGGCGAAGCCGCGGCCCTGTGAGGATTTCGAAACCGCATGCAATCTGCCGCTTGCGGCTCAGCGCGGCGTCGGGCATACCGACCGTCGCCGGAGACGTGGCCGAGTGGCTGAAGGCGGCGGTTTGCTAAACCGTTATAGGGTTGTAAAGCCCTATCGAGGGTTCGAATCCCTCCGTCTCCGCCAGCCACCCTTGGGTGCGGCCAACAGGCCCCTCCCCCCGATCATCCGCATCAAAGCCGAGCCGTTCACGCACCTGCCGGATCGCAACGGAGCATGGCCGTCGTGATCACGGTTGCCGCTCGATCCCGCGCGGTTCAATCGAACAAGCCACGGCTGATGTTGATCACGAAGGCGGCGGGCACGCCGATGATGGTGCCGACGAACCCATAGCCGAGCGCAGCCCACCATGACGCTGCGCCTCCTGCTCCCATCGCGGCACCATAGATGGCGCCGAGACCGGCACAGAGGGCGGTCACCACGACGAGGCGGCGGTCATTATGGGCCTCGACCCGCAGACGCTTCAATTCGCGCCGGCTTTGCACCGCAGGCCCGGCCGGCTCGGTCGATCCACAATGCGGGCACGCCACTGCGCTGAAGGAAACGCCGCTGCCGCAGTCATGGCAGTCGATCAGCTCTTGCCGCCGCGCCTGTCGCCGTGCCTGGCCCATGCCGTCAATCCCGCTTGTCTGCGTCACACCGAACGACAGATAGGAGATTTATGGGCGCGCGACGAGGCCCGCTTCCGACGAGAATGAGCGATCGGGCGAGATCCGCCAAGCCGCGGCTTGGCTCGCTCAGTGCGCGGTCATCCAGGCGCGCGCCTCGCGCTGCGCGGTCGCGATCTCGGCGTCCGACATCTGCTCGGCGACCTCGCGGCGCATGGCCACGGCATCGACGCGGCCCCTGAGGGCGGCGAGATTGAACCATTTGTGCGCGGCGATCAGATCGACCGCACCGTCGCGACCGCTCGCATAGAGCATGCCGAGCTCGAACAGCACATCGCCGCTGGCGCCCTGCTCCGCGGTGGTCACGTCATCGAAATTGAGTTGTCCCTGAAACATCGTCGCTCTCCTTCGCTTCGAGGAGGCGGCTGGTCACCCGAGCACGCCCCCGTCCAGCTGTTCAACGCCTGGTTATCCCCATGCCGTCTCGCGGCTTATGCGCGAAGGATGACCGATCAAGTTTGAAAGGCAGTTTAAACATCGTGCTGAACGAGCCCTGAACGCGGAACCCCGCATTTTCCCGGGCCGGGTTCAATGCATTGATTCGAAATGGATTCTTCAACTCGGCAAAGAGCGGTTTACCGTTCTGTTTGGCAAACTCATAACCATCCGCGAAAGCGCCTCACCGCGCTGGCGCGAAGCGCACCACGCCGCTGGTCAACAGCCGCATCGCGACTGGACACGTCTCGACAGCACGTGCGGGAGATTGCGCAGCGCGGGCACGCCTGCGCCGAGCTGCTGATGATGCTGTTCGTCTATGGGGAGGTTGGAGGCACACAGTCGCCAAGGGCGCGGTGCTCAGGGATCGAGGGCGTCGGCGAACACGTCAGGATCAGATCCCACTCTGGCTGATAGCCGCTCGTGAGATTGCAGACCGGAAACGCGATCTGCACCGAACGAAGAAATCCTGTTTCTTCTGCCGGACCGCACCGCGAGCGAAGCCGCTCTCGAGTTCGATCCGACCGTTGACCTGATGTCTCGCCGACACCCTCTATCGTCTGTTGGAGCTTCAGGAGATCCGCCCGGCTCTCGAGGAGCCATGCAGACCTAACGTTCCAACGACGTGCCGGCATCAGCTGCCGGACTCATCTCGCAGAGGACTGCGAGAGTTACTTCTTCTTGGCGACCTTCTTGGTCTTCTTGGCAGTCTTCTTCGCCGCAGTCTTCGCGACCTTCTTCACTGCCTTCTTCGCCTTCTTCGCTTTCTTGGCCATGTTGCCCTCCGATGTGAGATGGCTTAGTCGATGCGTGCACTCGGGAATCGAGCTGCACTCCTCATCGATACACCAACGAGTGAAAAAAAACAGCTTCCGGCTTAAGGAAGTGTTGACAGGCGCGCGCGCACGCGGCTGGCGCAACGCGCGAAGCAGCGCGTCGATCGATCGCGAAAATCCAAACGTCTCTCTGCGCAAGGCCGCGATCGCAACTAATCGCGATTGCGCAAAAAGCCTGTGCTGCAAGTATTTTTCTGAGCGACTGAACGGCACGTCGCACGCGGCGACGCCGGCGTGTCGGCGTGCAGACTCGCACCGCGAGAGCAACGCGCGGACTCTGAGTCGTAAATTTTGGCAACGAAAAAATTTTCATTGCACACGCCCTCGTGTGCGTTCGAACGCTCGGCAATGGTGGCTTTTTTGCGAATCGCACGCGGCGATTCGCCGGACCGCGGCGCCAAAACAAAACGGCGCGCACCCTCGTGCGCGCCGCCGGAACGAAGACGAGCGACCGTCGTTTCAGATGCCGAGCTTGCTCTTCAGGAGATCGTTCACCGCCTGCGGATTGGCCTTGCCGCCCGACGACTTCATCACCTGACCGACGAACCAGCCGGCGAGTTGCGGCTTCGCCTTCGCCTGCGCGACCTTGTCCGGATTGGCGGCGATGATCTCGTCGACCACCTTCTCGATGGCGCCGAGGTCGGTGACCTGCTTCATGCCGCGGCTCTCGACCAGCTCACGCGGATCGCCGCCCTCGCTCCAGACGATCTCGAACAGGTCCTTGGCGATCTTGCCGGAGATCGTGCCCTCGCCGATCAGCGCGACGATCGCCGCGAGCTGAGAAGCCGAGACGGGCGACGACGCGATGTCACGGCCTTCCTTGTTCAGCCGGCCGAACAGCTCGTTGATCACCCAGTTGGCGGCGAGCTTGCCGTCGCGCGCCCGGTCGGACAGCGCCTCCAGGACGGCCTCGTAGAACGCAGCGCTCTCGCGCTCGGCGACCAGCACGGAGGCGTCGTAGGGCGACAGGCCGAAATCCGCGATGAAGCGCGCCTTCTTCTGGTCCGGCAGCTCCGGCAGCGCCGCCTTCAGCTCGTCGACGAAGGACTGCGAGAACTCCAGCGGCAGCAGGTCCGGGTCCGGGAAGTAACGGTAATCATGCGCCTCCTCCTTGGAGCGCATCGAGCGCGTCTCCCCCTTGTCGGGATCGAACCGGCGGGTCTCCTGCTCGATCGTGCCGCCGTCCTCGATGATCTCGATCTGGCGCCGCGCCTCGGCCTCGACCGCCTGGCCGATGAAGCTGATCGAGTTGATGTTCTTGATCTCGCAGCGGGTGCCGAGCGGCCCGCCCGGCTTGCGCACGGAGACGTTGACGTCGGCGCGCAAGGATCCCTTCTCCATGTCGCCGTCGCAGGTGCCGAGATAGCGCATGATCGAGCGCAGCTTGGTCACGTAGGCCTTGGCCTGCTCGGCGTCGCGGATGTCAGGCTTGGAGACGATCTCCATCAGCGCCACGCCGCAGCGGTTGAAGTCGATATAGGACAGCGACGGCGACTGGTCGTGCAGCATCTTGCCCGGATCCTGCTCGATGTGCAGGCGCTCGATGCCAACAGTGGCGGTCCTGCCGCCGTCGAGCTCGACCGTGACCTCGCCCTCGCCGACGATCGGGTCCTTGTACTGGCTGATCTGGTAGCCCTGCGGCAGGTCGGGGTAGAAATAGTTCTTGCGGTCGAACACTGAGCGCAGGTTGATCTTGGCATTGAGCCCGAGCCCGGTGCGCACGGCCTGCCGCACGCACTCCTCGTTGATGACCGGCAGCATGCCCGGCATCGCCACGTCGACCAGCGAGACGTGGCTGTTGGGATCGCCGCCGAAGGCGGTGGAGGCGCCCGAGAACAGTTTCGACTTCGAGGTGACCTGGGCATGGATCTCCATGCCGATCACGACCTCCCAGTCGCCGGTGGCGCCCTTCATCAGCTTGCCGCTGGTTGCCGTCATGGCTCTAACTCCCAAGCAGTGCGGAGACGATCCGCTCGAATTCGATAACCAACGCATCTTTCGCGACCGGCTGCCCGGCCTGGCGATACCAGTAGCCGGCATTGCCGAGGTCGCCCTCGACGCGATGCAGATGTGCGTGCGCCCAGGCCGCGTCGCGGCCGGGCTCGTCCTGAATGATCTTGTGCGCCCGGTCCCAGTCGCCCTTCGCCAGCCACCACAGGCCGGTGAGCACCGGCGTCAGGCCGGCCGCGGGCGCGTCGCCCGCGAGGCTCGTCTTGAAATCGGCGACGCTTACCACCACCGAACCGGCGTGAAGCGTCCCGCCGCGTGCTCGATGACCTCGCCGAGCGAGAACAGCGTCTCCTCGTCGAACGGCCGGCCGATCAGCTGCAAGCCCAGCGGCAGCCCCTGGCTGTCCTTGCCGGCGGGCACCGCGATGCCCGGCAGGCCGGCCATGTTCACGGTCACCGTGAAGATGTCGTTGAGATACATCTCGACCGGATCGGCGCCGCCCTTCTCGCCGATGCCGAAGGCGGCCGACGGCGTCGCCGGCGTCAGGATCGCGCTCACGCCCTGGGCGAAGCAGTCCTCGAAATCCTTCTTGATGAGGGTCCGGACCTTCTGCGCCCGGATGTAATAGGCGTCGTAATAGCCGGCCGACAGCACATAGGTGCCGATCATGACGCGTCGCCGCACCTCGGGCCCGAAGCCCTCGGCCCTTGTGTTCTCGTACAGTTCGCCAATCGACTTGCCGGGCACGCGCAGACCGTAGCGGACACCGTCGTAGCGGGCGAGGTTGGAGGACGCCTCGGCCGGTGCCACGATGTAATACGCCGGCAGCGCATATTTGGTGTGCGGCAGCGACACCTCGACGGTTTCTGCGCCGGCGGCTTCCAGCCACTTGCGACCCTCGCTCCAGAGCTTTTCGATCTCGGCCGGCATGCCGTCGAGCCGATACTCCTTGGGGATGCCGATCTTCATGCCCTTCACGGACTTGCCGATCGCGGCCTCGTAGTCCGGCACGGGGATGTCGACCGAGGTGGTGTCCTTCGGGTCGTGGCCGGCCATCGAGCGCAACAGGATCGCCGCATCGCGGGTCGAACGCGCGATCGGGCCGGCCTGGTCGAGCGAGGAGGCGAAGGCGACGATGCCCCAGCGCGAGCAGCGGCCATAGGTCGGCTTGATGCCGACGGTGGCGGTGAACGCTGCGGGCTGGCGGATCGAGCCGCCGGTGTCGGTCGCGGTCGCGCCCATGCACAAGAGCGCAGCCACCGCCGACGCCGAGCCGCCGGACGAGCCGCCCGGCACCAGCGTGGTGTTGGAGCCCTCGCGGCGCCAGGGATTGCCGACCGGGCCGAAGCACGACGTCTCGTTCGACGAGCCCATCGCGAACTCGTCATTGTTGAGCTTGCCGAGCATGACGGCGCCGTCGCGCCACAGCTGCGAGGTCACGGTCGACTCGTAGGTCGGCACGAAATTGCCGAGGATCTTCGAGCATGCGGTGGTGCGGACGTCCTTGGTGGCGAACAGGTCCTTGATCCCGAGCGGAATGCCGGCCAGCGGCCCGCCCTCACCCTTGGTGATCTTGGCGTCGGCGTCGCGCGCCATCGCGCGCGCCTGGTCCGGCGTCTCCATCACGAAGGCATTGAGCGCCCGCGCCTCCTCGATCGCCTTGAGATGGGCGTCGGTCAGCTCGAGCGACGTGAAGGTCTTGCTCGCGAGACCCTTGCGGGCCTCGGCGAGCGTCAGCGAAGTCAAATCGGTCATTTGTTGATCGGGCTGCAGAAGAACGGGGAGAGCGTCTTGTCGTCGTCGGCGTCGTCCGCGAAGAACTTGTTCTTCGCAGGGGAGGCTTTCTTGGTATTGGCGGCCGCTTCGAGCTGGTCGAGGATCTCGTTGACGGCCTTGTCCGGGTCGGCGGCCTTGCCCTGCCGCTCCATGGCGTCGAGATAGTCCATATAGGCCTTGTAGGCCGCTTCATCGTCGCAGAGCAGGCACATCGGCGTTGGCTCGCTTGTCGGTTTGAAGGAGCGGATCACGCGCGACGGGCGCGCGGACCTGCCTCGGCTATTCCACCTGGCTATTCCACGACCTTCGGCACGAGAAAGAAGTTGTTCTCGGTCATGGGCGCGTTCTTGACGATGTCGTCGGCGATGTCGCCGTCGGTGACGACGTCCTGGCGCTTCTTCATCGCCATCGGGGTCACCGAGGTCATCGGCTCGACGCCCTCGACATTGACCTCCGAGAGCTGCTCGACGAAGGCCAGCATCGCATTGAGCTCGCCCTGCAGATGCGGGACCTCGGCGTCAGTGACAGCGATCCGCGCCAATTGCGCGATCTTGCGGACGGTGGCGGCATCGACCGACATTATATAGGGCCTCGCGGGAAACAGTGAACCCGCCCTATAGCAGAGCCGGCTTTCGCGCCGCAACCGGCAGCCTCCGGACTTTCCCAGGGCACCGCCCCGCCCGTGACGCCGCCTTTGGCGTCAGCCCGCCAGCTTCGCAAGCCGCGCCAGCGCCTGTTCGGCCAGCGTCCGCGTCAGCTCGGCCCCCGGCAGCTCGCGGCCGAGCGGCAGCGCCTGCCCGGCCCAGAGATTGGTGAAATCGACCTTGCCCTGCTTCTCCGCGGCCGCCTTGAGCGGGCCGAGCGCGGTCGCGGCATGAGGAAACGCCGGCGCGTCCGGCGAGATCGGCCCGACCTCGCGCATCACCCGGTTGGCGACGCCGCGCGCGAGCCGGCCGGTCATCACGTTGGTAATAACGGTGGATTCGTCATCGGCGGCGGCAAGCGCGGCACGCGCCAGCACGCTGACCTTGGATTCGGGGCAGCGCAGATAGGCGCTGCCGATCTGCACGCCGGAGGCGCCGAGCGCGAACGCCGCGGCGATGCCGCGCGCATCGGCGATGCCGCCCGCCGCGATCACCGGGACATCAACCGCATCGACGATCTGCGGCACCAGCGCAAACGTCCCGACCTGCTCGGCGAGCTTGTCGGTCAGGAACATGCCGCGATGGCCGCCCGCTTCCGCACCTTGCGCGATGATGACGTCGGCGCCGTTCCGCTCCAGCCACACCGCCTCGCGCACCACGGTCGCGGACGCCATCACGACCGCGCCTGTCGCCTTCACGCGGGCCAGCAGCGACGGCTCGGGCAGGCCAAAATGGAAGCTGATGATCTCCGGCTTCAACTCCTCGACGACGGCGCACATCGCGGCATCGAACGGCGCACGGTTCGCGGCCGGGACCGGAGCGTCGGGATCAACGCCGTACTCTTGATAATATGCGCCGAGCCGCTTCTTCCACCCGGCCTCACGTGCCGCGTCGGCCTCGACGGGCGTGTGGCAGAAGAAGTTCACATTGATCGGCGCCGAGACGCGCTGGCGGATGATGTTGACCTGCTCGCGGGCCTTGTCCGCCGAGAGCATCGCGCAGGGCAGCGAGCCGAGCCCGCCGCCTTGCGCCACCGCGATGACGAGATCGGCGTCCATCACGCCGGCCATCGGCGCGAGCACGATCGGGTGCTCGGTCTTGACGAGATCCAGGAAGCGGCGGTCGGGCCACATGATTTGCTCCTATTGCTTGGCGAAGACGGCGGACGAGTTGCGCCGCCCTTGCAGGATCTGCTCGGCCTCATCGACGATGCGCGCGACGATCTCGGCGGCCGGCGGGATATCATGGATCAGGCCGACCGCCTCGCCGGCAATGACCGCGGCGATGTCGAAATTGCCTTCCGCCCTCGCCTTCACATAGTCGGCCGACACGCGCTCGACCTGCTGCAGCAGCTCGACCTCGCGCGCTATCCAGCGCCGCGCATGGTCGTTGACCAGGCAGCGTCCGGTAAACGGCGCCGGCCAGACATTGTTGCGCGACAGGTCGAAGACGATGCCGCGCACGGTCTCGCCTGATTTTGCCGCGCATATGCGGCGCTTGGCTTCGTCTGCACCGGCAGCTTCCTGGCTGGCATAGAAGCGCGTGCCGAGCAGCACGCCATCGGCGCCGAGCGTGAGCATCGCGGCAAGACCGCGGCCATCGGCGAGACCACCGGCGGCGGCCACTGGCACGCGACCGGCTGCGAGATCGATGATGGCCGGCACGATGTCGAGCGTGGTCCGCGAGGCGCCATGGCCGCCTGCTTCGGTTCCTTGCGCGATCAGGACATCGGCGCCGGCCGCGATCGCCTGCTCGGCCATGGCCTCGTCCTGCACCTGGCAGATCAAGCGCGCGCCCGCCTGCTTGATCGCCGGTGCAAAGCGCCGGGGATCACCGAACGACAGCATCACGGCGGTGGGCTTGGCCGCAAGCGCGATCTCGAGCAACTCCGGCTGCTTCGCCAGCGACCAAGTGATGAAGCCGATGCCGAACGGCGCACGCAGGCCATCGAGCTTCGCTGTCTCCTGCATGAGCCAAGCGCGGTTGCCATAGCCGCCGAGAATGCCGAACCCCCCGGCACCGCTGACGGCGCGCACCAGCCGCGCATCGGCAATCACATCCATCGGCGCCAGCAGGATCGGATGATCGATGCCGAGCCTCTCCGTCAGCGCGGTTCTCAGCGGCATGAAGACTCTCCTGCGCTCTGGACGCGGACATTAGGCGCGGGTAGCATTCTCTGAAAATGAATAGTTGAGAACTCTGCCATCGCAGATTCAAAACGGAGAGCGGCCGTGGAACTGAGCGACCTGCAGACCTTTGCCGCGGTGGCGCGCGCCGGCGGCATCACGCGCGCCGCGGAGGTGCTCAACACGGTCCAGTCCAACGTCACGCAGCGGATCAAGGCGCTGGAAGCCGAGATCGGCACCGCGTTGTTCGAACGCCACAGCCGCGGCATGACCCTGACCGGCGCCGGACAGCGCCTGCTGCCCTACGCCGATCGCATCGCGGCGCTGTCGCGCGAAGCGGTTCTCGCCGCGCGTGACGACGGCGAGCCGCAGGGGCCGCTGATGATCGGCTCGATGGAGACGACCGCCGCGGTGCGCCTGCCGACGCGGCTCGCCGACTTCCATCGCCGCTTTCCCGCCGTCGCCCTCAGCCTGCGCACGGCGCCGACCGCCGATCTCGTCGCGAGCGTGCTCGACGGCACTCTCGATGGTGCCTTCGTCGCCGGTCCGATCGACCATCCCGATCTTGCCGGCGTCGTCGCGTTCGAGGAAGAGCTGGTGCTGGTGACGGCCCGGCGCTTCGAAAGCCTGTCCGCCTTACGCGCGGCGACCGCTGCGTCGGGACCGACCGCGCTGGTGTTCAGGACCGGCTGCACCTACCGGCAGCGGCTGGAGCAGGTGTTCAACGATTTCGGCTGGCCCGCCGCGTCCCGGATCGAGCTCGGCACCCTCGACGGCATGATCGGCTGCGTCGCCGCCGGCATGGGCGTCGCGCTGCTGCCGCGCGCGGTGGTGACGCGGCACGCGATGAGCGGCAGCGTCGGGCTGCACACACTCGATCCGTCCCATGCGCAGGTCGAGACGCTCTTCATCCACCGCCGCGCGGCGCATCGCAGCAGTGCGCTGTCGGCCTTCATGGAAGGCCTCGGCTGCCGGGATCACGACATCGCGGCGTAAGACGTTCGCCCAGAGATTGTGCACAGGCGTCCCAGCCACAAGACACATTCCACAGCACGGAATCAACGCCACCTCCGCAAAACACTGCCATTTCGACCGATGCGACGTTCGGGCGCTGTGCAGCGCACGCATCCGAAAACATTTTGTCCGGCAGCCCTGCACTACGTTAGGATGCAGCGCTGGCCAGCGCGAAAACAACAAACATCAACATGTCGGAGGAAATGCGATGCGCAACGCGTTCGTGTTGGGCTGCTCGATTGCCATGATGGGTGCGATCGGGACGGCCCAAGCCCAGGACTGGACGAAATCGAAATGGGGGCCGAACGACGAGATCGGCGCGGCCAACTACATCACGCCGGAGCTCGTGGTCAAAGCCGCCTCGCTGGTGAAGACCGGCAAGACCTATCCGCTCGGCATGATCATCGACTCCAAGACCCCCGCCTACCCGCCGCGCTCGTTCAAAATCACGGTGGTGCAGCCGGGACAGGCGGGCATTCCCGGACTCGGGCCCAACAAGGCGACCTACAATGACGACATCGTCGAGGGCTGGGTCGGTGTCGGAAGCCAGATTGACGGTCTCGGCCATCTCGGTATCGAGCACGTCTATTACAACGGCAACAAGCTGCTCGATTTCGCCGATCCGACCGGCCTGAAGAAGCTCGGCATCGAGAAGGTGCCGCCGCTGGTCGCACGCGGCGTGCTGCTCGACATGGCCGCCTATTATAACACCGACGTGGTCAAGGAAGGCACGGCGTTCAACGTCAAGGAGATCGAGGAGGCCGCCAAGAAACAGGGTGTCGAAATCCGCCAGGGCGACATCGTGATCTTCCACACCGGCTGGCTCGGTCTGATCGGCAAGGACGACAAGCGCTACGGCGCCGGTGAGCCGGGTCTCGGCGTCGAAGGCGCGAAATACCTGACCTCGAAGGGCGTGGTCGCCGTCGGCGCCGACAATTGGGCGGTGGAGGCGATCCCGTTCGAGTCCAACAACCTGTTCGAGGTGCACCAGATCCTGCTCGCGATGAACGGAACCTACATCCTGGAGAACATGGACACCGCTGAGCTCGCCAAGGACAAGGGCTACGAGTTCCTGTTCGTGCTGGGCCAACCGCGCTGGCGCGGCGGCGTCCAGGGCATGATCAACCCGATCGCGATCCGGTAGCTCATTGAATCGCATCTGCTTTGCGGGCACGGTCTGCCGTGCCCGCTCAGCCATTCACGACGAACTCCCCGGCAATGCCGATCGCCGCAAGAAATGACGGGTCGTGGCTGACGACCAGCAGCGCGCCGTCGAAGTCGCGCAGCGCCCGCTCCAGGATCTCGATCGAGAAAATGTCGAGATGGTTGGTCGGCTCATCGAGCAGCAACAGCCATGGCGGACGCTCGCCGCCGAACGTGCAGGCAAGGCCCGCGCGCAGGCGCTCGCCGCCGGACAGCGTCTCCACCGTCTGCTCGGCGTCGCGGTTGCGGAATGCGAAGCGCGCGCAGGCTGCATGCGCCGCTTCGGCGCCGAGCGCCGGATGGAGGCGGCGGAAATTGCCGATGATGCTGTCGCTGCGATCCAGCAACGCGACGTGTTGATCCAGCATCGCGATACGCCCGTCGGTGCGCCGGACCGTTCCATCGGTCAGCGGAATCGCGCCGATCGCGGCCCTGAGCAGCGTGGTCTTGCCTGCGCCATTGCGTCCGGTGATCGCGATCCGCTGCCGGCCCCTGACACCGAGCGTCCAGGGACCGAACCTCCTGTCGCCGGCGCTCACGACCGCGTCCTCCATCGCAAGCAGCTCGGTGCCGGCGCCGAGCCCGGTCGGCGGCAGGACCATCGAGAGCGGCGTCAGCACCTCCACATGTTGTCGTGCCTGTTCTGCTCGCTCGGCCGCTTCGGTGATCATGCGCTCGGCGAGCCGCTGCGATCGCCCGCCGGTCGTCTCGGCCCGCTCGGCTCGGGCGCCCAGCATGATCCTCGGGGCCGAGCCGGCGGCGGCGAAAGCACGGCCGGCCTTGTCCTTGCGCGCCTTGGCTTCGCGCTGGCGCTGCACGGCGCGGCTGACATCCCGCACATGCGCATCGGCGCGGTCCAGCGCGATCGCTGCACGCGCCCGCGCATCCTCCCGCGCCTGCGTAAACATCGTCCAGCCGCCGCCGACGATGTGGACCCCGACCGGGGTGAGCTCCACGATCCGGTCCATCATCTCCAGCAGCGCGCGGTCATGACTGGCGACCAGCACGCCGCCGCGCCAGCGCCGCATCAGCCGGCCGACGGCGTCGCGGCCCTCGGCATCGAGATTGTTGGTGGGCTCGTCGAGCAGCAGCAGATCCGGCGCCTCGATCAGCAGCCGCGCGATGCCGATGCGCGTCCGCTCGCCGCCGCTGAGCGAGTCCATCGAGCGATCGAGCGCAATTCCGGCGAGGCCCGCCTCGGTCAGCGCGTCATCGACACGACTCGGCAGGCTCCAATCCGCGCGCGCGAGATCATCGGCAAGATCGGTGTCCTGGCTCTTTCCCGCAACGATACGGCCGATGACCGCAAGGTCGCCGGCGACGCCGAGCGCCTCGTCGACACGCAAACCGGGATCCCAGTGCTGCGCCAGGAGGCCGAGCGTTCCGCTGCGCGTCACCGCTCCGGCCGCCGGCTCCGAGACGCCAGCGACGATGCGGAGCAAGGTCGACTTGCCGGAGCCGTTGCGGCCGACCAGACCGACGCGTTCGGCGCCGATGGAGAGCGTGAGATTGTCGAAGAGAGGATGACCGTCAGGTGTCGCGGCGGCGACCGCGTCGAGCGTGAGACAGGAGGACATGAGCGACCGTGATGGCAGAGGACACAAAGCGGCGGGCAATGTTGGTCCTGCGATCCACGGCACCACTCCTGTTCACGGTACGATGCTCCATATAGAACGATGGCAGCGGAGCGACAAGCCATGCGCCTGCCGTGCTGGCTCGGGGGATGCACCCGTGCTAAGCGGCGCGCCATGCCCGCTCCCATCCTTCCCCTCATCGACGCCGCCGGCCGCTGGCCCGAGCGCGGCGCGCTGGTCGGCCTCGACCTCGGCACCAAGACCATCGGCGTCGCCGTGTCCGATCCGGACCGGCGGCTCGCCACCGGCGTCGAGACCATCCAGCGCAAGGCCTTCAAGGCGGACGCGGCACGGCTGCTTGCCATTTGCGCCGAGCGCAAGGTGGTCGGCCTCGTGCTCGGCCTCCCCATCAACATGGACGGCAGCGAAGGGCCGCGGGCGCAATCGACCCGGGCGTTCGCGCGCAATCTCGCCGGCATCACCGACCTGCCGATCGGCCTGTGGGACGAGCGGCTGTCGACCGCGGCGGTCGAGCGCGAGCTGATCGGCATGGACGTCAGCCGCGCCAAACGCGCCGAGGTGATCGATACGCATGCGGCGATCTTCATCCTCCAGGGCGCGCTCGATCGGCTTGCGACCTTGCGCCAGTCCGGTCGCTAGCTCATGAGCCCCGTCGCCGCGGCGCTCGCGCCGGTGTTCCTGCTGATCGTCGTCGGCTTCGGCCTGCGGCGCAGCCTGATCCGGCTGGATACGCAATGGCACGGGCTCGAGCGGCTGACTTATTATGTGCTGTTTCCGGCGCTCCTGCTGCAGAGCCTGGTGAAGGCCGATCTCGGCAAGGTGCCGGTCGCAGGCATCGGCGGCGCCCTGTTCCTGGCGATGCTGGCGATGTCGGCGCTGTGCCTCGCGCTGCGGCCGCTGCTCACCCGCTCCGGCATCGATGGTCCGGCTTTCACGTCGATCTTCCAAGGGGCAACCCGCTGGCAGACCTACGTCGCGCTGAGCGTGGCGGGCAGCCTGTTCGGCCCGACCGGGCTCGCGGTGGCCTCGGTCGGCATGATCGCGATCATCCCGATGGTCAACGTGTTCAGCGTCGCCGTGCTCGCCCACTATGCCTCGCCGACCCGCCGCTCGATGCGCGAGATCCTCGCCACCATCGTCCGCAATCCGCTGATCTGGGCCTGCATCGCCGGGCTCGCGCTCAACGTGGCGCATGTGCCGCTGCCAAAGCTCTGGCACGATGCCGCCGATGCGCTCGGCCAGGCCTCGCTGCCGATCGGTCTGCTGGTGACCGGCGCCGGTCTGCACTTCGAGGGCCTGCGCCGCGCCGGCCCGGCGGCCGCGCTCGGCGTCGTGCTCAAGCTGGTCCTGATGCCCCTCCTCGCGATCGGGCTCGCCGGATGGTTCGGCGTCACCGGCCCGAGCCTCGTCGTGGTCGCGATCTGCGCGGCGGTCCCGACCTCCCCCAGCGCCTATGTGCTGGCCAAGCAGATGGGCGGCGACGCGCCGCTGCTGGCGCAGATCATCTCGTTGCAGACCGTGCTGGCGGCACTGACGATGCCGCTCGCGATCGCCTGGGCGAGCTGAACTCCGCGTTCAGGAGTGGCCGCTCGCCAGCCACATCGTCTGCACCGTCGCTGCGAGGTTGTTGAGGCCGTGCAGCACCATGGTCAGATAGGTCGAGTGGGTTCGAGAGCGCAGATAGCCGAACCATACGCCGAGGGAAAATACGTTGAGCAGCGCGAACCAGTCGTACTGGAGGTGCAGCACGGTCCAGAGCAAGGACGACAGCACGATGGCGCCCGGCACGCGCAGGAAGGAGTCCGACCAGCCGCGGTAGAGAAAGCCACGCGCCATCAGCTCTTCCGACACTGGTGCGGCGACGCAGAAGGCGATGACCATCAGCCAGACCACGCCGTCGCCTCTGGCGGTCTTCATGATGTCCACCATGAAGTTCGCCGACTTCTCTTCGCGTCCCGTCAGCTGCGCCGCCAGCTCCCAGCATCCCAGGATCACGACCATTCCGACGAAGCCGAGGACGAAATTCCTCCAGCCGGTCCAGCGCAGGCCCAGATAGTCGGCGAACGACATGCGGGTGTGGCGGACGGCAAAATAGATCGGGATCAAAATGGCCGGAACACCCATGATCGCCGACAGCGAGACAGTGAGCGACCGGCTCGCGATCTGGATCATCGCCAACTGGAACGCGGCCATGCTGTCGATTGGCCCCTCATGGCGCAGCAGGAAATAGACGATAGGAGTCAGCTGGCCGATGAAGAACACGACGATGATGAGGAGGCCCCACAGCAAGGTGCGCCAGAAGCCGAGCGTGCGCGGCTGATGCTGCGCCGGAGCGACCTGCTGCGGCGGGTTGCCCGGATCGAGGGAATCCATCACGGCGGCTTCGGGAGTGTCGGTCAAGGCAGCGCGCGCTCCAGCAAGGTACGGATGTCCGAGGGATCGAGATCGATGGCGCCGTACATGCTCGGATGAACAGCGGAAAGACGCGTCGCGGCGAACAGTTCGGCATGGCCGGGCATCACGAGGTTGAGCGCGGCGGCGGCTGCGAGCAGCGCCAGCCTCTCGACCGCGAGGCGCGCGACGCGCTCGGAATCCGATCGACGGAAGCTGGTCTCGATGAAGGCAAGCGCCTCCGCGGCGCCAGGGAGTCCGCCGGTCTCGGCTTTCAGATGCATCAGAACATGCGCGGCAGCCTCCGTCTCGCGCGACAGCGCGCGCAGCACGTCGAGGCACATCACGTTGCCCGAGCCTTCCCAGATCGCATTGACCGGCGACTCCCGGAAGTGGCGCGCGAGAATGCCGTCCTCGACATAGCCATTGCCGCCCAGGCACTCCATCGCCTCATACAGGAACGGCGGCGCGCTCTTGCAGACCCAGTATTTGATCGCGGGCGTCAACAGCCGCATGTAGGCGGCTTCGCTCGCGTCAGCCGGCGTGCGGTCGAACGCGCGGCACAGCCGCATCACCAGCGCCACCGTCGCCTCGACATGGAGAGCCATGTCGGCGAGCACCGCCTGCATCAAGGGCTGGTCGGCGAGATGCTTCTGGAACACGCTGCGATGGCGCGCATGATGCAGCGCATGCGCGAGCCCCGAGCGCATCAGGCCGGCAGACGAGATCGCGCAATCCTGCCGCGTCAGTTGCACCATCTGGATGATGGTGCTGATGCCCCTGCCCTCGTCGCCGACCCGCTCGGCATAGCTGCCTGCGAACTCCACCTCCGACGAGGCATTGGAGCGATTGCCGAGCTTGTCCTTCAAGCGTTGAAACTGGATCGCGTTCACCGCGCCATCCGGCGTGAAGCGCGGCATGAAGAAGCAGGTCAGGCCGGCATCGGCCTGCGCCAGCACCAGGAACGCGTCGCACATCGGCGCCGACATGAACCATTTGTGCCCGGTGATGCGATAGCCATCGGTCGTACGCTCAGCGCGCGTCATGTTGGCGCGCACGTCGGTCCCGCCCTGCTTCTCGGTCATGCCCATGCCGAGCGTCATGCCGCGCTTTTGCCACCACGGCGCAAACGCCGGATCGTAGTCGCGCGTGCCGATGAGGGGCATCGTCCGCGCCAGCAGGTCAGGCTGCGCGGCCAGCGCCGCCACCGAGGCCCGCGTCATCGTGATCGGACAGAGGTGTCCGCTCTCGACCTGCGAGGCGATGTAGAACTTCGCCGCGCGTACCACCTCCGACGCGCCGCCAACAGGATGGCCCCCGGCGGTCCATGTCGAATTGTGCAGGCCGGCCTCGACCGAGCGCGTCATCATCTGATGATAGGCCGGATGAAACTCGACGACGTCCCGCCGAAAGCCCTTGGCGTCGAAGCTGCGCAGCTTCGGCGTGTTCTCATTGGCGAGCCGGCCCTGCTCGGCCATCGCAGCCGAGCCCCATCGCTTGCCGAAAGCTGTCAGCTCCTGCTCAGCCCCGGCACCACCATTGGCCTTGACGGCGTCGGCCAACGGCCGGTCGGCCGTGAACAGGTCGACGTCCTCGAACGGCGGCGACTGGTTGAAGACCTCATGGGTCGCGAAGGAAGACTGCGTCATGGCCGTGCCCTGCAGAGATCGATCATCGGCGCGGCCGAATGGGAAAAACATAAGTGGTCGCGCCAGCGCCCGGCAGCGAAAAGTGCCACCACTCCTTGGCATAGTTCACAAAACCTTGCCGCGCCATCACCGCAACCAGTTCGTTGCGCCAGCGGCGCTGCTCCGGTGTCAGGTTCTGCGCAGCGGTATGGGCCTTCACGTCGGAACAATCGTAGCCGGTTCCCATGTCGACGCTGCCCTCGGGCGCGCGTAGCGCTGCGGGCGCGGTGCAGTCCGCGTAGTCCTTGGCCGGGTCGAACGCCGCGGAATTGTCGGCCGCGAGCTCGACCAGCGTGAGATCGAGCGCCGCACCCGTCGAATGGCTCGAACGCAGGGCGATATAGCCGAGACGGAACAGGTCCTGCTTGGCAACGCGCGGAGTGTAGCGGCGGCCGGCCGTGGTCTCGACGCCGTCCTGGGACCAGGCCAGCATCTCTGCGACCGCACGCACCGGCCGGTAGCAGTCGAGCATCTTCAGCGACAGGCCGCGCTGCCGCAGCTCGGCCTGAGCCGCCTGCAGCCGCCGCGCCACGTCACGCGTCACGACGCATTCGGCCGCCTCGTAGCCCGGCAAGGGTCGGCCGACGAAATTGTTGCTGCCGGCATAACGGATGTCCTGGAGGATCGTCGGGTCGATGTCGCGGAGATAGACGAAATCGAACGGCAACGCGGCCGCGCAGGCCGGCACGATCGCCGCCAGCAGGATCAGCGCATATCGGAGCGGGCCTCCTCCGACGACGGCCCGCCAGCCCCCGGTTTGGAGGCCCCTGAGAGGCTCGGAAGACGGAACGGGGGATAACTCGGAACCCCGGCTTTCGGCCTTGCCCCCCATGGAAACCGCGCCTATAGCTCTGGCTTTAATGGCAACCTCTCCGAAATCGACTTTCGTCCTCGGGCACCGGCATTTGCTGGGAATCGAGGGCCTTTCCGCCCACGACATCACCGGCCTCCTCGACCTGTCCGAGGAGTATGTCGAACTGAATCGTCAGGTCGACAAGAAGCGCACCGTGCTGCGCGGCCGCACCCAGGTCAACCTGTTCTTCGAGGCCTCGACCCGCACGCAATCCTCGTTCGAGCTGGCGGGCAAGCGGCTCGGCGCCGACGTCATGAACATGTCGGTGTCGTCCTCGTCCATCAAGAAGGGCGAGACCCTGATCGACACCGCGGTCACGCTCAACGCGATGCATCCGGACATTCTGGTGGTCCGCCACCACGCCTCCGGCGCGGTCGAGCTGCTCGCGCGCAAGGTCGACGGCTCCGTGATCAATGCCGGCGACGGCGCGCATGAGCATCCGACCCAGGCGCTGCTGGATGCGCTGACGATCCGCCGCAACAAGGGCCGCATCGAGGGGCTGGTCATCGCAATCTGCGGCGACGTGCTGCATTCGCGCGTGGCGCGATCCAACATCCTGCTGCTGAACACGATGGGCGCGCGCGTCCGCGTGGTCGCACCCTCCACGCTGCTGCCACCCGGCATCGAGCGCATGGGCGTCGAGGTCGCGCGCGACATGCGCGAGGGGCTCAACGGCGCCGACATCGTGATGATGCTGCGGCTGCAGCGCGAGCGCATGAACGGCTCGTTCGTGCCGTCGTCGTCGGAATATTTCCAGTATTTCGGGCTCGACCAGAAGAAGCTCGCCTACGCCAAGTCCGACGCGCTGGTCATGCATCCGGGGCCGATGAACCGCGGCGTCGAGATCGAATCCATCGTTGCCGATGGCGCGCAGTCGCTGATCCGGG
This sequence comes from Bradyrhizobium sp. HKCCYLS3013, assembly GCF_051167615.1. Lineage (NCBI taxonomy): Bacteria > Pseudomonadati > Pseudomonadota > Alphaproteobacteria > Hyphomicrobiales > Nitrobacteraceae > Bradyrhizobium > Bradyrhizobium sp. HKCCYLS3013. Next base: position 254,472 of record NZ_JBNPTK010000003.1, read on the forward strand.
AGCAGGTCGAAATGGGCGTCGCCGTGCGCATGGCCGTGCTCGAAGCACTGGCCCGCAACCTGCCCAACGCGTGATACAGAAGTCGGGACCAAACGCCATGCTGACCGACCGCCGCCCGATCCTGCTCGCCAATGCGCGCGTGATCGACCCCTCCCGCGACTTCGACGGCCCCGGCGACGTGCTGATCGCCGACGGCGTCATCCGCGACCTCAAGCGCGGCATCGGCGCCGCGGGCGTGCCCGAGGGCACCGATGTCGTCAACTGCGCCGGCAAGATCGTGGCCCCCGGCCTGATCGACATGTGCGCCTTCGTCGGCGAGCCGGGTCTGGGCCATCGCGAGACATTCGCCAGCGCCAGCCAAGCCGCCGCGACCGGCGGCATCACCACCATCATCTGCCAGCCCGGCACTGAGCCTGTGATCGACAATTCGGCGACCGTCGACTTCGTGCTGCGCCGCGCCCGCGACACCGCGATCGTCAACATCCAGCCGATGGCGGCGCTGACCAAGGGCCTGCGCGGCGAGGAGATGACCGAGATCGGGCTGTTGCGCGCCGCCGGCGCCGTCGCCTTCTCCAACGGCCACAGCAGCGTGATGAACGCCCAGGTGATGCGCCGCGCGCTGACCTATGCGCGCGATTTCGACGCCCTGATCGTGCATCACACCGAGGATACGAACCTCGTCGGCGAAGGCGTCATGAACGAAGGCGAGTTCGCCTCGCGGCTCGGCCTCTCCGGCATTCCGCCCGCAGCCGAAGCCGTCGTGCTCGAGCGCGACATGCGTCTCGTCGCACTCAGCAAGGGCCGCTATCACGCGGCCGCGCTGAGCTCGATCGACTCGCTCGACATCCTCAGGCGCGCCCGCGAGGCAGGGCTCACGGTGAGCGCGTCGGTCTCGATCAATCATGTCACCCTGAACGAGAACGACATCGGCCCCTACCGCACCTTCCTCAAGCTGACGCCGCCGCTGCGCACCGAGGTCGACCGCCGCGCGCTGGTCGAGGCGCTCGCCTCCGGCCTGATCGACGTCATCATGTCGGACCACACGCCACAGGACGTCGAGGTCAAGCGGCTGCCGTTCGCGGAAGCTGCCAGCGGCGCGGTCGGACTCGAGACGATGCTGCCAGCGGCGCTGCGGCTGGTGCACAATGGCGAGCTCAGCTGGACCGCCCTGATCCGCGCGATGTCGACCCGGCCCGCCGAGCTGCTCGGCCTGCCCGGTGGCACCTTGCGGGCGGGCGCGCCGGCGGACATCATCGTGATCGATCCGGACGTGCCCTGGATCCTCGATCCGGCAGACCTCAAATCGCTGTGCAAGAACACGCCGTTCGACGAAGCCCGCTTCACCGGCCGCGTGGTCCGCACCATCGTCGGCGGCCGCACCGTGTTCGAACATGTCTGACGCCAGGCGAAGCGTCGAAGGAGTCGCGTGATGGGTTCCGAAGCCTTCCTGCCGGTCGCTCTCATCATCGGCTATCTCCTCGGCTCCATCCCGTTCGGCCTGATCCTTACCAAGCTCGCCGGCACGCAGGATCTGCGCAGCATCGGCTCCGGCAACATCGGCGCCACCAATGTGCTGCGCACCGGCCGCAAGGGGCTGGCGGCGGCGACCCTGCTCGGCGACGCTCTCAAGGGCACGGCGGCCGTGATCATTGCGGGCTATCTCGGCGGCCCGAATGCCGCGATGGTCGCGGGCCTCGGCGCCTTCCTCGGTCACTTGTTCCCGGTGTGGCTGAAGTTCCGCGGCGGCAAAGGTGTCGCCGTTTACATCGGTATTTTGATCGGACTGTTCTGGCCGGGCGCGATCTTCTTCTGCCTCGTCTGGCTCGCAACCGCCTTCGCGCTCCGCTACTCATCACTCGCGGCACTCGTCGCCAGCGTGCTGACGCCGATCGTGCTGTGGGCTTTCGGTCACACCGAGCTGGCCGCCTTGTTTGCTCTGCTCACATTGTTGCTCATTTACATGCATCGCGAAAACATCAAGCGATTGCAGGCCGGCACCGAGAGCAAGATCGGCGCGAAGAAGTAACTACTCCGGGCAAATACGGGTAACGTGTGGTTCGCGCTGAAATCGCAGCGGCAACGCAGCAACACCTGTGCTTCATCAGCTAACAAGTCAACGCCGGACCCTGGCGTGAATCATGATTGCCTGTCATGATTCCGGCATCTGATTACGCAAGACCCATTCAAGCGGTTCGTCGCCACGCGCGATGATCGCACTGATGAGGAGCCGGCGCAGCAAATGTCCACCCCGGTCCGTTCCAGCGCCAGCGCCCTCCTCTCCGCCGCTCAGATCTGGTTGACGGATGCGTTCGGCTCCACCAGCGAACCCGCCGCTCCCTCGCCGGCGACAGCGGTCGAGCCCGCGACGAGCGTCGGCGTAGGCGCGGCTGAAGATCTGGTTCCTGAGAGCGCAAACGCCGCGATGGAGCCTTCGGCGAGCACGCCGCAGGAAAGCACCGCCGCCGTCAAGCTTCCCATGACCGGGGCGGCGGCTGCCGCCGAGCCCAAGCCTGCGGAAACGCCGGAGCGATCGCTCGCCGAGACGATCGCCAGCGCCACCCTGCCGCCGCCGCCGCGAACATGGCCGCCGCGCAAGCTGTCGTTGGCCCTGCAGGGCGGCGGAACGTTCTCGGCCTTCACCTGGGGCGTGCTGGATCGCCTGCTCGAGGAACCCGGTTGCGATTTCGACACCATCAGCGGCGCCAGCGCCGGCGCGGTCAACGCCGCGCTGCTCGCGAGCGGGCTGGCCAAGGGCGGCCGTGACGAAGCGCGCAACCGGCTCGCTTTGTTCTGGACCCGGCTGATGGAGGAGGCGTCGTTCCGATCGCTGCTGGTGATCGGCGCGTACTCGCCGGCGAGCAGCTCGGTGTCGTTCGGTGCGGGGCTGCGGGGCGGACGCGCCGACCCGCTCGATCTCGATCCGCTCCGCGACCTCCTCCGCGAGACGATCGATTTCGACGCCGTGCAGGGCCCGGCCGCGCCCCGCCTGCTGGTTGCGGCGACCCGGGCCCGTGACGGCCTGCCGCAGATCTTCCGCAATGCCGGCATCACGCCGGATGCTCTGCTCGCCTCCACCTGTCCCGCGCAACTGCACACCGCGGTCGACATCGAGGGCGAGGCGTATTGGGACGGCGGCTACGTCACCAATCCGCCGCTGATCCGGATCGCGCATGAGTCGAGCGCCGCCGACCTGCTGGTCGTTCAGGTCACGCCCGCGCACGACGGCCATGTCCCGATGACCTCGGCCGCGATCGATCGCCGCCTCGACCAGATCGTCGGCAATGCGGTCCTGAACGCCGAGCTCGCGGCACTCGAATGGGCGCGCAGCGACGGCCTGCATCCGCCGCGCGTGCATCGGCTTGCCGCCGAGGACGAGATCGAGGCCCTGGCTCAGCGCGATGCGACCGACCTCGGCAGCGGCTTCATCGAGCTGCTCTACCAGCGCGGACGCGACGCCGCGGAACGCTGGCTGCGCGAAGCCCCGGCCGGCACCACGCCGGCCATCCCCGACGAGCAGCCCGCGCTGGCGTCTCCGGTGTCCGTGTCCGAGGACGTGCGCGACGTCGCGCCGGCGTAGCGCGCCCTCTTCCCTGCGTCTTCGGGTTGCTCCATTCTAGCCTCCGAGTTTGGGGGGCTATGCGTGGACGCCATCAACACGACGATCGAGCTGAGCGACACCGAGCGGCGCGACCGGCTGCGGCTGATCCGTTCCGACAATGTCGGCCCGCGCACCTTCCGCTCGCTGCTCGACCATTTCGGCACCGCGCGCGCCGCGCTCGACCGGCTGCCCGACCTGGCACGCCGCGGCGGCGCGGCCGGAGCCGGCCGGATCTGCACGGTCGGCGAAGCCGAGGCCGAACTCGACGCCTGCAAGCGGCAGGGCGTCGACCTGCGGGCGCCGGACGAGGACGGCTATCCGCCCCGACTCGCCACCTGCGACGATGCACCTCCGCTGCTGGCGGTGCGCGGCGCCCGCGAGACGCTGATGCGCCCGATGATCGCCATCGTCGGTTCGCGCAACGCCTCCGCCGCCGGACTCAAATTCGCCGGCCAGATCGCCCATGAGCTCGGCCAGGCCGGCTTCATCATCATCTCGGGGCTCGCCCGCGGCATCGATCAGGCCGCCCATCGCGCGAGCCTCGGCAGCGGCACCGTCGCGGTCCTCGCCGGCGGCCATGACCGGATCTATCCGCCGGAGCATGTCGATCTGCTCGGCGCCATCATCAGTGGCAGCGGCGCCGCAATCTCCGAGATGCCGCTCGGACACGAGCCGCGCGCCCGCGACTTTCCCCGCCGCAACAGGCTGATCTCAGGCGCCTCGCTCGGCGTCGTCGTCGTCGAGGCTGCGCATCGCTCGGGCTCGCTGATCACGGCGCGCATGGCCGGCGAACAGGGACGCGAGGTCTTCGCCGTCCCAGGCTCGCCGCTCGATCCCCGCTGCGCGGGCACCAACGATCTCATCAAGCAGGGCGCCACGCTGGTCACCGAAACCGCCGACATCATCCAGGCCGTCGGCCCGATCATGGAGCGGCCGCTGCCCTTTTCGCTGCGCGAGCCGGACGAGGAGTTGTTCGCCCCCGATCCCGAGGGCCACGACCGCGCGCAGGTCACGGCCCTGCTCGGCCCGACCCCGGTGTCGATCGACGACCTGATCCGGATCAGCGGCCTGTCGCCGGCCGTGCTGCGCATCGTGCTGCTGGAGCTCGAGCTCGCCGGCCGCCTGGAGCGCCACGGCGGCGGGATGGTGTCGCTGACCTGACTCTCAGTCCGCATCCCTGCGCGCGTCGAAGCGCGTGCGCGCCTGCTCGATCTGCTCCTGGTGCCGGATGGCCCATTGCCCAAGCGCCTGCACCGGCTGCGACAGGCCGCGGCCGAGATCGGTCAGCTCATAATCGACCCGCGGCGGGATGGTCGGAAACACCGTCCGCGTCACCAGCCCGTCGCGCTCGAGGCCACGCAGGGTCAAGGTCAGCATCCGCTGGGAAATCCCGCCAACGAGCCGCTTCAGCTCGTTGAAGCGCTTCGGCCCGTCCTGAAGCATCATGATCACGAACACGCTCCATTTGTCGCCGACACGCGCCAGGATCGAGGCCGCGCCCCGGCAATCATCATGACTTGGCTGCGTCGGGAGATCGGGATCATCGCTGTTCGCAAGTGTCACGGCTGTGCTCGGGTTTCAAGAATGTGCGTTCTTGTGAGGTTACAGCACAGTCACTCATAGTGCGCCAGTTACAAACCAATACTGAGGTGACTGACCTATGACCCAACTCCTCCACATCGACTCCAGCGTGCTCGGCCCGAACTCCGTCAGCCGTCAGGTATCCGCCGCGATCGTCGGCCGTTTCCGCCAGATCATGCCGGGGCTGGAGGTGATTTACCGAGATGTCGCAGCCGAGCCGCTGTCGCATCTGTCAGGAACGCATGTCGCCGTCGCTTACGGAGCGCCCGTCGAGGATCCCGCGGTGGAAGCTGATGTCGCTGCCGGACAGGCCGTTCTGGAAGAGTTCCTGGCTGCCGATATCGTCGTGATCGGCGCTCCGATGTACAACTTCTCTATCCCGAGCCAGCTCAAGGCATGGATCGACCGCATCGCTGTCAAAGGTAAGACCTTCAGCTATGGCCCAAACGGCCCGCAGGGTTTGGCCGGTGGCAAGCGCATTATCGTGGCGCTCTCGCGCGGCGGCCATTACGGCGCGGACACGCCGATGGCGGCATTCGAACACCTGGAGACCTATTTGCGCAGTGTCTTCAGCTTCATCGGCGTCACGGATCTCGAATTCGTTGCGGCCGACGGTGTCCAGATCGGCCCGGAGCATCGCGAGCAGGCTCTGGCCAAGGCGATTCAAACGGCCGGCGGTCTCGCCGCTTGAGTCCCTCGGTGGCTGCCGCCGGCAGCCACCGCTTTCACCCCCGGGGCAGGTCTCAAACCGACCCGGCCGGTCAACCCCGATAGATCGGCGCACCGGCCGGCGAGCTCGTGGCGCCGCCATCGACGAACAGCTCCTGGCCTTGGACATGCGCGGCGTCGTCCGAGGCCAGGAACAGCACGGTGCCGGCGATATGGTCAGGCTCGCCGATATGACCGAGCGGGGTGGTCGCCGCGATTCTGGCCTCGAACATCTTTTCGGCATCCGGCGTCGCGACCGCGGCGCCCCAGATCGGCGTCCGGATCGCGCCCGGCGCGACCACGTTGACACGGATGCCGCGCGGCGACAGCTCCGACGCCAGCACCCGGGCCATCGCGCGCACCCCGGCCTTGCTCGCGGCGTAGGCCGAATAGCCGGGATTCCCGAGCACGGAGATCACCGAGCCATTGAGGATGACCGAGGCGCCGTCCTTGAGATGTGGCAGCGCCGCCTGCACGGTGAAGAACACGCCCGTCAGATTGGTGCGGATCACCTGCTCGAACACCTCGAGCTTGGTTGCCCCGGCCGGCGTCGAGCCGGGGATGCCGGCATTGGCGAACAGGATGTCGAGCTTGCCGAAGCGTTCTGCGACGGTGGCAGCCGCAGCCTCGGTCGCGGCGATGTCGGTGGCATCGGCCACTACGGCCAGCGCGTTCGGCCCGAGCTCGCGCGCTGCAGCCTCCAGCCGCCCGGCATCGCGCCCGGTGATCGCGATCCTGGCGCCTTCGGCGACGAAACGGCGGGCGGTCGCAAGCCCGATGCCGCTACTGCCGCCGGTAATCAGTGCCGTCTTGTTCGCAAGCCTCACATCCGTCTCCATATGGTTGCATAATTAAACCGATGGACGACATAGGCTGACTGGTTTTATAATGCAACCACACAAGTGCGTGAGCGGGCTCGAGCGCCCCGGGCATCAGCCGCCCCTGGGTGACAGGACAAGGATCATGTGATGGTCAAGCGCACCAGTCTGGAAGGCGACGCCTGCCCGATCGCACGGTCGCTGGATGCGATCGGCGACTGGTGGTCGTTGCTGATCATCCGCGACGCGTTTCTCGGCGTGCGCCGCTTCAGCGCGTTTCAACGCAGCCTCGGCATGGCCAAGAACATCCTTGCGGCGCGGCTGCGGGCGTTGGTTGATCGCGGCATCCTGACCACCGAGCCGGCCTCGGATGGCAGCTCCTATCGCGACTACGTGCTGACGCCGAAGGGCCGCGGCCTGTTTCCGATCCTGGTCGCACTGCGGCAGTGGAGCGAGGAGTTCGACGAGCACCCCGACCAGATCGCCGCCGCGCTCGTCGACCGGGCGAACCGCAGGCCGGTTCGCAAGCTGCTGCTCACTGCGGAAGACGGCCGGACGCTGGCGCCGGAGGAAACCGCTCTCGCCCCGCGGTGAGCGCGGCCGGCCGTCAGCACAGCCTGCGGCGGCTGCGCAGCCTGAGATGCTCCTCGGCCTCCAGGTTCGCCATGCGCAGGAGGTAGTCGAGCATGTCGAGGCGATGGCGCTGCGCCAGATGCGACAGGCTGGCCGTCACCTCGGCGATCAGCGCCGCCGCGGCGTCGGGATCCTCCACCATCGCCTCGACGTCCGGGTCGCTTTTGTCCGCTGCCTTGGCCAACAACTGTCACCCAGCATAAGGAATTTGACGAAAAACAACCTCAAAAGAGCGCGGATCTCATCGTGCTCCGTACAACCTGATAGGTACTTCGCCGACCCAACGCAATCGCCTTTCAACATCCCTCGATTTGACAGGAACCCCCTCACCACCCATGTTCGGGTCAACGCAGCCGGCGCGAATCCCGCGAAGCCAGCTTCAATCCTTCCACTAAGCCATTGGAAATACATGAATATCGTCATCGTGGAGTCGCCTGCCAAGGCCAAGACGATCAATAAGTATCTGGGCTCCTCCTACGAGGTTCTGGCCTCTTTCGGTCATGTCCGCGACCTTCCGGCCAAGAACGGCTCCGTCGATCCGGACGAGAATTTCCGCATGATCTGGGAGGTCGACCCCAAGGCGGCCGGCCGACTCAACGACATCGCCAAATCGCTGAAGGGTGCCGACCGACTGATTCTCGCCACCGACCCTGATCGCGAGGGCGAAGCGATTTCCTGGCATGTGCTGGAGGTGTTGAAGGAGAAGCGGGCGCTCAAGGATCAGAAAATCGAGCGCGTCGTCTTCAACGCTATCACCAAGCAGGCCGTCTCGGAGGCGATGAAACATCCGCGCCAGATCGACGGTGCGCTTGTCGACGCCTACATGGCGCGCCGCGCACTCGATTACCTCGTGGGCTTCACTCTCTCTCCCGTGCTGTGGCGCAAGCTGCCGGGCGCCCGCTCGGCCGGACGCGTGCAGTCGGTCGCGCTGCGTCTCGTCTGCGATCGCGAGCTGGAGATCGAGAAGTTTGTCCCGCGTGAATATTGGTCGCTGATCGCAACCTTGGCGACGCCGCGCGGCGACATCTTCGAGGCGCGCCTCGTCGGCGCCGACGGCAAGAAGATCCAGCGGCTCGACATCGGCACCGGCGCGGAGGCCGAGGATTTCAAGAACGCGCTCAACGCGGCGAGCTACACGGTCGCGACCGTCGATGCCAAGCCGGCACGGCGCAATCCGCAGGCGCCCTTCACCACCTCGACGCTGCAGCAGGAGGCGAGCCGCAAGCTCGGCTTTGCGCCGGCGCACACGATGCGCATCGCGCAGCGGCTCTACGAAGGCATCGACATCGGCGGCGAGACCACCGGTCTCATTACCTATATGCGAACCGACGGCGTGCAGATCGCGCCGGAGGCGATCACCCAGGTGCGCAAGGTGATCGGCGAGATCTACGGCAACAAATACGTCCCGGATAGCCCGCGCCAGTACCAGGCCAAGGCCAAGAACGCCCAGGAAGCGCACGAAGCGATCCGTCCGACCGACCTGTCGCGCAAGCCGGCCGAGCTGCGCAAGCGGCTCGATGACGATCAGGCCAAGCTCTATGAGCTGATCTGGACCCGCACCATCGCGAGCCAGATGGAATCGGCCGAGCTTGAGCGCACCACCGTCGACATCATCGCCAAGGCGGGCGCGCGCACCCTGGAGCTGCGCGCCACCGGCCAGGTCATCAAGTTCGACGGCTTCCTCGCGCTCTATCAGGAGGGCCGCGACGACGAGGAGGACGAGGACAGCCGCCGCCTGCCGCAGATGAGCCCGAACGAACAGCTCAAGCGGCAGAATCTCGCGGTCACCCAGCATTTCACCGAGCCGCCGCCGCGCTTCTCCGAGGCCTCGCTGGTCAAGCGCATGGAGGAGCTCGGCATCGGCCGTCCCTCGACCTATGCCTCGATCCTGCAGGTGCTGAAGGACCGCGGCTATGTGAAGCTCGAGAAGAAGCGGCTGCACGGCGAGGACAAGGGCCGCGTCGTCATCGCGTTCCTGGAGAACTTCTTCCGCCGCTACGTCGAGTACGATTTCACGGCGGATCTCGAGGAGCAGCTCGACCGCATCTCCAACAACGAGATCGCCTGGCAGCAGGTGCTGAAGGATTTCTGGACCGGCTTCATCGGCGCCGTCGACGACATCAAGGACCTGCGCGTCGCGCAGGTGCTCGACGCGCTCGACGAAATGCTGGGGCCGCACATCTATCCGCCGCGCGACGATGGCGGCGACGTCCGGCAGTGCCCGACCTGCGGCACCGGACGGCTCAACCTCAAGGCCGGCAAGTTCGGCGCCTTCGTCGGCTGCTCGAACTATCCGGAATGCCGCTACACCCGCCCGCTCGCTGCCGACAGCGAGGCGACGGCTGACCGCGTGCTCGGCCAGGATCCGGAGACCGGCCTCGACGTCGTCGTCAAGGCCGGCCGCTTCGGCCCCTACATCCAGCTCGGCGAGCAGAAGGATTATGCCGAGGGCGAGAAGCCGAAGCGCGCCGGCATCCCGAAGGGGACCTCGCCTGCGAGTCTCGAGCTCGACCACGCGCTGAGGCTGCTATCGCTGCCGCGTGAGATCGGCATCCATCCGGAGACGGGTCTGCCGATCATCGCCAATCTCGGCCGCTTCGGGCCGTTCGTGAAGCACGACAAGACCTATGCGAGCCTGGAGGCCGGCGACGAGGTGTTCGACATCGGCCTCAACCGCGCGGTCACGTTGATTGCGGAGAAGATCGCCAAGGGACCGAGCAAGCGCTTCGGCGCCGATCCCGGCAAGGCGCTCGGCGAGCATCCCTCGCTCGGCCCCGTCGCCGTCAAGGCCGGCCGCTACGGCGCCTACGTCACCGCGGGCGGCGTCAACGCCACCATCCCCGGCGACAAGGAGAAGGACACGATCACCTTGGCCGAGGCGATCGCGCTGCTCGACGAGCGCGCCGCCAAGGGTGGCGGCAAGGCGAAGGCCAAGGGCAAGGCGGCGAAGCCGGCCAAGTCTGCCAGCAAAGCGGCGGCCAGCAAGGCCAAGCCGAAGACCGGCGGCGACGACGACACGCCGAAGCCGGCGAAGAAGGCCGTGGCGAAGAAGGCGGCCGCCAAACCGAAATCAGACTCCACCAGCAAGGCGCGTGCGCCGGTCGCCAAGGCCGCCAAGACCTCGGCGAAGCCCGCGACCAAGGCGACGCCCAAGAAGAGCGCTGGCAAGGCCCGCGGATGAGAAAATGAGCAAGAAGCGCGACATCGGCTTCCCTCCGCGGGAGGCCATCGTCGCCTACATCCGCGCCAATCCGGGCAAGGTTGGCACCAAGGATATCGCCCGCGAGTTCGGCCTGAAGAACGCTGATCGCGCGGCCCTCAAGCAGTTGCTACGCGAGCTCGTCGCCGACGGCACCGTGAAGAAGAGCGGCCGCAAGACCGTCGTCGAGACCGCCACCTTGCCGGCCACGCTGGTTGTCGACATCACCGGGCGCGACAGCGACGGCGAGCTGATCGCCAAGCCCGCCGAGTGGGACGAGGCCGAGCAATCCGAGCCGCCGCGCATCCGCATCCACACCCCGCGCCATGCCGGGCCCGGCTCGGCGGCCGGCGTCGGTGACCGCGCGCTGCTCCGCGTCGAGCCGATCAAGGATGAGGCGGGCGTGTCCTATCGCGGCCGCGTCCTCAAGGTGCTCGATCAGGCGCGGCCGCGCGTGCTCGGCATCTTCCGGGCTAATCCCGGCGGCGGCGGCCGCCTCATTCCGGTCGACAAGAAGCAGGCGGGACGCGAGCTCTCCATCGCCCCCGCCGACACCAAGGACGCCAAGGACGGTGATCTCATCAGCGTCGACCTGCTGCGCGGCCGCGGCTACGGCCTGCCCTCCGGACGTGTGAAGGAGCGCTACGGTTCGGTCGCGACCGAGAAGGCAATCAGCCTGATCGCGATCCATGCCCACGAAATCCCGATGGATTTCTCCGCGGCGGCCGTGGCAGAGGCCGAAGCCGCGCAGCCCGCGAGCTTGAAGGGGCGTGAGGACTGGCGCGAGCTGCCGCTGGTCACGATCGATCCGCCCGATGCCAAGGATCACGACGACGCCGTTCATGCCGAGCCGGATCCCGATCCGAACAATGCCGGCGGCTTCATTCTCCATGTCGCGATTGCCGACGTCGCCTACTACGTGCGGCCGGGCTCGGCGCTCGACCGCGACGCGCTGATCCGCGGCAACTCGGTGTATTTCCCCGACCGCGTCGTGCCGATGCTGCCCGAGCGCATCTCCAACAATCTGTGCTCGCTGGTGCCGGGCGAGGCGCGCGGCGCGCTCGCCGTGCGCATGGTGTTAGGCGCGGACGGCCGCAAGCGCTCGCACTCGTTTCATCGCGTGCTGATGCGCTCGGCCGCCAAACTGTCCTACGCGCAGGCGCAGGCCGCCATCGACGGCAAGCCCGACGACGTCACCGGCCCCCTGCTCGAGCCGATCCTCAAGCCGCTCTACGCGGCCTATGAGGTCGCCAAGCGCGGCCGCGACGCGCGCGATCCGCTTGACCTCGACATTCCCGAGCGCAAGATCCTGCTGAAGACCGACGGCACCGTCGACCGCGTCGTCGTGCCGGAGCGCCTCGATGCTCACAAGCTGATCGAGGAGTTCATGATCTCGGCCAACGTCGCCGCGGCGGAGCTTTTGGAGAAGAAGGCGCTGCCTTTGATCTACCGCGTGCATGATGAGCCGACGGTGGAGAAGATCCATGCGCTGCAGGAGTTCCTGAAGACGCTCGACGTGCCCTTCGCCAAATCAGGCGCGCTCCGGCCGTCGCTGTTCAACCGCGTGCTGACCCTGGTCGCCGGCCAGGACTACGAGCATCTCGTCAATGAGGTCGTGCTGCGCTCGCAGGCGCAGGCGGAATATTCGACCGACAATTACGGGCATTTCGGCCTGAACCTGCGCCGCTACGCGCATTTCACCTCGCCGATCCGCCGCTACGCCGACCTCGTCGTGCATCGCGGCCTGCTGCGCGCGCTCGGCCTCGGCGACGGCGCCCTGCCCGACAGCGAGACGCCGGATCATCTCGCCGAGGTCGCAGCGCAGATCTCGGTGACCGAGCGGCGCGCGATGAAGGCCGAGCGCGAGACCGCCGACCGCCTGATCGCGCATCATTTGGCGGACCGCGTCGGCGCCACCTTCCAGGGCCGCATTTCCGGCGTCACCCGCGCCGGCCTGTTCGTCAAGCTCGATGATACCGGCGCCGACGGCCTGGTTCCGATCCGCACCCTCGGCACGGAATATTTCGACTATGACGAGACGCGACATGCGCTGATCGGCCAGCGCAGCGGTGCCATGCACCGGCTGGGTGACGTCGTCGACGTCCGTCTGGTAGAAGCTCAGCCGGTGGCCGGTGCGCTGCGCTTCGAGCTGCTGACCCAGGCGGATGTGCTGGTGTCGCGGCATCCGCGCGGCGCAGGACCCCGGCGAAAGAATAACGTCGGGAAGAACGCCAAGGCGACCAAGCGGGCCAAATCCGAGGCTCGGCCGAAGCACAAAGAAAAAAGCCGCAAGAAAAGCCCAGCGGCAGGGGCAAAACGCAAGCCCGGCACATCGAAGAAAGGCAGATCGTGGACGCCATGACCTCAACGCCCAGCACATTGCCCCCGCAGACCTGGACGCGCGACACCGGCCTCGCCGAGAAGCGCGACGTCTGGACCGCGATGAAGCGCGGCCTGCGCGGCCGCTGCCCGCGCTGCGGCGAGGGCAAGCTGTTCCGCGCCTTCCTGAAGGTCGCGGACAATTGCGACCGCTGCGGCCAGGATTTCTCCGGGCATCGCGCCGACGATCTTCCCGCCTATCTCGTGATCGTCATCGTCGGCCACATCATCGTGCCGCTGGTGCTCTCGATCGAGACCAACTACGCGCCGCCGGTGGCGCTGCAGCTCGCGATCTATCTGCCGGTGACCTTGGTCGCCTCGCTCGCTTTGATTCAGCCGGTCAAGGGCGCCGTCGTCGGGCTGCAATGGGCATTCCGCATGCACGGCTTCGACGACAATCCCGTTGAAGGCATTCCACCGGTGTGAGCGACCAAACGATCAACAAAGAAGAAAAAGCGGGGAGGACATGAGCGATACGGCACAGGCGAGCAGCGCGCCGGCGGGCAAGCCCGCCGAGAAGGAAGCGGACCATCATCCCTACACCAAGCCACGCGATGCTGCGACCTTGATCCTGGTCGACCGCAGCGGCGCGGTGCCGAAGGTGCTGGTCGGCAAGCGCCACGACAAGGTCGTGTTCATGCCGGGCAAGTTCGTCTTCCCCGGCGGCCGCGTCGACAAGACCGATCATCGCATTCCCGTGGCAGCGCCGATGCCGGCGGAGCTCGAAGCCAATCTGTTCAAGGGCAAGCCGCAGACGACGGCCTCGCGCGCGAAGTCGCTCGCCGTCGCCGCGATCCGCGAGGCCTGTGAGGAAACCGGTCTCTGTCTCGGACGCAAGGTCGGCGGCCCCGCGCCGAAACTGGACGGGCCATGGGCGCCGTTCGCCGACGCCGGCCTGCTGCCCGATCCGTCCGGCCTGTTCCTGATCGCCCGCGCCATCACCCCGCCCGGCCGCATCAAGCGCTTCGACACCCGCTTCTTCACCGCCGATGCCTCCGCCATCACCCATCGTGTCGAGGGCGTGATCCATGCCGATGCCGAGCTGGTCGAGCTGGTCTGGGTCGAGCTTGGCTCCAGACCGCTCGCCGATCTGCATCCGATGACCAAGAACGTGCTCCACGAGCTCGACCGCCGCCTCGCCACCGGGCCGCTGCGCCACGACGCTGACGTGCCTTTCTTCCATTTCTATGGCGGCAAGATGCAGAAGGACGTGCTGGGCGGGTGAACGCAGCGTATTCGATCATCCATCGTGGATGATTGCGGTCGCCTCGATTTCGACCCGGGCGTTCGCGGGCGTGAGACCCGCGACCATCACCAGCGTGCTGGCCGGCCGAACCGCGCCGAACGCTTCGCCATGCGCGCGGGCAACGGCGTCGATGTCCGCCATGTTAGTCACGTACACGACCGTCCGCACCACGTGACGGAGCTCCGCTCCCGTCGTCTGCAGGGCTTCGGCGATGATGCCGATCACGCTTTGCGCCTGAGCGAAGACATCACAATCCAGATCAGAACCGCGCGCGGTCGTCCAGGAGACGAAGACGTGGTTGCCGACGCGGACGGCGCGTGCATAGCCGTAGACGTCCTCGAACGTATAGCCTGAGGTGATATTGAGCCGTCCTGACATTTCGAATACTCCCTCGCGACGGATGTGAAAGGCGCCGGCGCCGTCCACCCGTGCTACGGGTGCTGGTCGCAGCGAGCGGACAAAGGTGTCGTCCCGGCGAACGCGGCCCATACCGCGGAATCTCTCGATCGGCCCCGATGGCGGAGACTGTGCCTCCCATGCCCTTCACGGAGTATGGATCCCGGCGTTCGCCGGGACGACACTGTTGGTTTGATCGACGGCGTGGCTCACCTTGGAATGTGCGTGCTCCATCCGCCACCAAAAACGAAATCGTGTTCTGCGGCGGGTGGCTGACACGCATCAGCCGAGTTCCTATCTGCTGACGAGAGCAATCATCCCGGACGCCCCCACATGGCCCCTCGTCAACTCAAGCTCGGCGCCTTCATGCGCCCGGTCTCCATCCACACCGGCGCGTGGCGCTATCCCGGCGCCTGGCCGGACGCGAATTTCAACTTCGCGCATCTCAAGCAACTGATCCGCAAGCTCGAGGCCGGCAAGTTCGATGCCTTCTTCATGGCCGATCATCTCGCCGTGCTGAACATGCCGATCAACGCGCTGAAGCGCAGCCACACCGTGACGTCGTTCGAGCCTTTCACGCTACTCTCGGCGCTGTCGGCCGTCACCGAGAACATCGGCCTGATCGCCACGGGATCGACCACCTTCGACGAGCCCTATCACGTCGCCCGCCGCTTTGCCTCGCTCGACCACATTTCCGGCGGGCGCGCCGGCTGGAATATCGTCACCACGTCGAACCCGGATGCCGCGCTGAATTTCGGCCTCGACGATCACATGGAGCACGCCGAGCGCTACAAGCGCGCCCGCGAGTTCTACGACGTCGTCACCGGCCTGTGGGATTCCTTCGCTGACGATGCCTTCGTGCGCGATGTCGAGAGCGGGCTGTTCTTCGACCCTGCGAAGATGCATGTGCTCGATCACAAGGGCAAATATCTGAAAGTCCGCGGACCGCTCAACATCGCCCGCCCGGTGCAGGGCTGGCCGGTGATCGTACAGGCCGGCGCCTCGGAGGACGGCAAGCAGCTCGCGGCGGAGACGGCCGAGGCCGTGTTCACCGGCGGCGGCGGCCTCGCGGATGGAAAGACACTCTATGCCGACATCAAGGGCCGCATGGAAAAGGTCGGCCGCGATCCGGAGCATCTGAAGATCCTGCCCGGTGCCTTCGTCGTGGTCGGCGACAGCGTCGACGAGGCCAAGGAGAAGCGCGCTTTGCTCGACAGCAAGGTGCATGACGACAGCGCCATCGCCTCGCTCTCGGTCATCCTCGGCACCGACGCCTCCGGCTTCGATCCCGATGGCCCGCTGCCGCCGATTCCCGAGACCAACGCCTCCAAGAGCGGCCGCCAGCGCCTAGTCGATGTCGCCGCCCGCGACAAGCTCACGGTGCGGCAACTGGCGCAGCGGGTCGGCGGCTACGGCGGTCTGTCCTTCGTCGGCACGCCTGCGACGATCGCCGACCAGATGCAGGAGTGGCTGGAAAGCCGTGGGTCGGACGGCTTCAACATCATGTTCCCATTCCTGCCGGCAGGGCTCGACGATTTCGTCGACAAGGTGATTCCCGAGCTGCAGCGCCGCGGGATCTTCCGGACGGAGTATGAGGGACCGACCCTGCGGGACAATCTCGGCCTGCCCCGGCCGAAAAACCGCTTCTTCCCGGCCTAGGCACCCCAGAATCTGGCCCTCAAACCTTGACTTTGGGGGCTGGCTGGGTAGGTTGCCGGCCAACGGCGCCCCCTCTTTGGCCGGTGCCCACCCTATCCCCGATTCCAGAGGTTCAAGACATGGCCAAGGCGGTCACCATCAAGGTCAAGCTCGTGTCGTCGGCCGACACCGGCTTCTATTACGTCGCCAAGAAGAACTCGCGCACCATGACCGATAAGATGGTCAAGAAGAAGTACGACCCGGTCGCGCGCAAGCACGTCGAATTCCGCGAAGCCAAGATCAAGTAAGATCGCGGTCTGCTGCGACTTCAACGGGGCCGTTTCGGCCCCGTTTTTTATTGGGCCGATGCCTCCACTCCTGCGGCACGGGCCATCTCCCATCTGATCGGTCCATGGGCCGCGGCTGAATCCGGTTCCCGACTTAAGGAGCCATCAACCAAACCCGTGCGATTTGGGGTAGCGGCGCACCCTCAGTAGCGTCTCCCTCCTTATCTTACCGGCAGACCAGCGATGACCGATCTTCAGACTTTGCAATCCCGGCTCGATTTCATCGGCATCGACCATGCGACCCGGGAGGCGCTGCGGGAGCTGCGGCCGCTGATCGGCAAGGTGCTGCCCGGCCTGCTGGACCAGTTCTATGCCCATGTCGGCAAGGTCCCGCATCTCGCCAAGATGTTCTCCAGCCCGGCCACGATGCGGCACGCCAAGCAGGCCCAGCACGATCACTGGATGTCGCTGGCGACCGCGAAGTTCGACGATGCCTATGTGAAATCGGTGACCCGGATCGGCGAGGCCCACAACCGGATGGGGCTGGAGCCGCGCTGGTACATCGCCGGCTATTCGCTGATCGTGACCGGGCTGCAGAAGGCGATCGAGACGGAGATCGCGGACGGCTGGTTCGGCGGCCAGGCGGCGCGCGAGAAGAAGGCCGCGCTGCAGGCTGCGATCACCAAGGCGGCGATGATCGACATGGATCTCGCCATCTCGGTCTATCTCGATGCGGCCAAGACCGAGCAGCACGCCGCCATGCAGCGCATGGCCGACGAGTTCGAATCCACCGTCGGCCAGATCATCAACAAGGTCCATGCCGACGCGCGCACGCTCGAGGTCTCGGCCAACACGCTGACCAAGACCGCCGAGCAGACCCAGCATTTGTCGGCCAGCGCGGCCTCGGCCTCGGGCCAGGTCTCGACCAACGTGCAGTCGGTCGCCTCGGCCGCCGAGGAGATGACCTCCTCGGTGCATGAGATCGGGCGGCAGGTCAGGGAATCGACCACCATCGCCAAGGAGGCCGTTCGCCAGATCGAGCAGACCGATGTCGGCATCAGCGAGCTGTCGCGCACCGCCGAGCGCATCGGCGACGTGCTCAAGCTGATCACCTCGATCGCCGCCCAGACCAACCTGCTGGCGCTGAACGCCACCATCGAGGCGGCGCGCGCCGGCGACGCCGGCCGCGGCTTCGCGGTGGTCGCCTCCGAGGTCAAGGCGCTGGCGTCGCAGACCGCGAAAGCCACCGAGGAGATCGGCCAGCAGATCGAAGGCATCCAGAGCGCGACGCAGTCCTCGGTCGCCTCGATCAAGCAGATCGGCGGCACCATCCAGCAGATCTCGGAGATCGCCGCCGGCATCGCCGCGGCCGTCGAGCAGCAGGGCGCCGCCACAGGGCAGATCTCGCGCAACGTGCAGGAGGTCGCCGGCGGTACGACCCGCGTCGCCAGCAACATCGGCGACGTCAGCAAGGGCGCCAGCGCCACCGGCACCGCGTCATCGCAGGTGCTGGCGTCGGCGCATTCGCTGTCGCGCGAGAGTGATCACCTCAAGGACGAGCTGGAGACATTCCTGCGCAAGGTGCGCGCGGCCTGACCCAGTTCAGCCGGCGCGTCGGGCGCGTCAGCGTGAGCATCACCCGCCATTCCTCCGCGTCGCAGGAACGGCGGACGACGTTGCACTGAACCGGGCCGACGCACCGGGCGTGCTACATCCCGTGGCTCTGGAACACCGCCGAGCAGCGCTTGCTCAGCTTGGTCCGGTTCTGCGTCAGACAGTTCTGAACTGCGAAGTCATCGCCGAGCTGACTGCGGCAGAAGCGCTTGGCATCCGGCGCGCACGCCTTCTGCTCCTGCGGCGTCCCCATATGGCCCTGGGCCATGGCGAATGACGGCAGAACGGACAGCGACACGGCAACCGCAAACATCAGCTTCTTCATTGGGTGCTCCTTCTTGGGCTGAAACAAACGTTTCCCGCCCAAGGGGGTTCCGACGGAACTGTGCGTCCGAAGACCGGATGGCGAGCATCGCAGCCAATGCGGCCTGCACATCCTGCTTTGAACGATCAGCGCCTTGCCGCAATTCTCAGCCGGCGCCGGACATCGCCCGCGCCAGCGCAGCACGCGCGAGCAGACGCGTCGAATCCAACGTCGGCAGAGGCGAGTTGGCATCGTCGATGATCAGCGGAATCTCGGTGCAGCCGAGTGCGACGGCGTCGCAGCCATCACCTTTCAACCGTGCGATGATCTTCTGAAAGGTCGCGACGGAGGGCGGCTCGAACCGCCCGTAGACGAGCTCATCCATGATGATGCGGTTGGCTTCGACGCGATCGGCCTCCTCGGGACGCGCGAACGCCAATCCGTGTGCCATCAGGCTGTCCGGATAGACATTGCTGTCGACGAGCCATGTCGTGCCGGTGA
Organism: Bradyrhizobium sp. HKCCYLS3013; assembly: GCF_051167615.1. Classification (NCBI taxonomy): domain Bacteria; kingdom Pseudomonadati; phylum Pseudomonadota; class Alphaproteobacteria; order Hyphomicrobiales; family Nitrobacteraceae; genus Bradyrhizobium; species Bradyrhizobium sp. HKCCYLS3013. The sequence goes on from NZ_JBNPTK010000003.1 coordinate 273,374, forward strand.
TGCCGATACGCCTGTAGCCTCTCCTGACCGCCTCCTTGGCCACCTCGTCGGCGATGTGCAGCCACGGCAGCGGTGAGCATGGCAGCACGAGCGGCAACGCCTGGTGGATGGTGTTGTCGGGACAGATCAGGAAATCCGCGCCAGCCGCAGCGAGCTTGTGCGCCGAGGTCAGCATCAGCTCGGCGACGCCATCGAGATCGCCGCGATCGAGGCAGGCCACGTAGTCGGCGAGCGACGGCGTGTGCATCGACACCTCGGGATGGGCATGCGGCCCGAGCAGGTCGGCACCCTCCCTGCAGATCGTGCGATAGCAGAGCGCCGCGCCCTCGGCGGAGCAGCCGACGATGCCGATGTGTCGTGTCATTCGTCGTTCCATCCCATCAACGTCGCCGACGATGATAGCGCGAAAGGCGGCCGAGCGTGAGCATCGCCAGCCGCCCACGCGCACCATCCTCCGTCATTGCAACAGAACGCGCGCACGGCATCGCCAGGGCAGATCACACGCTGATCCGCCCTGCCGAGAGATCCGTTCGCGCTGGCCGGTCCGCAGCTACATCACGCCGCGGGACATCATGACATTTGCCATGTCGTGCCTGAGGCGATCGAGCGCGCGGTGAGCCGCGATATGGTCGAGATCGCCTTGCGTCAGGCCAATATCCACCAGTTGCGCCTCGCTCAGGTCCCGCAGATGCAGTCTCATCATCCGGCGCCGGCGGCTCTCCTGGAACGCCAGCCAATAGCCTGCGAACAGGCCGAACAGTCCCGGAGCCGTGAGGCCTGGCGGCCCCGCCGCATTCTTTTCCGACAATGCGTCGCGCAGCACCGTGACGGATGCGTCTGGACGCGGCGCGGCTGGCACCTGGTGCGCCGCGTTCTTCAGCAATGTGAGAGGACGATCGCGCGTGGCGGCATTGCGCGCGATCTCGGCAGTGAGGTGGCTCTGGGGTGGCATCGGATGCTCCTGCTGCGTGGTGCCGGCAGGGAGCGTGGCCAAACAAAAGGCCCCGTCCGATGCCGGCGGGGCCTGGTGGAATGATCGTGTCGTCGAAAACCTAGCGCACGACTCCTCCCACGGCCCGGCTGCGGCGGGTCGTATGTTTACGGTTGGAATTGCGCACGACGTTGATCATGATCTGCATGTACCATGGAGATTGCGCCGGATCAAGGCATGTAGTTCCTGCGCTCGCAGATGAGCACCTATGCGAGGCTTGCGTTCTGCCAAACTCCGCGCACACGACGTTTCCGGCAGAATGGTGTCCGGAGAGAAGCGCGATCTCACCGCCGTCATTGCGAGCGCAGCGAAGCAATCCAGAGTCGTGTGCGGGACCCTGGATTGCTTCGCTGACGCTCGCAATGACGTCGCGGCGATCATCTTGTGCTCTTGGTCGACTGTCGCCGCGGTCGCCACGCCCGCGATCGACTACATTCCCCGACGCGAGACGCCGCCCGGATATGGATCATCCCTCAACCTGTCGAGCGTCTGCAGCGCGGCGATGTGCTCGATCTCGGCGCGCGTGATGCCGATATCGGTGAGCTCGCGTTCGCTCAGCTCGTAGAGGCTTGCCCGCACGCGCTCGCGGCATTGCCATGCTTGAATGGCACGCCAGCATCGGCCGATCAGGCGGATGATCAGCCAGGTCGGCCTGGCCGGCGGACCGGCCGCGTCCTTTTCCGACAACGCGTCTCGCAAGGCTGCGATGGAGGTCATGGACTGCGTCGATGGCTGCACGCTGCTGATCGCGTCTTTGACTGAGGCGATTTGGACCGAGGCGATCGAGAGATCGACGGTGAGCCCTGACACGCGCCCGGCGTCGATCGTCGAGTTGGTCTGGTGGGGTGGCATCCTGCGCTCCTGCTGTTGTGCCGGCAGGGAGCGTGGCCAAACAAAAGGCCCCGTCCGATGCCGGCGGGGCCTGGTGAGAACATCGCGTCGTCGATCTCCTAGCGCGCGACTCCTTCCATGGCCCGGCCGAAGCCGGTCATGTGGTCGAAGTTGACGATGCGGATCGATGTGCTCATGAGACCTGGATACCACCAACATCGGATAAAATCAAGAGCTGTTCCGCATGACGGCGCATCTCTGACGCGAGTACTTCGAAGTGATGAGCTTACGAAGTGTCGTAGGGCGGATTAGCGCCAGCGTAGTCCGCCATTTCACGGGAAGACAAGGCGGCGCATCACGCTTCACTAATCCCCCCCTACTGATCTGCTCTGCGAAGTGCGGACTACGGGCTGGGGGCCGCCATGAAACGATCCACGATGGCTTTGGCCAACAATGACAAAACGCCTCCCAGAACGCCGATCATCGGCACGCTGATCTGAACACCATTAGACTGGAGCGCCATCACCCCACAGAACGTCAGAACCCCAGTCAGGACGCCTACGTAGAACAGCCTCATGCTTGCCTCCGAGCTTAGTTGGCCCCAACTTCAATCGGCGCGCCGCCGAGAATCAGCAGAACCAGCGGCGCCAACGGCCCTACAATCGCGGCAGCCCACAACCATCGTCGGGGCGATCGATCGCGCTCGACCGCCATCGCCGACGCGAGCGGGATCGATCCGAGCGACACGATCATGAAAATCCACCACGCCACTGTCATGTCATTCTTCCGAACTTTCGGCCGGATCCTAGCACGTCGGCAGTTCGGCCGACCCATCCTCGTCGAAAGCTAAGGCTGCCGTCTCGTGCGAACAGGCATCGCCGGACGCCCTGCGCCGAAAAACTCATTTATTCAATCGCTTCAAGCGGATCACCTTGATCCGCCGTCACCGATCAGATTCATGTTTCGTTTTTCCGAAAATCATGCTACACGTCGCCCATCCCACCTCGCCATGAGGGGCGCATCGCGATCGTCACGAGCGTGAGGTGGGCTGCGGTGGGCGTGTCGGGGTGCAGCGTGGTTGATCCGCGCGGACGAACATCCTGATGCGCACGGTGAAGCCGTGTGGTCCTGGCCTCCCGACGCTGAGGCCAAGCGGGCGCTGCGACGAAGCGCGCCGGTGACGGGGGCAAGAACGCCGGTCCCCGGGGAGAGCACGGAGTAAGCCGTAAAGCCATCGCGCAGGGAGGGCCGGATGTCCGGTCCGTACCTGTGGTTCTGCCGCGTGCTTTCTTTCTGCACGCGGACCATGGGTGCGACCAGCACCCGGCCTTCCCTGCGCCCTCTGTTCTCGAAGAGGGTTTTGAATGGCAAAGCTCGGGCGCGGATGCGCCGCGAGGACGATTGGTCATGTCTGAACGGAAAGCACACGTGAACGGAGCATTCCGACGCGATGGAGCACGTCTTCCTCGCGAGGATGCATCAGCCCCGCGGCCGTCCTTCGAGACGCACGCCTGCGGCGTGCCCTCAGGACGAGGTTCGTGGTTTTGGCGTGATCTCGGAGGGATGCTGGAGAGATCTTGGCGAAGCTCTCAACCTCATGCTGAGGAGCGCCGCTTGCGGCGCGTCTCGAAGCACGAGGCCCGGAATCGCTCGATGGCAGATGGAGGGCGTTGGACAGATGCGCGGCAACTTCAGCCGAGGACGAAGAGAGCGCAGCCCCCCTGCCCCTCTAGCGGCCGCGGCCGGCGGCCTGCGGCAGGAAGGTCGGCTGATGGACCGGGGCGATCGCCACCGCGCGGTTGCGGCCCTCGTTCTTGGCCCGGTACAGCGCATTGTCGGCGCGCTTCATGACGTCGGCAATCGGCTCGCCCTTCTGCTCCAGGGTCGACAGCCCGATCGAGACCGTGACCTCGATGCGCTTCTCGCCCTTGTGCACGGCGAACGGCTCGTTGGCGACCGAGCGCCGCAGCCGCTCGGCGACCATGCCGGCGACGTGGAGGTCGGTCTCGGGCATCACGATCACGAACTCCTCGCCGCCATAGCGGCAGGCGAGATCGATGCCGCGGATCGACTTGCGCACGCGCATCGCGAACTCGCGCAGCACGTCGTCGCCGGCATCATGGCCGTAATTGTCGTTGATCGACTTGAAGTAGTCGATGTCGAGCATCATCAGCGCCAGCGGCTTGCCGCGGCTCGCGGCCTGGTCGGCCAAGGTCGAAAGATGCGTCTCCATGTAGCGGCGGTTGTGAAGGCCCGTCAGCGCGTCGGTGATCGCCATCTCGATCGAGTTCTGGACGTTGTCGCGCAGATGGTCGGTGTAGCGGCGCTTGCGGATCTGGGTGCGGGCGCGCGCCAGCAGCTCGTTCTTGTCGACAGGGCGCAGCAGATAGTCGTTGACGCCGATCTCCAGCCCGCGCAGCAGCCGCGAATTGTTTTCCGCATCGGCGATCGCCAGGATCGGCACGTGGCGCGTGCGCTCCAGCGAGCGCAACTGGCTGCACAGCCTGAGGCCGTCGAAATCGTTGAGGTCGAGCGAGACGATGACGAGGTCGTAATTGCCCTCGGCGGCGTTGAACACGGCCTCGGCGGGATTGGTCTCGACGTCGATGGAATGCTCGGTCGCCAGCATCGGCCCGAGCCGCTCGTAGGACGACGGCCGGTCGTCGACCAGCAGCACCCGCCCGCCCTTGCCGGCGTCGGCGACCGCGTTGCGCTCGGGCGCCTGCACGCCGATCTCGAGCGAGGTCAGCGCGCGCATGCGCAGCTCGTCGGTCATCATCTTCAGCCGCGTCAGCGAGCGTACGCGCGCGATCAGCACGACGTCGGAGACGGGCTTGGTGAGGAAGTCGTCGGCACCGGCCTCCAGGCCGCGCACGCGGTCGGACGGGCTGTCGAGCGCCGTCACCATGACGACCGGAATGAAATGCGTGGCCGGATTCGACTTCAGCCGGCGGCAGACCTCGAATCCATCCATGTCCGGCATCATGACGTCGAGCAGGATGATGTCGCATTCGGCGCGCTGGCAGATCTGCAGCGCCTCGGCGCCGTTCGCGGCGGTCAGCACGTCGAAATATTCGGCCGACAGCCGCGCCTCCAACAGCTTGACGTTGGCCGGGACGTCGTCGACGACGAGGATACGCGCGGACACTGCAGAAACTCCTTAGCCGATAAAGCGGCGTACCGTTTCAATGAATTTTCCGACCGAGATCGGCTTGGAAAGATAGGCTTCGCAGCCACCCTCGCGGATGCGCTCCTCGTCGCCCTTCATCGCAAAGGCCGTCACTGCCACCACCGGGATGGCACGCAAATCCGGATCGTCCTTGATCCATTTCGTCACTTCCAGGCCCGAGACCTGCGGCAGCTGGATGTCCATCAGGATCAGATCGGGGCGGGTCCGGCGCACGATGTCGAGCGCCTCCACGCCGCTGGACGTACCGGAGGTCTGGTACCCGTGGGCTTCCAACAGATCGCGGAAGAGCTTCATGTTGAGCTCATTGTCTTCCACGATCAGGACGGTCTTGCCCATCCGCCCCTCCGAATCACTGACACCGGCATGTCCTCTGGCGGACGACTGTCCACCGCTACTCATCTAATTCAAACTAGCCCCAGATTCGTTCAAACCCGTTAAGGTGGGATTCCATCTTTCCCCGAGATGGTTTCCACTTGCTTGAACCCATTCCGAAGACTCGGGCATGATGGGCGCAAAGTAGAGCCGACAAGTTAACGGAAAGGCAAATCCGCCGTTGAAAAAGCCCGTTCGAAATCCGCGCGAAGTCGCTGAAATCGTTGCAGTTCAGGCCCTCGGCTTCCTGGCCGGCGAACCGGAGCGGCTGGGCCGTTTCCTGGCCGAGACCGGGATCGGGCCGGAGACGCTGCGATCCTCGGCCGCCGACCCCAATTTCCTGGTCAGCGTGCTCGATTTCGTGCTGCGCGATGACGAGACGGTAAAGGCTTTTGCCGCCCACTCCAAGTTACATCCCACCAATATCATGGCCGCGCGGCAGGTATTGGGCGACCGGCAGTGGGAGCGCGACGTGCCGTGACCGAAGCAGCGCCAGCGAGCGGGTCGCGCGCGGTCAGCGGGCCGACCTGCTTCTGCCGCGACTGCCTGACGGACCTCGACGATGGCGCGCGCCGCTGTTCCGCCTGCGGCTCGCCGCGCCTCGTCCGCCATCGCGCCCTGCCCGCGCTGACCCTGGCCCATATCGACTGTGACGCGTTCTATGCAACCGTCGAGAAGCGCGACAATCCAGAGGTCGCCGACCGGCCCGTCATCATCGGGGGCGGCAAGCGCGGCGTGGTGTCGGCGGCCTGCTACATCGCCCGCACCTATGGCGTGCGCTCGGCGATGCCGATGTTCAAGGCGCTGGAGCTGTGTCCCTCGGCGGCCGTGATTCCCCCGGACATGGCGAAATATGTCCGCGTCGGGCGTGAGGTCCGGCAGGCGATGCAGGCGCTGACGCCGCTGGTCGAGCCGCTGTCGATCGACGAGGCGTTCCTCGACCTCTCCGGTACCGCGCGCGTCCACGGCATGATCCCGGCCAAGGTGCTGGCGCGCTTCGCCCGCGACGTCGAGCAGACCATCGGCATCACGGTGTCTGTCGGGCTGTCCTGCAACAAGTTCCTGGCCAAGATCGCCTCGGATCTCGACAAGCCGCGCGGCTTTGCCGCGCTCGACCAGGAGGAAGCACTGATGATGCTGGCCGACAAGCCGGTCGGCTTCATCTTCGGCGTCGGTCCGGCGACCCAGCAACGGCTGGCGAACCAGGGCTTCCGCACCATCGCCGACCTGCAGCGCGCCGACGAGATCGAGCTGATGAAGCAGTTCGGCGGCGACGGCCGCAGGCTGTGGCGGCTGGCGCGCGGCATCGACGACCGCAAGGTGGTGGCCGACCGCGGCGCCAAGACGATCTCGAGCGAAACCACCTTCGACACCGACATCCGCGACTACGTGACCCTGGAAAAGACCCTGTGGCGGCTGTCGGAGAAGGTGTCGGCACGGCTGAAGGCGAGCCAGCTCGCCGGGTCGACCATCACGCTGAAGCTGAAGACCGCGGACTTCCGTCAACGAACGCGCTCGCAATCGATCGCGGCGCCGACGCAGCTCGCCGGCAAGATCTTCGCAATCTGCAAGGAGATGCTGGCGCGCGAGACCGACGGCACGGCGTTCCGGCTGATGGGCACAGGCGTCAGCGCGTTGCGCCCGGGCTCGGAGGCCTCCGACACCGACATGCTCGACCGCCGCTCGGCCTCGGCCGAGCGCGCGATCGATGCGCTACGCAAGAAGTTCGGCCAGGCCGCGGTGATCCGCGGCATCGCCTATGACGGCCCGGAGCAGACCGAATGACGCCCCGGTCAATTGCTGCAGGGCTTGCCGTCCTTCACGTCCTTGACGTCGAACTTGCCGAGCGCGCCGGCGATGACGAAATCATTGTAGTCGAGCACGAGCGCGCGCGAGACGCCGTTCTCGTAGAGCTCGAACGACATCGCGTAGACCGGCGTCTGCTCGCCCTCGGCCCGCTTCGCGTCGCGGTCATAATAGCTGACCGTCACCGGCCACCGCGTCATCTTCTTCATCTCGTCATTGTCGGTCGAGGCGTCGGGCTTGGCGGCGGCCTTGTCGGCCGGCACGGGCGCACCGATCACGGTCAGCGTGTTGTAGACCTTCTCGCCATTGTCCGAGCCGTCATAGACCGTCAGCTCGAGCAGCGACTTGCCCTCGCGCGCGGCGGCGATGATGCGATGAATCTGCTCGGTCGGAAAAACGGTCGAGCCGTCGAGCGTGAAGGTCTTCGCCTCGGGCTGCTTGAGCTTGACGGTGATGTGATCGCCGGTGCGCTCGGCGATACCGTCGACCGGGCTGGAGGCCTGCTCGTTCATGCGCGAGTCGATCTTGAAGCGGTAGCTCTTCCCGGCGCCGTCCTCCCATGCGGTGGACCGCAGGTCGCTCAGGGTCACCTTGCCCTCCCCGAGATCGAGCTCCGAGACCTGGCGGAATTCCGAAGTGTAGCCGTCGCAGGCGTTGCCGGAGAAATTGTAGAGGATGCGGCCGCGCGCGCTGTTGACCGGGCTCGAACCGCGCGACTTGACCAGGCTCAGGTCGTAGAGCGCCTGATGCGGCAGGAACGGCACCGCCGCCCCGGCCTGCGCCGGACCGAACGTGATCGCCGCGACGGCGAGCGCTCCCATCGACAGTCGAAACGAATGAGCCATGAGTTTTCCTCGGAGGACGTATCGCTAAACCGTCACATTAGAGACCGCTGCATTGCGTCGCAACTGCGGCTGTCTCACGGAAACGTGCGCTTAAAGCGCCGGAATCGCGTCGGTGCTGGCAGCTTGCATGTCACTGGCAACTGCGCCAAACAGGGCCGCGGTCCGGCACGGGACCGGCTTTCAGGCGACAGAACGGGGATTTGAGATGGCGGGTACGGTCGAACAGAACCTGGCGGCACAGGGCATCACACTGCCGGCACCAAAGGCACCGGTGGCCAATTACGTCCCGTTCGTGCGCACTGGCAATCTGCTGTTCGTGTCGGGCCAAGTCTGCCTCGGCGGCGACGGCAAGATGATCGCTTCCGGCAAGCTTGGCGGCGGCGTGTCGATCGAGGACGGCTACGCGGCCGCGAAGGGCTGCGGCGTCAACCTGCTGGCGCAGGTGAAGGCGGCGGTCGGCGATCTCGACAAGGTCGTGCGCGTGGTCCGGCTCGGCGGCTTCGTCAATTCGGCGCCGGATTTCCTCGACGGACCGAAGGTGCTCAACGGCGCCTCCGACCTGATGGTCGCCGCCTTCGGCGACAAGGGCCGCCACGCCCGCACCACCGTCGGCGTCTCGGCCCTGCCGTCCGATGCGGCGGTGGAAGTCGAAGGCGTGTTCGAGGTTGAGTGAGTTCGAAGTTGAAGACAATGGACGGGGCGAATGCGCGCACCTGACTGGCTGACGGCCCGCCCCGTCGCCCATCGCGGCCTTCACGATGCTGTCAGCGGCATCATCGAGAACATGCCGGCCGCCGCACGCGGCGCCGTGGCCGGCAACTTCGCCATCGAATGCGACATCCAGCTGTCGGCCGATGGCGAGGCCATGGTGCATCACGACTATGATCTCGGACGCCTCACCGAGGGCACCGGCCCGCTGATCGAGAAGACCGCGGCAGAGCTGAAAGCGATCAAGTTCAAGCAGACCGACGAGCAGATGATGACGCTCGGCGACCTCTGCAACCTGATCGCCGGACGCGTGCCGCTGGTCGTCGAGGTCAAGAGCACGTTCCAGGGCGATCGCCGTCTGGTCCGGCGCATGGCCGAGGTGCTGGCGTCCTACTCCGGGCCGGTGGTCGGGATGTCGTTCGATCCGGACCAGGTCCGTGCCTTGCGCGAGACCATGCCGAAGCTGACGCGCGGCATCGTCGCGCAGCGCAGCTACGAGGACGGCTATTGGGCCAAGCTGACCCAGGCGCAGCGCGACAGCATGCTGCATCTGAAGCACGGCTTCAGCAGCCAGCCGCATTTCGTCGCCTATTGGGTCGACCAGCTGCCTGCGCCGGCCCCCTGGATCGCGCGCAATGTGTTCGGCTGCCCGCTGCTGACCTGGACCGTCCGCACCCCCGAGCAGCGCGCCGCTGCGGCCCGCTACGCGGATCAGATGATCTTCGAAGGGTTTACGCCGGAGACGTGACGCCGGCCTTGAACTCGCTGCTGCGATGCACGATCTTCAGGGCGTGGCATCTGGAACGTCCCGGCCGGGGCGTCCCGTGCCGGCCGGTTTGACAAGGACTCGATGGCATCGCCTGAGATCACGCTCGAAGCCGTTCCCGGGATCAGCGAGATCCCGGCGGCCGCATGGGATGCCTGCGCCAATCCCGGCGGTCGCGTTGGTCCCGGCTCATCTCCCGCCTGCGGCCGCGGCTACAATCCGTTCATCTCACACGCGTTTTTCTCAGCACTCGAAGCCTCTGGCTCGGCCACCCTGCGCACCGGATGGGCGCCGCGCCATCTGGTGGCGAAGATCGGCGACGATATCCTCGGCGTCGTGCCGTGCTATCTGAAGTCCCATTCGCAGGGCGAATACGTCTTCGACCGCGGCTGGGCCGACGCCTATGAGCGCGCCGGCGGCCGCTATTATCCGAAGCTGCAGGTGTCGGTCCCGTTCACGCCGGCGACCGGGCCGCGGCTCTTGATCCGCGCCGACCAGGACCAGGAATTGATCGGCAATGCGCTTGCGCAGGGGCTCAAGGCGCTGTGCGGGATCAGCGAGGCGTCCTCGGTCCATGTCACCTTCGCCCGGGAGTCCGAGTGGCAGCTGCTCGCCACGCAGGGCTTCCTGCAGCGCACCGACCAGCAGTTCCACTGGCACAATCAGGGTTTTTCCAGCTTCGACGATTTCCTGGCGACGATGAATTCGCGCCACCGCAAGGCGATCAAGCGCGAGCGGCGCGACGCATTGGCCGCCGGCATCACCATCCACTGGCTGACCGGCAAGGACATCACCGAGGACGCCTGGGATGCGTTCTTCGCGTTCTACATGGAGACCGGCTCGCGGAAGTGGGGCCGGCCGTATCTGACCCGCAAGTTCTTCGCGCAGATCGGCGAGACCATGGCTGAGGACGTGCTGCTGGTGATGGCCAGGCGCGACGGCCGCTGGATCGCCGGTGCGATCAACTTCATCGGCTCGGATACGCTGTTCGGGCGCAACTGGGGCGCCATCGAGCACCACCCGTTCCTGCATTTCGAGGTCTGCTACTACCAGGCGATCGACTTTGCGATCCAGCACAAGCTTGCCGTGGTCGAGGCCGGCGCCCAGGGCGAGCACAAGATCGCGCGCGGCTACCTGCCGCAGACCACCTACTCCGCCCACTACATCGCCGACCGCGGCCTGCGCCGCGCCATCGACGACTATCTCAAGCGCGAGCGCGCCTATGTCGAGCAGGCCGGCCGCGAGCTCGCCGAATCCGGACCGTTCCGGAAAGGCATGGACGAGCCGTCTTGACCGGCGACACGTGCCGGTGAGAGTAAGGCGCACCAAGAAGAACCGCTTAAGGGACTGCCCATGACCGCCTACGATCCCAACAATCCGTTCGCAAAGATCCTGCGCGGCGAATTCCCCTGCACCAAGGTCTACGAGAACGACCACGTGCTGGCGTTCCTCGACATCATGCCGCGCATCCCCGGGCATACGCTGGTGATCCCGAAGGTGCCGGCCCGCAACATCCTTGATATCACCGAGGAGGACTACCTCCATGTCGGCCGTGCCGTGCGGACCATCGCGCGCGCGGCCAAGACCGCGTTCGCCGCCGACGGCATCACCGTGCAGCAGTTCAATGAGCATGCCGGCGGGCAGATGGTGTTCCACCTGCACGTCCACGTCATGCCGCGCCACAATGGCGATTCCCTGCTGCCGCCCGCGAGCCGCAAGGAAGATCCGAAGGTGCTGGAGGAGAACGCGGCGAAGCTGATTGCGGCGCTGAAGGGCTGATCAGGCCTCGTCGAGCCCGATGTCCAGCGCGGCCGACGAATGCGTGATCCAGCCGACGGAGATCAGGTCGACGCCGGCCGCGGCGATCGCGGGCGCGGTCTCCACGGTGATCCGGCCCGAGGCTTCGGCGATGGCCTTGCCGCCGATCATGCCCACCGCGGTTTCGAGCTCCGCCGGCGTCATGTTGTCGAGCAGCACCGCGTCGACGCCGAGCGTCAGCGCCTGCTCGAGCTGCGCCAAGGTGTCGACCTCGACCTCGATCTTGACGAGATGGCCGGCATGGGCCTTCGCGCGCGTGATGGCAGCCTTGATGCCGCCGGCGATGGCGATGTGGTTGTCCTTGATCAGGACGGCGTCATCGAGCCCGAACCGGTGATTGCCGCCGCCTCCGGCACGCACCGCATATTTCTCGAGCGCGCGCAGGCCCGGCGTGGTCTTGCGGGTGCAGACGATCTGCGCCTTGGTCCCATTCACCGCGGCAACCAACGACGCCGTCGCGCTAGCGACGCCGCTGATGTGGCAGAGGAAGTTGAGCGCGACGCGCTCGCCGGTCAGCAGCGCCCGCGCCGGGCCGCTGATGGTTGCGATCGTGTCTCCCGGCGCCGCGGCGCTGCCATCAGGCCGCACGACCTCCAGGCGCACGTCCGGCGAGACGGTCTGGAAGGCGCAGCGCGCCACATCGAGGCCCGCGATCACGCCGTGCTGGCGCGCCCGCAGCTTCAGCGATGCGCGCTGCTCGGCCGGCACGATGGCATCGGTGGTGATGTCGCCGGCCCGGCCGAGATCCTCAAGCAGCGCCATGCGCACCAGCGGCTCGTAGAGCAAGGGCGAGAGAGGATTGAGACTCATGGCACTGCACTCCTCAACGGCGTCTGCTCGGCCTCGACGATGTCGCGCGCAACCGTGATCGCCTCGGGCAGAGTGAAGCTGGACGGCTGCGCGACGGTCCGCGTGTCCGGACGATCGCTGCGGAAATGCGCGCCGCGGCTCTCCTCACGGGCATGCGCCGCGACCGCGAGCATCAGGCCGACCAGCGCAGGATCAGCCGCGGGCCCGGCCTGCTCCGCCAGCGGAAGCAGGCTGCTGACGGCCGCCGCGATCGTGCGGCGCTCGCGCATCACGCCGAGCGCATGCGACAGCAGCGGCCGTACGGCCGACGGATCGGACGCCGGCGGAATGACCGCCACCGCGCACGGCTTGCCCGCACGCTGCGGCGCGCCGGCCACGCTTTCTGCCACCCATTGCGCGCAGACTATCGCTTCCATCAGCGAGTTGCTGGCGAGCCGGTTGGCGCCGTGCAGGCCAGTGCGGCTGGCCTCGCCACAGGCCCACAAGCCCTCGACCGTGCTGCGGCCCATCGCGTCAACAGCGATGCCGCCCATATGATAGTGCACGGCCGGCCGCACCGGGATCGGATCGCGCGCGGGATCGATGCCCGCCATGCGGCAGAAGGCGCTGATCACGGGATAGCGCGCGGCGAAATCCTTGCCCGGCTTGTCGCGCGCATCGAGGAACACACGGTGTCCCTGCGCGCGGCGCCGCCACACCGCGCGCGCCACCACGTCGCGGGGTGCCAGCTCGGCCCCCGGCTCGTCGGCCATGAAGCGCGTGCCGGTCTCGTCGATCAGCACCGCACCGTCGCCGCGGATCGCCTCGGTGAGAAGCGGCAGCGGCCGCGAGGGCCCGTCAAACGCGGTGGGGTGAAACTGCACGAATTCGAGATCGGACAGCACGGACCCGGCCCGCGCCGCCAGCGCGAGCCCCTGGCCGAAGCAGCCGGTGGGATTGGTGCTGTCGAGGAACAGCCCGCCGATGCCGCCGGTTGCGATCACGACGCGTGTCGTGGCGAGGATCAGAGCCGCATCGCCGCGCACCGCAACCACGCCCTGGATCGCGTTGTCGTCGACAATCAGCCGGCGCGCCTCGACGCCCTCCAGAAGCGTCACCGAGGGACATCGCCTGACCGCCGCGATCAGTGCGCGCATGATCTCGCGTCCCGTGCCGTCGCCGGTCGCATGCACGATCCGCTTGCGGCTGTGCGCGGCCTCCAGGCCCAGACGCCAGCGTCCATCCGCATGCCGGTCGAACGCGACGCCGAGCTGGGCGAGGCGCTCGACCGCGGCCGGCGCAGCATCGATGATACGGCGCGCGGCGGACTCGTCGCACAATCCCGCTCCGGCAGCGAGCGTGTCCTTCAGATGCAGCGACGGATCATCGTCATCGCCAACCGCCGCGGCCAGTCCGCCTTGCGCCCACATGCTCGATGCCTCCGCGCCGAGCGGCGACTTCGACAGCAGCACGACGGGCTCGGGCGCGAGCTGAAGCGCCGTCATCAGACCTGCGGCTCCGCCGCCGATGATCACGGGACGGCCAGCCAACTTCGAAACATCGATGCTCATGATGCCAGCATCCTTTCCACGGCGCGCCGCGCGCGCTCGGCCATCGCGGGATCGATCGTGACCTCGTGCGTATTGGTCTCGAGCGCATGGCGGATGTTCTTCAACGTGATCCGCTTCATGTGCGGGCACAGATTGCAGGGGCGGATGAACTCGATGTCGGGATGGAGCACGGCGACATTGTCGCTCATCGAGCATTCCGTGAGCAGCACCACCCGGACCGGCCGTCTTGCTCCGACGAAGTCCGACATCGCCGCGGTGGAGCCGGCGAAATCGGCCTCCGCCACCACCTCCGGCGGACACTCCGGATGCGCGAGCACGGTGACCCCGGGATGGTTGTCGCGCAGCGTGCGGACGTCATCGGCGCTGAAGCGCTCATGGACCTCGCAATGCCCTTTCCAGGCCGTGATCCTGACCTTGGTCTGTGCGGCGACGTTGCGCGCGAGATATTCATCCGGCAGCATGATGACGTGATCGACACCGAGCGACTCGACGACCGCGCGCGCGTTGCCGGACGTGCAGCAGACGTCGGACTCGGCCTTCACGGCCACCGACGTGTTGACATAGGCGACCACGGGCACGCCCGGGTGGCGCGCGCGCATCAGCCGGACGTCGGCGGCGGTGATCGACTCCGCCAATGAGCAGCCCGCCTCCACGTCGGGGATCAGCACCGTCTTGTCGGGATTGAGCAGCTTGGCGGTCTCCGCCATGAAGTGGACGCCGGCGAGCACGATCACCTCGGCATCGACCTTGGTCGCTTCGCGCGCCAGCAGCAGGCTGTCGCCGACGATGTCGGCGACGCCGTGATAGATCTCGGGCGTCTGATAGTTGTGCGCCAGCACCACGGCATTGCGCCGGCGCTTCAGCGCCAGGATGGCTTCGACATCGTCCTCGAAGACAGCCCATTCCGGCGGCGGGATCACCCGCCTCAGGCGCTCAGCAAGCGATGCATTCGGCGCGACGGCGGGCAGGACAAGATCGGCCATTTATACTCTCCATGAGCATAAGATGCCTTATACTTATCCTGAGCATAAGCCTTGTCAAGAGCGGGCGATCAAGACCGCGAGAGCGGCAGCTTGGTTCCGACCACCGCCCGCTCGGCCAGAACGCCCTGCCGGAAGCGAAACAGCTTGGCCGGCCGACCGATCGTGTCGGCAGCGATTGCGCCTGTCTCTTCAACGAGTTCCTGCTGCTCGATGAGGCGGCGGAAGTTCTGCTTGTGGACGAGCCGGCCTGCCAAGGCCTCGACGCTGCGTTGCAGTTGCAGGAGTGTAAATTCTTCCGGCATCAACTCGAACACGACCGGCCGGTATTTGATCTTGGCGCGCAGCCGCGCGATGCCGGTGGCGAGAATGCGGCGGTGATCACCCGTCATGGCGCGGCCCGGCACGATCGGATCGCCTCCCTTTTCGCGCACGCTCTCGGGGATCAGCCCCGCCTCATACAGCAGCTCGTAGCGCTGCAGCGTCAGCTCCTCGTTCCACTCGCGGCCATCGAGGCCGAAGGTGATGGCGGCGCGCCGCCACCTGGTCTTCTGCAGCGTCGGCTCGTCGGCGGATCGGGCCCAGGCTTTCAGCTTCGGCGCGATGATCTTGGCCAGGATCGCCGGCGGCCCGTCGCGATGATCCTCCCACGGGAAGTAGTCGTACCAGGATGACCATTGCGCATCCGCGCCCTCGCGCCCCTCCTCCTCACGGGTCAGGCCGAGATAGCTGATGGAGATCCGGTGCGGCGCGTCGGGATCGCCGGTACGGCCACGGTCGGCGAAGGTGTAGAGCTGCTCGACATAGCCCAGGGGATGGCCGGTCTGGGCCTCGACCCAGGCGCGCAGGCCGGTCTGCAGCGAGCGGTGCCCGAACTGAAACGGTCCGCTCGGCAGCGCCGCAGCGTGCTCGATCGTCATGATCCTGGGCTGCCCGTCGGTCACCGCCACCAGCACGGCGACGAGGTCCGCCGTGATCGCATCCAGAGCCGTCACCGTCTTCTGCGGCCGCTTGTTCACCTTCGACATCCGGATCTGTCGGTCCTATTTGTCATCCTTGCCAGCCGCCGCCGGCGTGAACACGCAGTGATCCGGTTTCAGATCGATCAGCGGCGTCTCGTCGAGGCAGTCGAGACCGCGCACCAGAACGGTGCTGCCCTCCAGCGCGACGAAGCGGACCGTCGACACGCCGATCGGATTGGGACGCACCGGCGAGCGCAGCGCGAAGGTGCCCCGGGTCTCGCCATCATGATGGCGCGGGCTCTGCTTTACGAGATCACGGCGCGCCCGGTTGAGCCAGTACAGCACCTGGAGATGGCTGAAACGATCGATGCCCTGCAGCGCCGGCACCCAGGGCTCGAAGATCTCGAGCCGGCACACCGGCCCCTCGAAGCTGCCCTGCCGCGGCGTCTCCAGACGCGAGGTCCAGGGTGTGCGGATACGGCCGATGAAATACAGCGTGGCGTCGCGCGGCTGTGGCGCGTCGATGGCGACTTCGCCCGGGCGGAGATCGGTATCAGCAGTCATTGCGGAGTCCTCAGGTCTTCCCGGCAATCTATCCGAACCTCGGCTCACCGCAATTGCGGCCGCGCAAGATCGCGCAACTCATCCGAGCCACCATTTGCCGGCCAGCATCGCGGCCTCGCCGCAGACGACACCGGCGAAGATCGAGCGACGGGTCGCCATGAAGGCCGCAAGGCCGGCAACGACGGCACCGTAGCGCAGGCCCCACGGCACGCTGGCGAGCGCGCCCGGCGGCTGCACCAGGATCTGGGCGATGACCCCCGCCAAGATGGCGGTCGCGACCGCCTTGACCCACATCAGCAGGTCCGAGCCCTCGTCGAGCCCGCTGCCGAACCAAAGTCCGAGCAGGCGCCAGATCTGGTTGGGGATCACGCCTGCCACCAGCAGCACCACGAGCGCATGCCAATCGCCGATGAAGTCGCTCATGCCAGCCCCCGCCGCTCGCGCCATTTGTGCGCGCCGAACGCGAGCGTTCCGGCGACGACGCCGCTGACCAGGATGTCGACGCCGCTGTTGAGCTGGGCGGCCAGAGGATACAGCACGAGGCCAAGACCGAGCGCGAGCACGTCGGCAAGCTCCCTGGCGTTGCGCAGGGTCGAGAACAGGAAGGCCAGCGGCGTCAGCAAGAGCACCGCGGCGCCGAAGGTCTGCGACAGATTGGCGGCGAGAAGATAGCCGATGATCGTCGCGATCAGCGCAATCCCCATTAGGCCGGTGCCGAGCCCATGCACGAAGGCGATGCGGCGCTCGCGCGGCACATGCGGCAGGAAGCGATAGCATTCGACCCACAGCGTCACGGCAGTGAAATGCGCGATCAGCACCAGGTGCCGCCGCTTGGTCTGGGGCGAGCGGATCAGCGGCAGCACCGCCACCACCATCGGAAACAGCCGGATCGCGCTCATCGTCACCGCGATCGCCGATTGCAGAATGGTCTGGCCGGAGCCGAGCGTGGAGACCAGGATGATCTGCGCCGGACCGGCCCATACCAGCGCGGTAGAGAGGATCGCCCAGAGCATGCTGAAATGGGTGTCGTGCGCGAGCGCGCCGATGCCGATGAAGGTGACGAACAGCACCAGCGACAGGATGGTCGCCGACGTCGCGCGCAGCCCCCAGCCGAAGGCGCGCAGTGAACCATGCCATTGCGGCGAATCGAGCGAAGGAAGTGTCACGGGCGGCCCAGCGGAACGAACCGCGATAAGGCTGGCGAAAGCCGCGCGCGTCAACCGCCATCAGGCGCGCGCGGGTCTGCGTCCGGCGCAGCCATTCCCCCGCACGCCATGCTGCGGCAGCGCTATCCGGAGCGATTGCGCAACACGAAGCAGGCACCACCGGCTCCGCGGATCCGACTGCAGAGCGCGTCGGCCTCGGCCCGTGTCTCGGCGCCGATCCGCACCTGGTAGAAGGCGCGGTTGCCGCGCGAGCGCATTACCGACGACAGCAGGCTGGGGTCGCGGTCGCCGATGACCGGGCCGAGCCCCTTGATCGCCCGCGAATACATCGCGAGCGCCTTGTTGCGGTCGAAGCCTGCAGCCAGCTGGACGCCCCATGGTTTCGCGGCCGACAGCGCCACATGTTGCTCGAGCTCCGTGACGAACGGATTCGGCGCGCGCTTCAACATCGCCATCAGCTGACGACACGAGGTCGGCGGCGGGCTCGGCGGCGTCTTGCCGCCGTTGCCGGCGGCCGCCCACTCATCGATCGTGGCTCCGGTGATCGCCGAGACGTAGTTGCGGGTCTCCCAGGGCATCTGCCCCTTGCCGGCGAGCCAGTCCTGCACCCGGCGCGGCCCCGCATTGTAGGCCGCCGCCGCGAGCCCGAGATTGCCGAACTGATCGCGCAGCTCGGCCAGAAACTGCGCCGACTTCGGCAGCGCCTGAACCGGATCGAACGGATCGAGCAATTGGCGCTCGTTCGCCGTGCCCGGCATGAACTGGGCGATTCCCTGCGCGCGCTGGCCGTTGCGCGTGACCGGCCCGACTGCATCGCTCTGAAAGCGGCTCTCCTGCCAGATCACGCGGGCGAAGAATTCGAGCGGCAGATCATTCGCCTTGGCTGCGGATTCGATCATCAGGCAGATCGCCTCGCGCGTGCCGCTCTCCTTGGACTCGTCGGTCTTGTTCTCCGGGCCCTCTGCTGCAGCGTCTGCCGGCTTCGCAGCCTCCTGCGGCGAATCCTGCCGCGCGCCATCCTTCGGATCAGCCGGCACGGCAACGTCGCGGTCGGAGGCCTGCTCCGCCGCCACGCCGGACAAGGGCATGGTCAGCATCAAGGCAAGGCCGAGACAGGCAATGCGAGCAACGGAAACCATGGAAAGCATCGTGGGCGCGGTGCAATGGTTGGAATTCTACCGACAGACAAAGCCGAAGACCATGCGGGGTTCCACCGCGCGGCGCCTTGACACAGCGAACGAGCCGGCTAGCAATCCCCAAGTCCTGCAGGGAGCGCGACGGATGACCGCACCGACCGACGACAGACTCGGCTTCGCGCCCGACAGCGATGCGCCATTGTCCTACATGGCGCGCACGCGCGACTACTATCTGGCGATCGGCTATGACACGCCCTATCGCTGGGCCCACTACACGTCGGCGCCGTTTCAGCCGCTGCGCAAGCCGCTCGCGCAGTCGCGCGTCACCATCGTCACCACGGCCGCGCCTTTCGATCCCGCCAAAGGCGATCAAGGTCCCGGCGCGCCCTACAATGGCGGCGCCAAGTTCTACTCCGTCTATGACGGCGACACGTCGGCGCAGCACGACCTGCGCATTTCCCACATCGCCTATGATCGCGTGCACACCGCGGCCGAGGATGCCGGCACCTGGTTTCCGCTACCACAGCTCCTAAGGCTGGCAGGTGAAGGCCGCATCGGCACGGTCGGACCGCGTTTCTTCGGCGCGCCGACCAATCGCAGCCACCGCGTGACGATCGAGACCGATGCGCCGGAGATTCTCGCGCGCTGCCGCGCCGACGCGATCGACGCCGTCGTGCTGGTGCCGAACTGTCCGGTGTGCCACCAGACGGTGAGCCTGGTGGCACGGCATCTCGAAGCGAACGGCGTCGCGACCGTCGTCATGGGCTGCGCCAAGGACATCGTCGAGCACGCCGCCGCGCCGCGCTTCCTGTTCTCGGATTTTCCGCTCGGCAATTCCGCCGGCAAGCCGCACGACGCGGCCTCGCAGGCCTTCACGCTCGATTTGGCTTTACGTGTCCTCGAGAGTTCACCAGCCGCACGCACGACCGTGCAATCGCCTTTGCAGTGGAGCGAGGATCACGGCTGGAAGCGCGACTACAGCAATCCCGCCATGCTCGCGCCGCAGGAGCTGGCGCGGCGGCGCGCCGAGTTCGATGCGCAGAAGGCGATCGCGCGGCAGGTTCGTGGAAAGCAGGTGTGAAAGCCACACTCGGGCGAAACTCGCCCGGGAATTTCTTCGGATAATGCTGATTGCGCTTGCCGTCCCGCTCCAGTTGCGCTTGAGTTCGCCCGGGTTCAAGGGGGCAGTACCAAATGAGAGTTGTAGCGTTGGTGGCGCTGTGCGCCGCGCTGGGAGGTTGCGCGTCCGTGACGCGGGGTACAACCGAGACGATCAGCGTCGCGTCGACGCCGTCCGGCGCCGAGGCCACGGTCGCCGGTCTCGAAGCGCCGATGACCTGCACGACTCCCTGCTCGTTCGTCGCCAAGCGCAATGCCGACATCTCCGTCACCATCGAAAAGCCTGGCTACGAGACCCAGATCATCCCGTTGACCAAGGACATCCCGGCGACCGGCGCGGCCGGCTTCGCCGGCAACATCCTGGCGGGCGGCCTGATCGGCATGGGTGTGGACGCGGCGACTGGCGCGGCGACCGACCACAAGCCGAACCCGGTGATCGTCACCTTGCAGCCACGCATGGCGGCACCGGCAGGCCGTGCGCAACGGCCGCCGCGGCGGTCGGCCCCGCCGCCGGCCCAACCGGAGGCCGGGACCTAGCCCGCTCGCCAGGCCCGTCAGCCAGCCGCCGATTGCGCTTCGCCAGGAGCGACCGCATCGACCGGCAGCGCGAACTGCTCGACCCGGTTGAGCGGCTTCTTGTTGAGCAGCAGCCGGGTCACATCGGGGCGCGAATAGTGCCCCGCCGGATCGGCGGCATTCTTGGCGATGCCGATCATGCCCAAATCGATCTCGGCGACCAGCAGGCCTTCCTGCTCCGGCGGCAGCTTCTCGGCGAGCGAAGAGCCATCCGGACCGAAGATCGCGGCATGGCCGCCGCCGACATGCAGCAGCGCGTGCTTGTCGGGCCGGTCACACAGCTCGTCGATCATCGCCTGCGAGACGGTGGCGCACGGCGCCAGCACGAAGCACGAGCCCTCGACCGCATAGACGCGCGAGGCGGCGTTATTGACCTCGGCGCCGAGCGCCGGCGCGAACGGATCGTACAGCGAGAAGCTCGGCCACGCGGCGACATGCACCTGCTCGTTCTGCGCGTACATCGCGTATTTCGACAGCGGCTGCAGATGCTCCCAGCAGCACAGCGCACCGATCCGGCCGATGTCGGGACGATCATGCACCGCAAGGTCACTGCCGTCGCCCTCACCGTAGACGGTGCGCTCGGCATGGGTCGGCCGCAGCTTGCGGCGCCGGGCGATGGTCTCGCCGTCGGGGCCGATCAGCCATTGCGCGATGTAGAGGCTGCCGCCGTCGCGCTCGGAGAGTCCCAGCACGGCCGTCAGCTTCGCCTTGCGCACGGCGGCCCGCAGCGCCTCGGCCTGCGGGCTGTCATAGGCCAGCGAGTTGTCGAAATAGCGCTGCACGAAGCCACGCCCGATGCACCAGGCCGGCGAGTCCATCCAGATGTGCCAGGGATAGCCGGGGATGAACACCTCCGGAAACGCGATCAGCTTGGCGCCCTTGTCGGCGGCCTCCTCGATCAGGGCGATGGTCTTCTTGATCGAGGCGTCCAGGTCGAGCCAGGCCGGCGCCGCCTGCACCACCGCCACCTTGTATTTCGGATGTGCCAGTCCCATCGCTGCTGCTCCCTGATGCCCGTGCGCGGCGGGTGGCGCCGCGACCGGGCCAACTATTGACGCCAGCCGGCTTTCGCGCTCGTCTCCCAGGGAACGAACATTCGACTGCGGCTGCGACGAAGATCGAGCCGGCCCGGAATTTGCTGCATTGCCGCAGGCACAGGTGCAGGAGGAGACGGAGCGATGCCGATCCTGTTCACCACCGACGGAAGCCCGGGCCACCGCCGGCTGGCGCTGTGGCAGGACATCGTCTGCGACGTCTATGTCGGGCTCGATTGCACCTCCGATCTCGGCAGCGCGTTTCGCGGCTCGGTGACCCACACCGCGTTGGGACGGGCCGTGTGCTCCGAGGTCGCCTCGGACCGGCAGCGCGTGCACCGGACCTCGCAGCGGATCTCCCGGGCGGATGCCGACTTCATCCTCGTCGCGCTCGGGCGTGAGGGGATCGGCGGCGTCGTCCAGGATGGCCGCGACACCGTGATCCGGCCCGGCGAGTTCGCGATCTACGACACGACCCGTCCCTATGAGCTGCAGTTCGACGCCGCGTTCAAGCAGATCGTGTTCAAGCTCCCGCGCGAGATGCTGCAGCGCCGGATCGGTCCGACCGAGACCGTGACGGCGATCAGCTTCGGCTCCGACAGCCCGCTCCAGCCACTCGCCCACGACTTCATCGTCAGGCTCTGCGAGCGCGCCGAGCACATCGGCCCCGAGCATGCCGAACGGCTGGCGGACCAGGCCGCCGACCTGCTCGCCATGACCCTGGCCGAGCGGCTGTGCACCCAGCCCCTGCCCGCCTCGAGCCATCGCGCAGCGCTGCTCTATCGGATCAAGGCGCACGTCCGCACCCGGCTGTCCGACGCCGACCTCTCACTGCCGGAGATCGCACGCGAGCTCGGGCTCTCGGCGCGCTACGTCAACGATCTGTTCTCGGACGAGGAGACGTCGTTCCAGCGCTTCGTGCTGGCCGAGCGGCTCACGCAGTGCCGGCGCGATCTCGGCTCGCCGATGCTGGCGCATCGTCAGATCAGCGAGATCGCCTTTTCCTGGGGCTTCAATGACCTCTCGCATTTCGGCCGCGTGTTCCGCGAGCAGTTCGGCCTCTCGCCACGCGAGTGGCGGCGCAGCACCTTGAAGCGCTAAACTCCCCTCGAAACTCCCTTGCAACGCGCCGGCCGCATGCGCTGGTCGGCCGGGCCGGATCTGCGATGCGCCGTTTTGCCTTGAAGGCTCTGTTTACCCTGCTGACGTTGAACCGGGATGATGACGATCCTCCCCGTTGGGATCTGATCATCCTGATCGGCTCGACGATCGTGAGCATTGGCCTGATCGGGCTTTACGCCTATGGAAAGGCCACCGGCCGCTGGTAGGCCGGATAAGTCGGGTGAACGTGACATGATCATGCGAGCAGGGCTTGGGTTGGCTTTGACGTGCCTGCTCACAGGCCCAAGCCATGCGCTGGACAGCGAGCAGAAGCGTGGAAAAGCGCTCTTGCAAAGCCTTTGCAGCCGATGCCATGCCGTAGGTCTCACGGGCGCCAGCCCGCACCCCGACGCGCCCCCGTTCAGGACCTTCGGTGACAGCAAGCTCTACGACGAGGATTTCGCCCAGCGGCTGCAGGCCGGCCTGTCGACCATTCACAAGGACATGCCGAGCTTCCAGTTCGACCGGCCCGAGGCGGAAGCCGCGGCCAACTATCTCAAGGCGATTCAGGTCCGCCCCAAACGGCGGTGACGCGTCGGCGCGCTCCGCCGGCGTGGAACGGGATATGTACCGCCGTGTTGCCCGTTCCCGTCCATTGTCCGCGGCGCGGCAGCGGCCGGAGCCCGCATGATGACGCCGACGACCCCAGGTCTGCACGCCGACGGACTGCCGCTGCCGCAGCGCACCTGGGCGATCGTGACGATCGCGCTCGGCATCGTGCTGGCCGTGGTCGACGGCGCCATCGCCAATGTGGCGCTGCCGACGATCGCCCGCGACCTGAACGCCAGCCCGGCGTTCTCCATCTGGATCGTCAACGGCTACCAGCTCGCGGTCACGATCTCGCTGCTGCCGCTGGCCTCGCTTGGCGAGATCATCGGCTATCGGCGGGTCTATCTCACCGGCCTCGTGCTGTTCACGGCGGCCTCCGCGTTCTGCGCGCTCGCCGACAGCCTGCTGCTGCTGACGCTCGCGCGCATCCTGCAGGGCTTTGGCGCCGCCGGCATCCTCAGCGTCAACTCGGCGCTGGTACGTTTCACCTACCCGCACGCTCTGCTCGGCCGCGGCATCGGCATCAATGCGATGGTGGTCGCAGTGTCCGCCGCGGTCGGTCCGACCATCGCCGCCGGCATTCTCGCCGTCGGCAGCTGGCCGTGGCTGTTCGCGATCAACGTGCCGCTCGGCATCGTCACCTTCGTCTTCGGCTTCCGCTTCCTGCCGCATACGCCGCGCGCCCCGCACATGTTCGACTGGCAGAGCGCGGCGCTGAGCGCGGTCGCCTTCGGCTTCCTGATCGCCGCCGTGGACAGCCTCGGCCATGGCGAGGCGCTGGTGACCTGCGCGATCGAGTTCGTCCTCGCCATCACGGCCGGCGTGTGGCTGGTCTGGCGCCAGACCCACATGGCCTCGCCGCTGCTGCCGCTCGACCTCTTGCGCATCCCGGTGTTCGCGCTGTCGATTGCGACCTCGATCTCGTCGTTCTGCGGCCAGATGCTCGCCTTCGTCGCCATCCCCTTCTATCTCGAAAGCCATTTCGGCTATTCGCCGGTGCAGATGGGTCTCCTGATCACGCCGTGGCCGATCGCGGTCGGCCTGACCGCGCCACTGGCGGGCCGGCTGGTCGAGCGCGTGCCGGCCGGCCTGCTTGGTGGGATCGGATTGGTGATCTTCGCCTGCGGGCTCGGTGCGCTCGGCCTGCTGCCGCGCGAGCCCTCGGCATGGGATGTCGTCTGGCGCATGGCGCTGGCGGGCTGCGGCTTCGGGCTGTTTCAGACGCCCAACAACCGCACGATGATCGCGGCCGCCCCGCGCGAGCGCGCGGGCGGCGCCAGCGGCATGCTCGGGACGGCGCGGCTGCTCGGCCAGACCACGGGCGCAGCCCTGGTCGCGATGTTCCTGGCGATCGACACGACCGACGGCACGCGGCTGTCGCTCTTGACCGGCGTCGGTTTCGCGCTGGTCGGCGCATTCCTGAGCATGCTCAGGCTGTCGCCGGCCGGCGCCCGCGGCGCCGAGCGCGTCCGCGTCCAGGACGGCCAGCGGCTGAAGGGCGAGTAGCGACAGCGATGACGGACTGGACGATGCTGGCCCTGCTCGCCCTCGCCGCCTTCGGCTCGGGTATCGTCAATGCGCTGGCCGGCGGCGGCGCGTTCCTGACCTTCCCGACGCTGCTTGCGGCCGGCATCCCGGCCATCGACGCCAACGCCTCCAGCACCGTCGCGCTGTGCCCCGGCCAGTTCGTCAGCGCCTGGGCCTCCCGTGAGATCTTGAACGACGCAAAGGCGCCGTGGCGTCACGACCTCGTGCGGCTGTCGATCATCAGCCTGCTCGGCGGCACGCTCGGCGCCGTGCTGCTCCTGGTCACACCGTCGGCCGCCTTCAGCCGGCTGGTGCCCTGGCTGTTACTGTTCGCCACAATGGTGTTTGCATTCGGCATGCGCTTTACGCCGAAGGATGGCGCGCGCTGGTTCGGGCCGCGGACCATCCAGGCGGTGCAGTTCGTGATCGCGATCTATGGCGGCTATTTCGGCGGCGGCATCGGCATCCTGATGCTGGCCGCGCTGGTGTTCTATGGCCTGCGCGACATCCGCGCCATGAACGGCATGAAGGTGCTGCTCGCCGCGCTCATGAATATGACGGCCTCCGCCATCTTTGCGTTCTCGGGCCGCGTGCATTGGCTGGAGACGCTGACGATGATGGGCGCTGCCATGGTCGGCGGCTTCGTCGGCGCGCGGCTCAGCCAGATCATCCCGCCGGCCCATGTGCGCCGCTTCATCATCGCCGTCGGCTGCGGCCTGACGGTGTATTTCTTCGTCAAGCCGGCCTGAGCCGGACGTCGCATCAAAGCACCTCCCGTCAACGAAAAAGGCCGGCGCGACGGCCGGCCTTTCGTACTCATCTCGTCGCGTCAGGCTTACGCCTTGACCAGCGGTCCCTTCGGAGCCGGCCCCTTCGAGCCGCCGCCGGATTTCGGCTTGCGCTTGCGCGCCGCCGGAACTTCGGACTTCGGCGTGACCGGGCCCTCGACGAACTCGAAGCCGATCTTCTCCTCGACGCCGGACTCGTCCTTGACGAGCACGACGCGGACGTGGCCGCCGCCCTTCAGCTTGCCGAACAGCACCTCATCAGCCAGCGGCTTCTTGATGTGCTCCTGGATCACGCGGCCCATCGGGCGCGCGCCCATCTGCTCGTCATAGCCGTGCTGGATCAGCCAGCTCTTCGCCGGCTCCGACAGCTCGATCGTGACGTCGCGATCGGCGAGCTGGGCCTCGAGCTGCAGCACGAACTTCTCGACGACCATTCCGATCACCTCGACGTTGAGGTGCGCGAACGAGACGATGGAGTCGAGCCGGTTGCGGAATTCCGGCGCGAACTGCCGGTTGATCGCCTCGTGATCGTCACCTTCCCGCTTCGAGCGATGGAAGCCGAACGCCTGCTTGGCCATGTCGGCCGCGCCTGCATTCGTGGTCATGATCAGGATCACGTTGCGGAAGTTGACCTGCTTGCCGTTGTGGTCGGTGAGCCGGCCGTGATCCATGATCTGCAGCAGCACATTGTAGAGATCCGGATGCGCCTTCTCGATCTCGTCTAGCAGCACCACGCAATGCGGATGCTGGTCGACGCCATCGGTCAGGAGGCCGCCCTGGTCGAAGCCGACATAGCCGGGAGGCGCGCCGATCAGGCGCGACACCGTGTGCCGCTCCATGTACTCCGACATGTCGAAGCGCAGCAGCTCGACGCCGAGGGTCGACGCGAGCTGCTTGGCGACCTCGGTCTTGCCGACGCCGGTCGGACCCGAGAACAGGTAGCAGCCGATCGGCTTCTCCGGCTCGCGCAGGCCGGCCCGCGCCAGCTTGATCGAGGCCGACAGCGAGTCGATCGCCTTGTCCTGGCCGAACACCACGCGCTTGAGGGTCTGCTCGAGATGCTTGAGCACCTCGGCATCGTCCTTCGACACGCTCTTCGGCGGGATCCGCGCCATCGTGGCGATCGTGGTCTCGATCTCCTTGATGCCGATCGTCTTCTTGCGCTTGTTCTCGGCCAGCAGCATCTGCGCCGCGCCGGATTCGTCGATCACGTCGATCGCCTTGTCCGGCAGCTTGCGGTCATGGATGTAGCGCGACGACAGCTGCACCGCGGCCTCGATGGCCTCGTTGGTGTATTTCAGCCGGTGATAGTCCTCGAAGTACGGCTTCAGCCCCTTCAGGATCGCGATCGCATCCTCGACCGACGGCTCGTTGACGTCGATCTTCTGGAACCGGCGCACCAGCGCGCGGTCCTTCTCGAAATGCTGGCGATATTCCTTGTAGGTCGTCGAGCCCATGCAGCGGATCGAGCCCGAGGCCAGCGCCGGCTTGAGCAGGTTGGACGCATCCATCGCGCCGCCCGACGTCGCACCGGCACCGATCACGGTGTGGATCTCGTCGATGAACAGGATCGCGTTCGGATGCGCCTCGAGCTCCTTCAGCACCTGCTTCAGGCGCTCCTCGAAGTCGCCGCGATAGCGCGTGCCCGCGAGCAAGGTGCCCATGTCGAGCGAGAACACGGTCGCGGCCGACAGCACCTCGGGAACTTCGCTGTCGACGATGCGCTTGGCGAGGCCCTCGGCGATCGCCGTCTTGCCGACGCCGGCTTCGCCGACGAACAGCGGGTTGTTCTTCTGGCGCCGGCACAGCACCTGGATGGCGCGGTTGATCTCGGAGTTGCGGCCGATCACCGGATCGATCTTGCCGTCACGCGCCTTCTTGTTGAGATTGACGCAATAGGTTTCCAGCGCCTCGCCCTTTTTCTTGGAGTCCTCGTTGCCCTTGGCTTCGGTCTCCTCGTCGACGCCACGAACCGGGCGCGCTTCGGAGACACCAGGACGCTTGGCGATGCCGTGGCTGATGTAGTTCACGGCATCGTAGCGCGTCATGTCCTGCTCCTGCAGGAAGTACGCGGCGTGGCTCTCACGCTCGGCGAAGATCGCGATCAGCACGTTGGCGCCGGTGACCTCTTCGCGGCCCGACGACTGAACGTGAATCACGGCGCGCTGGATCACACGCTGGAAACCTGCGGTCGGCTTGGCGTCGTCGCTGCCGTCGGTGACCAGATTTTCGAACTCGGTTTCGAGGTAGTTCACGAGACTGCCGCGCAGCTTGTCGAGGTCGACGCTGCATGCGCGCATCACGGCCGCGGCATCGCTGTCATCGATCAAGGACAGAAGGAGATGTTCCAGTGTCGCGTATTGATGATGACGCTCGTTGGCGATCGCCAGCGCACGATGCAGGGATTGTTCAAGGCTTTGAGAAAAAGTCGGCATGCGCGTCCTCTGTGGCCCCTTGCCATCATGATCGCCGCCGCCCGGTCAGGCAACAACAACCTTCGTCAAATATAGTTATAACCGAGTGCGACAAAAGACCGGCCGAGCCGCTCGATTACGGGTTCACCGGATCGTCAATGCAAAACCCGTTCCCATTGCGGCAAATCGGGCTTGCGCCAACCGAACGGCGCAGGCCGCCGAGCGGGAAGAGATAAGGACCGGAGCGGCCGTAATTCTTCGGGCGAAACGTGAAACCTGCCGGATCGCGCTGACCTCGTCTGCAGCAATCTGCGGCCTTCGAGGATCCTTCGTCCGACGCCGATTCGCGGCGATCAGTCGGGCAGCACCCCCGAGCAGCCGGAGCCCCCGGCCCCTGGCTCGCAGACGCGCGCGTCGGCGGCTCTCTTCGCGGAGGGAGCCGGCTATTTCTTCTCCATCACACACTGCAACGGATGCTGGTGCTTGCGGGCGAAGTCCATCACCTGCGTCACCTTGGTCTCGGCGATCTCGTAGGTGAAGACGCCGCACTCCCCGATGCCGTGATGGTGCACGTGGAGCATGATCTTGGTCGCGGCCTCGACGTCCTTGTTGAAGAACTTCTCCAGGACGTGAACGACGAATTCCATCGGCGTGTAATCGTCGTTCAGGATCAGGACGCGGTAGAGGTTGGGGCGCTTGGTCTTCGGCTTGACCTTGGTGATCACGGACGTGACCGGGCCACCGGTGCCACCGGACTTGTTGTCGTTATTGCTCATCCTGGGCGCGGATCGGTTCAATCTGGAAGTTGGCTGCGACATCTTGCACGCGTTAGATATGGCTGCGAGGCTCCCAATAAAGAGTTTCCCTCGGAGGGTTGCTCTCATAAGGGGCGCCCCGACCTGTCCCCTGCCGGGCCGCTTTCCGCCACCCGGTCCTGCTTTCCAGATCGCCTGTCCCAGCCGACCGGTCCGGTCGGACCGACACCAGGAATATGGGTCAGCGACCGGTTTGCCGCAAGCGCAGGCCCAGGACGGACCGACGCTCCGGCAGGACCGATTCCCTGCCCCGGCGATGAGGCGCAAGGTTAATCAAACCGGTCGCATTTTACAAAGCCCATTCAGCGGGCATTGACAGGGAACCAGCTCGGTTGCGGGCGCGGCGCCAGGCTGCGGGCATTGGCCCAGTGTTTCGCGGTTTCGATTTACCCGGCCTTGACGAAGCTGAACCGAAAACACCTGCAGAAAACCATAATTGGTGAGCGACATGACCGATGTCTCCTTCATTCGTTTCTGCCGCCGCGCCGTCCGACGGTTCGCCTGCGACCGCGGTGGCAACATCTCCATGCTATTCGCCATCTCGCTCGTCCCCATCCTGGCCTTCGTCGGCGCAGGCGTCGACTACAGCCGGCTGAACGCCGCGCGGTCGTCGATGCAGGCTGCGCTCGACGCCACCTCGCTGATGCTGTCGCGCGACCTGGCGCAGGGCACCATCAGCGCAACCGACATCGGAACCAAGGCAAGCGCCTATTTCAAGGCGCTCTACACCAGCACGGACGCGCAGAACGTCACCGTGACGGCCAGCTATACCGCCTCGACCACAACGTCGGCCTCCAACATCCAATTGTCGGCCTCCGGCCAGATCGTCACCCAGTTCATGAGGATTGCCGGCTTTCCGACCATGGACTTCGGCGTCAAAACGACATCGACCTGGGGCGACGTGAAGATGCGAGTGGCGCTCGCGCTCGACAATACCGGCTCGATGGCGTCCAGCGGCAAGATGTCCGCGCTGCAGAACGCCGTGGCCGGCAGCGGCGGGCTGATCGACCAGCTCAGCGCGCTGGCCAAGACCCCGGGCGACGTCTATATCTCGGTCGTTCCATTCGCCAAGGTCGTCAACGTCGGCGCCAGCAATTACGCCAAGGACTGGATCGACTGGACCGACTGGCAGAATCCGCCCACGATCCAGCCTGCCAATGGTTCCTATCAGGCCGCAATCCCGAACGGCAGCTACACGCAATCGCAATGGGACATGGTGGGACCGGGATCCTCCTGTCCGTTCAAGTCCGGCAACGGCTTTCCCTACTTCTCCTGCACCAGCGACCCGGCGACCGGGAGTTCGAGCGCCTCGAGGATTCCGTCGAGCGGGAGCTACACCGGCTACGTCTGCCCGGGCTATGATTCAGCCTCGCACAGCTACTACAATGGCTGCTGGAACAGCGTTCAGACCAGCACGCGGGTGAACTGGTGCACCGGCAGCTATTGCAGCTGCCCGACCAGCGGCAGCAATCTTCCGAACAACACGTGCAGCTGCACGGGAAGCGGATCCAGCACGGTGTGCAAGGTCAACACCTTCACCCACACCTGGGTCGCCAACACCAAGAGCACCTGGACCGGATGCGTCGCCGACCGCACCCAGCCGAACGACGCGAATGCCGTGTCGCCGGCGACCTCCGACGTGACGACGCTGTTCCCGGCCAACCAGCACATGGAGAACAACATCCAGTACTGCAGCAGCACGGCCTCGACGAAACTCGCGGAGATCGTGCCGCTCAGCTACAGCTGGAGCTCGCTGAAGAGCGCCGTCAACGCCATGCAGCCGACCGGCGGCACCAACCAGGCGATCGGA
This sequence comes from Bradyrhizobium sp. HKCCYLS3013, assembly GCF_051167615.1. NCBI lineage: Bacteria > Pseudomonadati > Pseudomonadota > Alphaproteobacteria > Hyphomicrobiales > Nitrobacteraceae > Bradyrhizobium > Bradyrhizobium sp. HKCCYLS3013. Next base: position 303,662 of record NZ_JBNPTK010000003.1, read on the forward strand.
CTTGCCTGGGCCGTGCAGTCGCTGATTCCGAACGGCGTGCTGGGCGCGCCGGCGGAGGACGTCAACACCACCTATAATCGCGTCATCATCCTGCTGTCGGACGGCCTGAACACCGAGGACCGCTGGCCCGAATACGGCAACGGCTCGTCGCAAGCCTCGGGCAACCCGATCGACGCGCGCCAGGCCCTGCTCTGCTCGAACCTGAAGAACACCAAGGATTCGAAGGGCAACGCGATGTACACGATCTACACGATCCAGGTGAACACGAGCTCGCCCGCCGACCCGACCTCGACCGTGCTGCAGAACTGCGCCAGCAGTCCCGACAAATTCTACATGCTGACGAGTTCGAGCCAGATCGTGACCACGTTCAACTCGATCGGCACCGCATTGTCGAAGCTGCGGGTCGCCAAATAGCAGACGCGCCGGGCCCCCGACAGCGCTCTGCCTTCAGCCAACAAAAAAGCCCGGCGCAAGCCGGGCTTTGTGCTCCCTGCGGGCGCGAACGGTCAGTGCGCGGCCGGCGGGGTGAACTTGGCGGCGATGCCTTCCAGCGGCTTGAACGCCTGCTTGGCGAGATCCGAATACAGCCCGGCGATCTTCTGCGAATCGGCGACGAAGGTCTCGTAGGCCGACTTGGCGAACTCGGTCTGCACCTCGAGCACCTTGTCGAGCGACTTCACGCCCTGGAGCTTCTCGACGAACGACTTGGTGTCCTCGAACGACTTCTTGGTGTAGTCGCCATAGGCGGTTGCGATGGCTTGGAGGCCGTTCTGCACGGTCGTCGCGGAGTTCACGACGGTCTCGAACTGCTCTTTGCCGTAGTTCTGAAAGTCTTCAACCTTAAACATGTGGCATTCCTTTCCCTGACTTTGAGCGCCCTCAGGGAAGCCCCGGCTCCCTGACGCGATCACAATATAGTGCAGCGCACAAAATCAATCAAGAATCTTGTGCAATGCACCATCCCGGGCATTGCTCCCCGATCCACCGTCAGGCGCTCCAACCCGGGTCAGTTCGGCAGAAATACCGGCCATCGCCGCAAGGTTTCTTTAATCCTTTGGCAACTCGACCGTCCTAACCTCTCCGGTGGTCCCGGCCAGCGTCGGCCGAACCGTAAAGCTGTTCTAAAACAGCGTCTTAACAAAACCTCAGTTCGGGCCCTTCGATGCTAGGCAGCGTCACGGCACGATCGGGAGGTCCGACAGGCACGGTCAAAGGGGCGTTCGGCACAATTTCGCCTTACGAGCCGGTGATCACGTCAGAAATTGGACGGGGATTTCATGCTTCGCAAAAAAATGGCTTCCTCGCGCCTGTTGCGAGTTGGCGTCTATGGACTGATCACCCTCGCGACGGCAGCAGTGGTCACGGTCGACAGCGCAGAAGCGCGCCGGCGTCATCGGCACCACCACGCGCGTCACTCGCCCCATACCGACGAAGGCAGCTACAGCCCGGCCTTCGCCTCGATCATCGTCGACGGCAATTCGGGCGCGACCCTGACCGCGACCAACCCGGACGCATTGCGGCATCCCGCGTCGCTCACCAAGATCATGACTCTCTATCTGCTGTTCGAGCGCCTGGAGTCGGGCAAGATGAAGCTCGACACCGAGATGCCGGTGTCCGAGCACGCCTCCGAGCAGTCGCCGACCAAGCTCGGCCTGCGCCCCGGCCAGACCATCCGCGTCGAGGACGCGATCAAGGGCCTGGTGACGCGCTCGGCCAACGACGCTGCGGTGGTCATTGCCGAGGCGATCGGCGGCGACGAGGATGATTTCGCCAAGATGATGACGCGCAAGGCGCGCTCGCTCGGCATGAGCCGCACCACTTATGTCAACGCCTCGGGCCTGCCCGCCGACGAGCAGATCACGACGGCACGCGACCAGTCGATCCTCGGCCGCGCCATCCAGGACCGCTTCCCGCGCTACTATCGCTACTTTTCGACCGAGGTCTTCAATTATCGCGGCCAGTCGATCCGCAACCACAATCACCTGCTCGGCAGCGTCGAGGGCGTCGACGGTATCAAGACCGGCTACACGCGCGCGTCCGGATTCAATCTCGTGACCTCGCTGCGCCGCGGCAACCGCCATCTGATCGGCGTCGTGTTGGGCGGCCGCAGCGGCGGTTCGCGCGACGCGATCATGCGCAATTTGCTCGCCGAGAACCTCGAGAAGGGCGCGACCAAGCGCACCGTCGCGGCGATCGGCGAGCGCGGCGGCTCCGATGCCGGCGACGACCGGGGCACGGTCCAGCTCGCCTCGGCGGCGCCAGAGGCCCCGGCCCCGAGCCGCGCCGCCAAGCTGATCTCGACCCTGTCGGAAGCCACCGCGGCCCTGCCGCCGGCGGCGCCGAAGGAAGCGAAGGTCGAGCCCGCGCCGATGACATCGGGTGTGATCCAGACCCAGCCGATGTCGATCGTTCCCGGTTCGACCGAGCCGATGAAGCCCGTCAAGGTCAGGACCGTTCAGGTCAAGGCCGGCGCGGTCAAGCTCGCCACGGCGGCCCCGCAGCCGGTGGCGCCACCGCCTGCCCCGATTGCACAGCGCATCGAAGCGATCGAGCCGGCGCCGCCGATGGTGCGCGCCGAAGCCGCCCGCCCCGAGATGCCGCCGCAGCCGCCGGGCCATGGCACCGGCAACGGCATTCTCGGCGTGCTGCCCGCCTCCAGCCTGCCGGCAGGCTCGTCGCAGGCCATGGCCTATGCCGCGCCTCCGGCCCAGCCGACGCAGATCGCCTCCGCGAGCGCTGCGCCGGAGCTCCCGAGCAAGTCGTCCGTCACGCGGAGCGGCTGGATCATTCAGGTCGGAGCGCTGGACAACGAGGCCGAGGCCCAGAAGCGGATCGAGGCGGCCCGCAGCTCGGCACAAGGTCTCCTCAGCAAGGCCGATCCCTTCACCGAGACGGTCGCGAAGGGCGACAAGACCCTCATCCGCGCCCGCTTCGCCGGCCTCGATCGTGATCAGGCCGAGGCCGTCTGCAAGAAGCTGAAGCGCGCCGACATCTCCTGCATGACCGTGCACAACTAACGCACCGACATCACGACATATGAGGCCCGCGCGACACACGCGCGGGCCTTTTTCTTTGCGCGCGTGCGACACCGCCGCGAACGCGCTCGCGCAAACCACTCGTCAAGGAATTGCCGCTAGAACTTTTTCACCATGTCGCACGATCGCGCCTGACAGAGCCGGGAGCCGCTGATGTCGACATGGCTGTGATGGAAGCAGTTTCGATCTGTGGCGTTGGTGGCGTTGCCGGAGTTAGCCGTGATGCGTACGAAGCAGAGTATCCTTGGCCTCGTTCACCCGGGCGGCGAGATACGTCGACCCCCCTTGGTCGGGATGCAGTTTCTTCATGAGCGCACGGTGGGCACGCCCGATCTCGTCTCGCCCCGCGCCCGGCTGCAGGCCAAGGATCTGATAGGCCTCCTCTTCCGTCATTTTGGAGCTCGACGCCGCGCGGCGCTGCCGCCCTGCCGCATCGCCTTGCGCGTGCTGACGCCAAGTGGGAAACCGGCGGTCCAGATAAGTTTCAAGTAGAGCGACGCTGTCGGCATCGAGGCTCGGTGCCATCGCCGCGAGCTGCGGCAGATCGAACTCGTCGAGCGACCGGCCGGCATGGATGCCGGCGACGAAGCGGCCCAGCATCTGGCCACTGTCGTGATCGAGCACCATCTCGATGAACTGCGAGCGCACCCGCGAGCTCTGACCGGACGAGCGCTGCCCACCCAGCCCGAACATGCTGCCGAGATTGCCGAGCCCGCCGGGTGACCAGCCGAGCAGCCCCGCCCCGAACAACCCGATCGGGATCGCCACCACCAGCTCGCCGCGAAGGCCGGTGAAAGCTGCCACCGCAAGGCAGCCGATGCCGCCGGCAACCTTGATCGCGCGCGCCAGCGCCGCCGGATTGGCGTTCCGGAACATCTGCAGCAACAGATAAAGGGTGATGACGGCGACGGCGCCAGCGATCAGTGTCATGGGCCGAATATAGAGCGTGTCGGCACAAAAAGCATGATCGGCTGCGTCCCCGACCGGCAGGCTCGAGCCGGTGCGCTTGATGTTGGCGGCGGCCGAAATCGATCTCTACTTCATCTGCCCGATCAGGCGTGCCGCGCCCGCTTCGGAGCCGGCGAGCCGGAGCAGCGCCGCGCGACCGCCCGCAGCGTAGGCCGCGGCGGCGCGCAGGAGCTCGCGCAACTGCGCGGAGGCGCCCGGATCGAACCTGCACCACGCTCCTCCCGAGAGCCGCGCCATCTCGCGAAACGCCTGCTCGGCCGCGGGCTCATGGCCCTCCTGGAACATGAACAGCGGGACCTTCAACAGCCCGAGCTCGCCGGCCTTTGCGCAGAGCTCGTCGACATCCTCCTCCATCGCGTCGCCAACGAACACGACGGCGCGGATTCCGGACGCTGTCGCATGGCGCCGCGCCTCGGCAAGAACCTTGCCGATCTGGGTCTTGCCGCCGCGGCAATCGATCTTGCCCATCAGCCGGGCGAGCTCGGCGCTGTCGGAGATCCAGCCAGTGGCGCGACATTCGTTGAAGCCCCTGTAGTACACCAGCCGGATATCGAGGCTGCCGAGGGCTGCGGCCTCGCGAAACATGTCGGCCTGCAGGGCGCAGGCCATGTCCCAGGTCGGCTGGCGGCTCAGGGTCGCATCGAGCGCGAAGACGAGGCGGCCTCTGGTCCCCAGAGCCGCGGGAGCCATGGCCTTGGCCTGCGCGACGAATGCCGCAATCGCGTCTGCCGTGGAATGCTCATTGTCCGGCAAGCGCTGCTGACGCGAGCCATCGTCGGGCGAGGTGATCGGGGCAGAACCGGGCTTCGAACGATGATCGACCATGCACGCACCTTGCTCGGACGCGCATCATGTGGGCAGGCGGATGGACAGCTTCAATGACGGCAGTGACATCTGCCGGATACGCCGTTCGTTCCAGTCGCAAGGGCCGCAAGGATCAGGCGAGACCGGCGTCCGCCCCTGCCCCCTCAATGCGTCAGCGGCTTGGCCGGCGTCGCGGTCTTGCCGACCGGCGCATAAGGCGCGACGGGACCCGGATCGAGCAACGGGGTATTGGTCTTGACCGGCCCGATGTCGCTGGTGCTGTCGCTATCGGCGAGGAACTTGTCCAGCATGGCCTGGATCGACGACTTGGCATCGTCAGGTCCGGTGTCGCGCATGTCGTTGTGCTGGAAGTCCGTCTTGACGACGGTGATGCCTTCCTTCTCGCAGATGTCGTCGCTCGGGATCACGCCGGGATCGGTCTTGAATTGCGGGTCCTTCGAGCGGAACGACAGAATCTTGAACCTGCCGTCGGTGACGAACGGGACGCGGAGGTTGTCGAGCGTGACCACCTTCCGGACGTCTTCGGGATACTGCTTGGCGAAATACATCGAGATGTCGCCGCCCATCGAATGACCAACAATCGTCAGATGATCATAGTCCGCATTCGGCTGCACTTGGTGCATCTGCTCGACGGCGAATCGGATGTTGGCGACACCGCGCTGGATCTGCGGCAGCCGGCCGACATAGGGCTCGCCGATCTTCGTCACCATCGGCGCATCGGTCGGCAGGTCGTGCTGGATGCTGACGGCCATGTAGCCGCGCGCAGCAAATACGTTGGCCAGGAACGAGTACTCGGTGAACTTGACGGTGTTGCCGTGATTGAGGATCGCGACCGGCAGCTTGATCATGCCGGCTTCGGCCTGCATCTCCTTGTCGCGGCGGACGGCCACGGCGACTTCGACCAGACGGTTGTCGCGCGAGGCGTCATAGAACCTGATGGTTTCGTGCCGGATCGCCCACTTGCTCGCGGTGAAGTAGCCGACGGCCGCCAGCACGCTGACAGACACAAGAACGGTTATTCCACGCTTCATGTTCGTCCCTCGGGAGCACAATCAAAGGTAGTTTTGAACCTGTAAGACTCTCGCGACCCGTTCTGTTTAATATATGTAACGGCGCTGTGACAGGAAGACTAAATGTTGTGTATCCGTCGCCCGTTCGTTGTGCGCCGCACCTAGTTGCTGTGCAGCAGAGCGGGTTCCGCCGCATCCTCTTGTGACTTGAGCCCTGAACGTCAGGTTCAAATCAGTCATGAATTTGACGGCAATCTAGCGAAATTGGCGGCCGCGGCGTTGACCTGAGACAAATCTTCTTCCGTCCAGCCCAAACAGGCTGAACGCGCCGCTACCCGCCGCCGCTGTCCGGAGATTTTTAACCAAGCCGCGGGCAAGTTCAACGTGCACAATGTCTCAGGCGAGGTCTCGCCTGACTGCGGACGGTATTCAGGCGCTGATGATGTCGTGCAGGTCGAGCGGCTTGTCGACCTGGGCGAACCATTCGGCGCGGTTCGCGGCGCGGCGGCGGCCGCGCTCATCCAGCGGCAGCTTGAGCTGACGCAGCAGGCTGGTGACCTCCTCCCGGGCCGTGACGTGGCCAAGATTGGGGCGAGTGCCCAGGGTCGCCTCGTCGATGTCGTCGAGCGCGGTCAGCCCGCGCGGGAAGAACTCGCGATAGACGACGCGTTCGGCAAAGCCGTCGATGGCGCGAAAGCCGAGCCGCAGCGACAGGTCCTTGAGGCCGTCGGCGACCAGTTGCTTGTTGCGCGAGCCGAGCATCGACAGCCGGTTGCGGACCACGATCCAGTCGGTCATCGCACCGTCCACCTGGCGGCGCTTGCGCCGGACGTCGCGCACCATCTCCGCATAATGGCTCTCGCCGGTCACGGCATAGGTCGCGGGATCGACCGTTCCCAGCACGTCGAAGTCGAGGAAGCTGTCGTTGATCGGCGTGACCAGCGTATCCGCCATCGAATGCGCCAGGCGCATCAGGTAGCTGTCATTGCCGGGCGTATCGATGACGATGAAGTCGAACGAGCGTTCGACCGCGCTCACGGCCTCCATGAACTGCTGGAACTCGGTGTTCTCGTTCTCGTCGATCTGCAACGTCCGGCCGAGCTGGATGCAGTAGTGCGTCGGCAGCTCGAGGCGCAGGCCGGTGCGGCGCGCCCAGGCGCTGCGGTTGTTGATGTAGTGGGTGAAGCTCTGCTGGCGGCAATCGAGATCGATCGTGGCGACGCGCTGGCCGGCCTTCAGGAGTGCCACGGCAATGTGCAGGGCGGTGGTCGACTTGCCCGACCCGCCCTTCTCGTTCCCAAGCACAACCACGTGGGCCGAGCCCGATTGTCCTTGGCTAGTCTGCACCAGCATGTTGTCGACCTCTTACGATCATCTTCGAGTCACGGTCGTCTGCGGTCAAGTGAAATGCATCGTCATCGTGAATCCCACGGGGAGACGCATCCTCCGCTACTACTTGACGCGCGCGTTTACCAACTCCGCATCGGACGCGGAGACGTGCTAACAGGCGTATTCAAGTATGCTGAGCGGCGTGCCGCGTCCTTGTTAAGGGCGGTCGCCCGAGCGTCAAGGCCGAACAGAGCAACCGCAATTTTTCGCTGTGAGATCGAGCAAAAATGTCACGAAGCCCGCGCGTCGCCCGCACCGTTTCCGCCCTCCGCCGCGAGCTCGACAGCTTGCGCGCGAGAAAAGCCAGCATCGCGCTCGTGCCGACCATGGGCGCGCTGCATGAAGGGCACATCTCGCTGGTCCGGCAGGCGAAGCGCCGCGCCGACAAGGTGGTCGTCTCGATCTTCGTCAACCCGACTCAGTTCGCGCCGACGGAGGATTTCGGGTCCTACCCCAGGACCTGGAAGGAGGATGTTGCGAAACTTGCGGCCGAGCGCGTCGATCTGATCTGGCATCCCGACGCGAAGGCGATGTATCCGGACGGCTTCGCGACGCGGATCGTGCCGGAAGGCGCGGCATTGGCCGGGCTGGAGGACCGCTTCCGTCCGCATTTCTTCGGCGGGGTGGCGACCGTGGTCGCCAAGCTGTTCACGCAATGCCGGCCGGACGTCGCGATCTTCGGCGAGAAGGACTATCAGCAGCTCCGCGTCGTCGCCCAGATGGCGCGCGACCTCGATCTCGGCGTCCGCGTCGTCGGATCGCGTACGGTGCGCGAACGCGACGGACTCGCGATGTCGTCGCGCAATGTCTACCTCTCGGCAGATGAGCGGCGGGCGGCGCCGACGCTGCACCGTGTCCTGAAGGAGCTGGCGGCCCGGCTGCGCGCCGGCGACGACATGCAGGCGGCGGTTGATGATGGCGCCGCCGCAATCACCGAAGCCGGCTTCGCCTTGGACTATCTCGAGGTCCGCCACGCCGAGACGCTGGCGCCCATCGCCCCGAACGAGTCGGGACCCAAGCGCATCCTGGTCGCAGCGAAGATCGGAACCACGCGACTGATCGACAATATCGCGGCGTGAGGCGCCGGGAGACCGGCGGTCCGCCAAGACACCGTGAGCGGCTCCCTCGCCCGCAAGGCAGAGGCAACGGCAGCCGACGCCGCCTCGAACGTACGCCCTGCCCTTGCGAGCGAGGCTGAACTTCCGCCGCGCGTGAGATGCTCACGCGCAACACCACCGGCACGTCGAGGTGCTACAGCAACCCGAGATCGCGCAGCTCGCGGCGCAGCGGCTCGGGCATGGCTTCGACGCCCGCCGCACTGGCCTTGCCGAGATCGGCCGGCGCATCCTCGGCGGTCAGATAGCGCCACCCCTGGAACGGACGCATCGGCCGCGGCGACACCGCGATCACCTTCGGCTGCATGATGATGCGGCACCGCCCGATGCCGTCGCCGTCGCGGAACGGCTCGATGCCGACGATCTTCTCGCGCGCGGCGACCTCACCGCGAATCACCCAGTACAGCGAGCCGCCGGCGAGGATGTCCTCGACCCGTTTCGGCGTCATCCGCGTGACATGGACGTGCTGCTGCGGCAGGCCCTTCTTCTTGGCCGCGAGCATGCGCTCGGCGATCCACTCCTTCAGCTCTTTCACGGACTCGCAGCCGACGGCGAGCTTGATCAGGTGCAGAGTCATGATGGCGGTTCGACCAGCGGGATCTATTCGTTGTTGGCGGCCGGCTCGGCGGGCTCAGGCGCCGCTTGAGGCGCCGCAGCGGCCGGCTTCGGCTTCGGCGCGGCCCTCTTGGCCGCCGGCGCCTGGGCGTGGCTGGCAGCCACGCTCGGTGGGGCTGCGGGCGACGGCGTAAGCTGCGTCGGCGGTTTCGGCGCCGCGGCTGCCGGGGCGGCCGAGCGCGTCGAGGCCGTCGGCTCGGGATTCATGATGCTGACCGGCGGGGTGTTCGCCGAGCTGGGAAATTCCGCGGTCGTCGGCTTGCCGCTCGGCGCCGACGGCGCCACCCCTGGAGGCGCCAATCCCGCAAAGGTTCCAGCGACGGGCTGGCCCGGCACCGCATTCCACTGCGAGGCGTAGCGTGTCACCAGGCCCTCATAGGTCCGCCCTTCCATGTTGTTCATCAGTTGCTGGCGATCGCCCACGGCACGGAACATCACGCAATCGCTCGGCGTGCAGCGGTCGCGTGTCAGCAGCACATAGGCCATCAGGCCATAGCGATCGCGCTCGACGGCACGGCGCAGCGCCAGCAGCTCCGCGGTCATCACCTTGTTGGCGCTGGCGACGTCGCCCACCTGGGACAGCCGGCTCAGCATGCCCGCCGCATAGCTGACGGCAGCGGCCGTCATCTCGGCCGATCCGAACAGGCTCTTCTCGCAATTCGCGAGCACCAGATCGCCGGCGAGATCATCCACGCAGGCCAGCGCGGGCGGCGAGAGGCCGACGGAGGCGGTCACAGCAGGATCGCCATTGGCGCCACGCGGGGTCGCATCCTGGCTCCGCATCATCGACGCCACCGCAATCCCGACCGCCAGCAGCGTGATCACCGTCAGCGCGCCGTTGGCGACCGATTTCTCGGCCCTGAGCAGCGTCGTCAGGACGACCAGCGCAAAGAAACCCGCCGCGGCAACGGTGAGCCACATCGGGAACGCCGGTGAGTTCAAGAGCTGATCCAACGAGGAAGGCCAGGTCGAGTTCATGCGCGCTTGTTCCTGACGTGGGCCAGCGAAAGCGGCCCCGATGGCGTCCCTACATGGGACGGCCGTGAAACGATCATCAAATTCAAATGATCACCCGATCGATTGCGGCCCCACCAAGACAATAAGACGATTCCATGCGCCTGCGGGCGCCGGATGGTGTGGAGCTACCCGCTATCCCCAAAAGGGATCGCGCAGCAATCGTCATCGTCTCGCGCCACGGCTCCCGAACGCGTGGCAACTCTCCCTCTCGCTTCGGCTACGTCTCCGGCGGCCGCGTCCGCCGACGCGGCACGTGGTTCTCAAGACAAGGCCAATTGGCTCTCTCTGGCAACCCGCTCAAAGGCTTCCGTCGAGCTTTTGATCCGATACTGGCAGTCGTCGTCTTCCGTCGGAAGCTGGCGGATGATCTCGTAGGTGCCTGTGGCCGCCGGACGCGAGACGTTGCTCGCGGTGAAATAGACGGTCGCCCCAATGGGGAACTTGTGTTTCAACGCCCTCTCCTGCTCGCATGCCGGCAAGAGCCCCTGGTCCCGCTGCCCGAGCCGGCGTGTCTTTATAAATATCGCGCTTATATCACGCCGCCGCCCGCCCTGACCAGCGACCTCACGACGTGGCAAACGCGGAGATTGCGAGATTCTTCAACGGGATGGGTCCGCAAACGGTATTCCTGGACGAGCGGCTCGGGGCGCGCTCGTCCACCACGGACCAAATCGCGAACAGACGAGACCGTTCAGACGTTCTCGACCCGCTCGATGACCCAGTCCTCCGCGAGGCCGTCCTTCACCCAGGCCGCGAAGGCCGGCATCGCCATCATCATGTCCATGTAGGCGCGGGTCTCAGCGGCGACCGGAATGGCGAAGCTGTGGAAGCGCGTGACCACCGGGGCGAACATGGCGTCGGCGGCACCGAAGCGGCCGAACAGGAACGGCCCGCCATGGCCGTAGCGGGCACGGCAGTCGCGCCAGATGTCCTCGATCCGCGCGATGTTGGCCTTGGCATCGGCTGACAGTTCCACCGGCCGCACCGGCCGGTGGAGATTCATCGGGCATTCGTTGCGCAAGGCCGGAAAGCCGGAGTGCATCTCGGCGCAGACCGATCGCGCATGGGCGCGGGCAGCGGCATCGGCGGGCCACAGCCCCGCCTGCGGGAAGCGCTCGGCGAGATATTCGATGATCGCGAGCGAATCCCACACGCTGATCGCGCCATCGATCAGGATCGGCACCTTGCCGGCCGGGGAATGCTTGAGGATGCGCGCCTTGTCGGCGGGATCGTCGGTGTAGAGCGGGATCACGATCTCATCGAAGGCGATGTCGCAGCCGCGCAGCGCCAGCCAGGGCCGCATCGACCATGAGGAATAGTTCTTGTTGCCGATCACCAGCTTCAGCGTCATGTCGCACCGTCTCCATGTTGGGCGTGGACGGCCCGCGCAGCCGCGCCGTCGACGCTCATGCTATCGGCGACGCATACAGGATGATCGGCGGTTGCGTCGACACACAAGCGCCCGACCACGCGCCCGCCTTCATGCGTCGCCGGCCGCAGATCAGCGGGCGAAATCTTGCGGCGTGAACGACATCTCGATCACCTTCCACTCGTCGTAGCGATCGGGAGGCAACATCGCGTAGGGCTGGCAGGCATTCAACGCCTGGACCGCGCTCTCCTTGAGCTGGATCGCCTTGGAGGCCGCGACGACCTCTATCACCTCCGGCTCTGTCGCCAGCCGTCCATCGGGTGTCATGCCGAAGCGCAGCCTGATGAGCACGTTGTCCGACAGCGACAGCGAGGCCGGCAGCCGCGCGCAGCTCCTGACCTTCTGCCGCAGAGCCGCTTCCAGATTGGCGGCGAGGTTCGTCGTCGCGGTCGGCCCGGCGTCCTTGCCGTCCTCCGGGCCGCCGGGACGCGGTAACGGAGACAATGGCTCGGGCAGACCGAGCATGACCCCATACTTCACCGTGAGATCCGGTTCGGGAGGCACATAGGTCGGCGCGGGTGCCGGCACGGGTGGCGGCGCCGGCTTGACGGCGGATCTGCTCTCCGCCTTTGCGGCCGTCTTCACCGCTTTGGGCGATGCTGCCGGCGCCGGCTGTTTCGCCGCCGGCGCGGCCGGCATCGGAGGATTGGGGGTCTCCTTGGCGTCCTGCGGCGGACTGGGCGGTGGCGGTGCGGCGGCCGCCGGCGAGGCGTTCGGGTCCGGCTGCGGCAGCACCAGATCCGGCGTCGGGGATGGCGATGGCGTGGCGACGGGCTCGGGCGTCTTCTGCGGCTCGTCGGCGTCGACGATGTTGACCTCGATCTCGTCGCTCTTGGGCAGCTCATAAGGCCGGACCGTGGTCGAGACCATGACCCCACCGGCGATCAGGAGATGCGCGAGCACGGACGCGGCGATGCCCCAACGGATGAACTGCCAACGTTCCATGCTGCTTCACTACGCCCGCGCATGAGCGAAGGTGCGCGTCGCGCCATCGCTCCGATCATCGGCAGGGAATGCGGCAGCCGCCGTCGTGCGGCCCGCCGGCCGCGCCCTGTCATGTCAGGCTTTAGCATAAATGCGCGGGCGCCGCCCTCAATCCCATTTCGGCGCAAAGGCGAAGTTGGTCATCCGCCCCTCGGGACTGCCCATCGCGAAGATGTCGGCCATGTCCTGCTCGGACAGCTCGAAATCGAACACGTCGAGGTTCTCGGACAGCCGTTCGATCTTGGAGGTGCGCGGGATCGCCACGACGCTCTGCTGCACCAGCCAGCGCAGGCAGATCTGCGCCGGGCTCTTGCCATGGGCGCGGCCGATCCGCGTCAAGGTCGGATCGTTCTTGATCTTGCCCTTGGCGATCGGGCTGTAGGCGACGAGCGCGACGCCATGGCGCGCGCAGGCCTCGCGGACCTTGGTCTGATCGAGATAGGGATGATACTCGACCTGGTTGCACACCAGCGGCTCCGGCGACGCCGCCACCGCCTCGTCGAGCAGACCGACCGTGAAATTGGACACGCCGATATGGCGTGCGAGCCCGAGCGTCTTGGCATGCGCCAGCGCGCCGAGCGTCTCGGTCAGCGGCACGTGCGGATTGGGCCAGTGCAGCAGCAACAGGTCGACCTCGGAGACGCGCAGGCGGACCAGGCTCTCCTTGGCCGAGCGCTCGAGATCGTGCGGCGCGAAATGCGTGGTCCACACCTTGGTGGTCAGGAACACCTCGTTGCGCCGGACGCGGGACGCACGCAGGCCCTCGCCGACCTCTTGCTCGTTCTCATAGACTTGCGCGGTGTCGATGTGCCGGTAGCCGAGGGTGAGCGCCTGCTCGACGATGCGGCTGCAGGCGCGCCCGCGCAGCTCCCAGGTTCCGAGACCCAAAGCGGGAATCCTGGCACCGTTGGCCTCGATCATCAGCATGGCCGTGCACTCCAGAGCGCGTGCAACATTATGTAGGCACACGCCGGGCGTTGCCAACGCACGACCCGTGGTTGGCTTAAGTCTTGGCTAAGGCGGCAAACACCGTCTCGGGCGCATGCGCGATGACGGTGAGCAGCGCGCGCGCCGGGCCGCGCGGCATGCGCTTGCCCTGCTCCCAATTGCGGATGGTCTCGACGGGCACACCGAGCTTGGCGGCGAATTCCTGCTGGGTCAGATGCACCCGCCGCCTGAGATCGCGCACTTCGAGCGGAGCCGCGGGCGCCAGCGGAATCTCCTCGCCGTCGCGCAGCTCCACGATCCGTCCATCTGCCTTCAGCCGCAAGCGTTGCATCGTCCGACTCCGTGTCGAGCGACAGTCTCGCCGAACCGCGTTAAGGCCGGATTAACGATATAAGTCGTTCAGGCGCAGGGGTTATTTCAGGCCGAACCAGAGCGTGGCGATGCCGAGAAACGAGAAGAAGCCGACCACGTCGGTCACCGTCGTGACGAAGGTTCCGGAGGCCACCGCGGGGTCGGCGCGGACCCGTTCGAGCACCATCGGGATCAGGATGCCGCCGAGCGCACCCGCGACGAGGTTCGAGATCATCGCAAGCCCGATCACGATGCCGAGCCCGGGCGTCTTGAACCACGCCACGGCCGCGATGCCGGTGACGAGCGCGAAGGCCAGGCCATTGACGAGCCCGACCAGCCCCTCGCGCATCACCACCCGCATCGCATTGTTCGGCCCGAGTTCGCGCGTCGCCAGCGCGCGCACTGCGACCGTCATGGTCTGGGTCGCGGCGTTGCCGCCCTGGCTGGCGACGATCGGCGCCAGCACGGCGAGCGCGACCATCTGCTGCAACTGGCCCTCGAACAGGCCGAGCACCGAGGACGCCAGAAACGCGGTGGCAAGATTGATCAGCAGCCAGTTGAAGCGGCCCTTGGCGATGGTCCAGACGCTGTCGGACAGCTCCTCGTCGCCGGACACGCCGCCGAGCGCCTTGAAATCCTCGTCGGCCTCCTCCTCGATGACGTCGACCACGTCGTCGATGGTGATGACGCCGGCCAGCCGGTTCTCGGCATCGACCACGGGGGCTGCGACCAGATTGTACTTGCCGAACAGCCGCGCCACCTCGGCGAGATCGTCGGTGACGGTGACGCGACGGCGGTCCTCGTCGATCAGATCGGCCAGCGGAACCGGACGGCGGGCGCGCAGCAGCGCATCGAGCGACACCGCGCCCTGCCAATGCCGTGCGTCGTCGACCGCATAGATCTCGTAGAACCGCTCGGGCAGATCCCGCGTCTCGCGCATGTAATCGATGGCTTCGCCGACCGTCCAGCCCAAGGGAACCGCGATGAACTCGCGCTGCATGCGGCGGCCGGCCGAGCCTTCGGGATAGTCGAGGCTGCGCGCGAGCGCGTCGCGCTCGGACGGCGGCAGCCGTTCGAGGATCTCCTCCTTGTCCTCCTCGTCGAGGCTTTCCAACAGCTCGACGGCGTCGTCGGATTCGAGCTCGCGCACGCCCTCCGCGACGGTCTCGGGCTCGAGCTCCTCGAGGATCTCCTCGCGGACCGCGTCGTCGACCTCGTTCAGCGCGGAGAAGTCGAAATCGGTGCCGGTCAGCTCGACCAGCCGGACACGGTCGTCCGGCGCGAGCGCCGCGATCAGGTCGCCGAGATCGGCCTCGTGCAGCTCGGCGACCTCGGCGCGCAGGAACGCCTCGTCCTCGGCGGCGATAGCCGCCGCGATGGCCGCGATGAATTCGGCGCGAATCTCGCCGGATTCGGTGCGCATCGGCGCGCGATCGCGTAGAGTTGCATCAGCATGGGCAACGTCCGATGTCTCGTTCATGACGTGCCTCACGCGCTTGATTTCAGAGCAAATGGTCTGATTTGTGCTTCACGCATTACATAATCGGCAACAGCGAGCGCAACGGGAAAAGATGCGGCCTTGGCGATCGATGACGGGATGGGTAAACGCGGCCGGCGTCGTGGCGGCGCTGCTTGCGGCTGACGTCGCCGCGGCCGCGCCTGCCGCATGCCCGCGCGAAGGTACGCTCGGCACGTCGCGCATTCTCACCGTCGACGCCGCGACACATCCGCGCGTCGGCCTGAAGAGCTTCCCGGACACGCTGCCGCTGCATGACGGCGAGGTGGTGCTGACCTTCGACGACGGCCCGTCGCCGCCGATGACCGACAAGGTGCTCGCCGCGCTCGCCAGGGAATGCGTGCGCGCGACCTTCTTCCTGGTCGGCCAGCCCGCGTCGGGCCGCGCCGCGCTGGTGCGGAAGATCGCGGCCGAAGGCCACACCGTCGGTCATCACACCTTCACGCATGCGCATCTCGCGCACATCACGCCGGAACAGGCCGTCGCTGAGATCGATCGCGGCATCGCCGCCGACGAGAAGGCGCTCAACGGCGTCGAGACGACTACGCCGTCGACGCCATTCTTTCGCTTCCCCTATTTCGAATCGACACCGGCGACGCTCGACCTGCTGCAGTCACGCGGCATCGTCGTGTTCGGCGCCGACTTCTGGGCCGGCGACTGGAACCCGCTGTCGCCGCAGCAGACTCTCCATCGGCTGACCAGCCGGCTGAACCAGGCGCGCAAAGGCATCATCCTGCTGCACGACCCGCAGCCGCGCACGGTGGCCATGCTGCCGGCGTTCCTGCGCTACCTGAAGACACACGGCTATCGCGTGGTCCATGTGGTGCCGAAGCCGCCGGAGGATTTGCATCACGAGGAGCGTAGCGAACGCCCTTCAGCCGCGCCGACGCTGCCGCACGAAGGTGGTTAATCCGCCGTTCAGGACCGCCGTCTACGCTCGACTGCCGTGATTGCGGCGATTTCTGCCGCTTGCAATCCGGCAACAGCCGCGGGCAAACCGGAACCCGGAACGATGTCATCTCGCGACAGCCGCACATCCCTGCTATGTCTTGGCGGTCGCTTGCCCGTTCCGCGCGGCTGCGACACATCATCGATCGTGGAAGACCCTGGCCGAAGGAGCCGGGACGGTGAAGGGAATGTGAGCAGCGTGATGCGTGATCGTCGGTGGGCTTGCGTCGGACGGCCAACATGGCTCGCAGTGCTGTTGGGCACCGTCGCCTGCATCGCCTCCAGTGTCGGATCGTCGGCCGCACCGGTGGCCGATTGTCCCGGGCATCCGAACGCGCTCGGCACGTCACGCGTCCTGGTGGTCGATCCGCGCGAGCATCCGCGCATCGGCGCGATGCAGTACAAGGAGACGCTGCCGCTCAAGGATCACGAGGTCGTCATCACCTTCGATGACGGCCCGCTGCCCAAGTACAGCAATCAGGTGCTGCAGATCCTCGCCGATCAATGCGTCAAGGCGACGTTCTTCACCATCGGCCGCCAGGCCAAGGCCGACCCCGAAGGCGTGAGGAAGCTTGCGGCCGCCGGCCACACCATCGGCACCCACAGCCAGAACCATCCGCTGAGCTTCAACAAGATGACGCTCGACCAGGTCAAGCCCGAGGTCGACCAGGGCATCGCCTGGACGACAGCGGCGCTGACCGATCCGTCGGCGCTGTCGCCGTTCTTCCGCGTGCCCGGCCTGCTGCGCGGCGACGCCGTGGAGAGCTACGCCGCCTCGCTCGGCCTGCAGGTCTGGAGCGCCGACTTCCTTGCCGACGACTGGCGCAACATCTCCGGCGCCAAGGTCTACGAGCTCGCGATGAAGCGGCTGGAGGCGCGCGGCAAGGGCATCCTGCTGCTGCACGACATCCACGCGCGCACCGTGACGGCGCTGCCGAAGATCCTCGCCGAGCTCAAGGCCAAGAACTACCGCGTCGTCCACGTCGTGGCGGCGACGCCGGACCTTCCGGCGACGCCGACCGAGCCCGAGGATTGGCTGGTGCACCGCCCGTCGGACGAGACCCCGGTGGCGCATTGGCCGAGGATCGCGCCCGTCGATCTCGCTGGCGCCGATACGAGGGCCCGCGCCAGGCTGGATGATTTCGGCATTCTCGACGTGCCGGCGGCCGTCGGACGTGTCGCGCAGAAGCCGGCATGGCCGCGTCCGCCGCTCGCGCGGCGGCTTGCGGCGCCGGCCTTGGCAGCGCCGGCGTCCGATCTGTTCGCATGGCCGCCTGTCGCGCCGCTGTCGGCGCAGCGGCGCCAGCTGGCCCGGCTCGAAAGCCCGGCCCCGAAGGCTGTGGCCGCCAAGCCGGCGCCGCGCCCGGTGCGCCTCGCCAGCCTCAGGCGGCGCTGAACATTCGCAGATGTTGCAGGTGAGGACGCTAAGACGATTCGCCCGCGCCGCGCGCGATCAGTTCGAGACCAGCTTGCTGACGCAGAGGATGACGGCGGCCGCCAGGAAGAACAGGTCCATGTAGGACTTCTTCTCGCCGTCCTTGCGCAGCGATCCGACGTCGGACACCACCTGCCTGCTGACCACCTGCCCGACCGGCCCGTCGCCGAGCATGCCGGCCAGACGGCGAACGTCCGACTCCATCTTCTCGATCCGTCCGAAGAAGTGGAAGGTGCGCACCACCGTGACGGCGCGCATGCCGGCATAGATCAGCACCACCAGCGCCAGCACGGCGCGGTTCTGGTACTTCTCGACGTAGTTCAGGCTGAGATAGACGGCCGCGAGAAATACGAAATTCGAGACGAAGCGGTACACGAGGCCCGTGAAGTTCATCTGCTCCCCCACATGATGTTCGGATCACTGGCCGACGACAGAACTCACGAAACGCGTTTCGCCCCCGCGTCCTGGTCCAACCGGCGTCACCCTAGGAGAGCGGGCTTGCGAATTCGTGAAGTGGAGATTTTGCAGCGCCAGAACAGGCCCGCTTGGTAAACAAGGGACTGCCCGGCGGGCGCCGCTGCAGCCTGCAATTGCAGGGCTGCAGCGGCTCCCGCACTATGCGCCGAACCGGGCCGGCGCGCAGGCGGCGACGTCGACGCTCGGCGCCTCGCCGCTCATCAGCTCGGCGAGGATGCGGCCGGTCGCAGGCCCCAGCGTGAAGCCCTGGTGGCCGTGGCCGAAATGCAGCCACAGGCCCTTGTGACGCGCCGCCTGGCCGACCACCGGCAGCATGTCGGGCATGCACGGCCGCGTGCCGATCCACGGCTCGGGCTCGACCGGCTTGCCGAGATCGATGAGCTGGCGCGCGGCAGCCTCGGCCTTGCCGAGCTGAACCGGGGTCGATTTCGCATTCGGCGATGACAGCTCGGCGCCGGTCGTGATGCGCACGCCGAGCGCCATCGGGTTCATCAGATAGCCGCGCGCCGCATCGCGCAGCGGCAGATCGAGCGGCGCGCCGCCGGTGTAGTGACGGTGATAGCCGCGCTTGCGCACCATCGGGATGTCGTAGCCGAACCGCGTCAGGAACTCCGGCGACCACGGCCCGAGCGCGACCACCACGGCCTCGGCCTCGATGCGTCCCTCCGCGGTGGTGACGGCCCAGCCGCTGCCCGCCTGCGCGAGCGTGGTCGCGTCGCCACGCAGCAGCTTGCCGCCACGACGCGTGAACAGCTCGGCATAGGAGGCGACGAGGCTGCCGGGATCGGACACGGTCCACGGCTCCTGCCAGTGCAGGCCGCCGATGCCGCTGTCGATCAGCCCGGGCTCGGCCTGCTTGAGCTGCTGCGCGCTCAAGAGCTTGAACTTGACGCCGAACGCCTTGCCGACCGCCTCGGCCTCCCTGGCCTCCTTGTCGAACTGCGCCTGCGTCCGGTGCAGCACGCGGAAGCCGTCGCGGCGCACGAGGTTGCCGGCGCCGGCCGCGAGGATCAGCGGCTCGTGCTCGGGCGCGGCGCGCGCGATCAGTTGCGCATAGGTGCGCGTCAGCACCTCGTGGCGCGCGGGGAACGAATTCCACCAATATTGCAGCAGCGGCCGGACGTGATAGGGCAGCGCCGCGAGGCTGTAATGCACGTCGTTGGTGCGCGCCAGCGCGATGTCGAGCACGCCGGCGAGATCATAGGGCATCGCGTAGGGCCTGACGGCCTCGCTCTGGATGATGCCGGCATTGCCATAGCTGGTCTCGCGGCCCGGCTCCCTGCGGTCGACCAGCGCCACTGACCAGCCGCGGCTCTGCAGATGCAGCGCCGTGCCGACGCCAACCATGCCGCCACCGAGAACGATCGCGCTTCGCATCGTCATCACTCCTACCTCAGGTCCGCGCCGCCGCGACGACGGTGACCTCGATCTTCACATCCGCGATCATCTGCGCCTGCACCGTGGTACGGACCGGCAGCGGATCCTTGAAGTGCCTGCGATAGGCTTCGTTGTAGGCGGCGAAATCCGCCTTGTCGGCGAGGTGCACCATGCAGGACACGATGTCGTCGAGCGTCAGGCCTTCGCCGGCCAGCGTTTCCGCGATGTGCTTGAAGACGAGGTCGGTCTGCGCCGCGATCCCTTCGGGAATGCTGCCGTCATCGGCGACCGGCACTTCGCCGGACAGGAACACCAGGCCGCCGGCGCGGCGCACCAGCGAGAACGGCCATGAGGGGGCGTCGGACATCGTTAGTCGCTCCAGGATGTAGTGATCATGAGGGCCGCCTCAATCCCACGCCATGAAGCCCGGCGTCTGCGCCAGCGGCGGCAGCGACGCGAGCCTTGCGAGATCCGGCCGCGGACGGCGAAGCTCGGCGTCATCGGCAAAGGCGGCTTCCAGCGCCGCGGCCACGCCGAGCACCAGCGCATCGCCGCCGCGCGGGCCGACGATCTGCAGGCCGAACGGCAGGCCGTTGTCGTCGAGGCCGAGCGGCAGGCTGAGCGCGGGATGCCCGGCCAGGGTCACCGCATAGGCGAGCGCCAGCCAGTGGAAGTAGGACCGCGTCGGCACGCCGTCGATCTCGGCCGGATAGAGCTCTGCCCAGGGCCGCGGGCTCAAGGTGATGGTCGGGCTGATCAGCACGTCGTGGCTGGCGAAGAAGCTCTGATAGGCGCGATAGATCCGGGTCTGGTTGGCGCTCGCGCGCGAGAAATCCTCGAGGCTGTAGCCGAGCCCCTCCTCGACATTGGCGCGCACGTTCGGCCCGAGCATGTCGGGCCTTTCGCGAAAATTCCTGCCGTGCTGGGTGAGGAACAGCGAGGCGCGCAGCACCGCAAAGGTCTCGTCGGCCCCGCTGCAATCCGGCGCGCCCTCGTGCGTCTCGGCAAACAGCGGCGCGATGCGCGACACGCGCGCACGGAAGGCGCGGCGGATCAGTTGTTCGGTCGGCGCGAAGCCGAAATCCTCGGTGAAGGCGAGCCTGAGCTTGTTCAGTTCCACCGCTGGCGGCACCGCCCAGCGCGCTGGCGCGCCGCGCACGGCCTCGCCGGGCAAGGTGTAGGCGAGCGGATCGCGCGCATCGTCGCTTGCCATCACCGACAGCATCAGCGCGGTGTCGGCGACGTCGCGCGCCATCGGCCCGTCGGTCGACAGGCACGACCAGCCATGGGCGCGCTTCTCGCTGGCGACGAGGCCGTAGGACGGCCGCATCCCAACAATGCCAGAGAAGCCGGCCGGATTGCGCAAGGACCCGCCGGTGTCGGAGCCGGAGGCCAGCGGGGCCATGCCGCAGGCGAGCGCGACCGCCGAACCGCCGGAGGAGCCGGCGGCCGAGCGCGTGGGATCGAACGGGTTTCCGGTGGCGCCGAACACGGGATTGCGGGTGTTGCCGCCCGCCGCCCATTCCGGCGTGTTGGTCTTGCCGAAGATGATCGCGCCGGCCGCGCGCAGCCGGCCCACCGAGGCCTGGTCGACGGCCGGGACATTATCGGCCAGGATCGGGCTGCCATAGGTCGAGCGCATCCCGGCGGTGTCCTGGGTGTCCTTGATCAGCACCGGCAGGCCGTGCAGCGGCCCCCTGTCCTCGCCCCTGACGATCTCGGCCTCGGCGCGCTTGGCGGCCGCCCGGGCGCCAGATTCATCCAGGGTCACCACCGCGTTGACCGCCGAGTTCACCGCCGCGATCCGTTCCAGACACGAGTCGAGCAGCGCAACCGGGGAGATCGCCTTTGTTTTCAGCAGCTTGACCAGCTCGACGGCGGTCTTGTCGCAAATCGATTGCACAGGGCTTCTCTTTTCCGTTTCGGAAAACTATTTAGCATATAAGAAATCGAATGCACGACCTGAAAACGCATTGTTCCACCGCTGTCCACGCATGACCTTCGGACGTCGGAGCACACAATTGAATTTCCTGCGCTTTGGGGCGAGATTGCCCGAACTGCCCCGGCCATCGGCGCGCCTGATCCGCTAACGGATTTTCCGGAGATCGCTTTGACAGACACTGCCATCAGCGTTTCAGCCGAAGGCCCGCACTCCCAGCTCGGCCAGTGCCTGAAGGCGGCCCGGCAGGCGCGCGGCCTGACCCTGAAGCAGGTCGCGGAGAAAACGGGGATGGCGCTGTCGACCTTGTCCAAGGTCGAGAACGGCCTGATGTCGCTGACCTATGACAAGCTGCTGCAGCTCACCTCGGGCCTGCAGATGGACATCGCCGAGCTGTTCAGCCCTGCTTCGCCGCGCCCCGAGCCGGGCCGCCCGGTGACCGCCCGCCGCAGCGTCAGCCGCGCCGGCCAGGGCCAGATCGTCAACACCCGATTCTACACCTACACCTATCAGTGCACCGACCTGATCGGAAAGCGCATGGTGCCGATGATCGCCGAGGTGCGCGCCCGCACGCTCGAGGAGTTCGGCCCCCTGCTCCGCCACAGCGGCGAGGAGTACTTCCTCGTCACCCGCGGCACCATCGCCGTGCACACCGAGTTCTACGCGCCGGAGATCCTGCACGAGGGCGACGGCATGTATCTCGACAGCACCATGGGCCACGCCTACCTCAACGCGGGCGAAGCGGCGTCGGCGCAGGGCGTGTGCCTGTGTACGAGCGAGCAGTCGGATCTGTTCGAGCAACTGCACAGGATCGCTAAGAAAGATGCGGTGGAGTGAGGGCGGAGCGGTCTGCTGCTCCGTTGATATCCGTGTGGTGAAGTGCTACGTTGAACAACAGCAGCTTTTGTCTAACATGATCGAAGCGTCCATGACCAAATCCCCCGCAGGCAAATCACCAACCCGCCGAGATAAGGGCGCGGCAGGCAGCAGTTCGCGGATTCACCGCGAAGCGGCAACTGGCCAGTTCGCCGGGAGCGAGACGCGGTTCGAGGCGGTGATGCGGGCAGCCGAGCGGTCGGGTCTGCTGAAAGACAAACAAGGTCGTATCGGCGGCCGGGTGAGTTCTGCACTTGTCCGCCAAGCGAAGCGGCAAACGGGCATCGAGACGGATACGGACTTGATCGAATTTGCCCTCGCAACGGTCGCGCTTGAGGACAACTTCGCAGATGTGTTCAAACGGTCGCGTGGTACGGCGGATCCGAAGCTGAAGCTCGGTTTTTGACGTGGCGGCGTTCGATTTCGATGCCGCACGACGATGGGCGCGGTTCGACCCGTGGAAAACGCTGCCCCGAAGAAGTGATGACCAACTACCATTTGTTGACGCGACCCTGATCGCTGGACAGGGGCTTTTGCTCGACACCTGCGTCTACATCGACCAGATGCAGGATCGATCACCTCCGATTCTCGACGATCTGATCGCACATCGGCAAGTGAATCACTCAACAGTTGCGATTCAGGAGTTGATGCACACGGTCGGCGTATTGAACCCCTCTGATCCGCGCACAGCCCCGGTCATCGATGTGATCGGAAAGCACATCAAAGCGATGCCACCCCATCGCACCTTTGCACCTGATGGCGACACGCTCGGGCGCGCAGCACTCCTTTCGGGTATCCTTTGCCGTCTTCAGAGTTACGAACGAGACGGTAAGCTGCGCGCACTTCAGGACAGTGTGCTGTTTCTTCAGGCCCAGAAGCTCGGTTTGGTCGTCCTTACCGCGAACGTCGCGGATTACGACCTTCTGCTGCAACTCGTCCCCGCGGGTCGAGCGCTGCTTTACAGACGGCGTGAACCATAGTGGAGGCCTTCAGGACATCGCGCCAGTAGCCGGCCTTCATGGCTGAAAGGTTGCGCACGACCAGCGGCAGAGCTTCCGCGCCAGGCGGGCGCAGACTGGATGACCAGTTGATGACCTGGCCAGGCGCGATCAGCAGAGCAACAAAGAGTGCGACCTGCGCCGCGATGAGCAGGACAAGCATGAGACACTGGGCGCGTGTCAGCGGCGCCGCAAACAATGCGGTGATCACGGTCGCTCCTTTCGCGAGTGAATGGTTCAGGTGATGGGCACGAGTGCCGCCCTCACCGCATCATCGAGGGGCGTATGCGACTCGCGCCGAGCAGGCTGGCCAGCCTGCCATTGTCCAGCGCGAGGCTCTGCTTCCACAGCCAGCGCATTTCGATCGCCTCGCGCATGAAGCGCACGAACGGCGCCGCGAACCAGAGCGTGATCCACGGGAACGGCTTCACCGGCAGGTCGGGACGGCCGACGACGCGGCGGACGGCGTCGATCATCTCGCGGCCGGTCGCATCGTAATTAGACGGAAGTCCGGCTGGCTTCGCGGTGGGGGTCGCCTGCGCCGAAATTCTCTTTTCATCCGCCGGCTCAATTATATCACCACTGTCCAGTCCCCGCGCGAAAAATATTCCTCTTTCGCTTTATCGGAAATCATGATTGTATCTCCCCATCCCGCCTCGGCACGAGGGGCGTATCGCGATCGTCACGGCACGCGGGGTGGGATGCGGTGGGCGCAGCGGCTCGCAGCGTGACGAAGGTCATGCGGACGAACGAAGCCGTTGCGCCGGCGAAATCGTAGGGTCCTGGCCTCCCGGTGCTGAGGCCAAGCGCGCGACAACGCGTTCGCGTTGCGCGGGCGACGGGGGCAAGACAGCCGGTCCCCGGGGAGAGGACGTATAAGCCGTCAAAACCATCGCGCGGGGAATGCCGGGATGCCTCGGCTGAACCTGTGGTTCCTGCCGCCTGCATTCTTGTTCGCAGGCGGGCCATGGGTGCGGCCAGCACCCGGCATTCCCCGCGCCCTCGGCTTTCGAGGGCGAAACGACCGGCACAGCTCGGACGCATCGCGCGCCGCGAGGCGGAGACGACTTGCCCGGACGGCGCCGACGATCGGACGAATGATGGATCGCTCCCCGCATGATCGCCGCGGGCTCAGATCGCCTTCCGGCCGGCCAGGGCCGACACGATCGCTTCCGACAATTGGCCGAGCCGGAACGGCTTGGCGAGCAGCGCGGTCGTCGCCCGGAGTTCCTCCGGCACCAGCGAGGGATCGGCGAAGCCGGACATGAAGACGATCGGCAGCTCCGGCCATCTGCGGCGCACCTCGCGCGCGAGGTCGATGCCGGTCATGGCGTCCGGCAGCAGAATGTCGGTCAGCAGCAACGCGAACGGATCCGGCCGCTCCAGCGCGGCGATCGCGGCCGTCGCATGGGTGACGACAACCGGGCCGTAGCCCATCGAGGTCAGCATGGTCGATGCCATCGCGCCGACCAGCGGATTGTCCTCGACCACGAGGATCCGTTCGCCGGTCTGCGGCCGCGCCAGCCGCGCCGCACCGGCGCGCGCGCGACCGCCGACGCCCGGCCCCGCGCTCGGCAGATACAGCGTGACGCAGGTGCCCTCCGCCACCCGGCTGTCGATCAGCACCGTGCCGCCCGATTGCCGCGCAAAGCCATAGACCATGCTGAGGCCGAGGCCGCTGCCCTTGCCGAACTCCTTGGTGGTGAAGAACGGCTCGAAGGCGCGGCGCGCGATCTCGGGCGGCATGCCGGCTCCCATGTCCGACACCGCGATCGTCACGTAGTCGCCGGGCATGATGCGCTCGTCGCCGTCGTCGAGCGGCTGGTCGAGCACGGCATTCGTCGTCGTGATCGTCAGGCGCCCGCCGCCGTCCATTGCATCCCGCGCATTGAGCGCCAGATTGAGCAGCGCGTTCTGCAATTGCGTCGGGTCGATCAGGCAGTGCCACAGCATCGGGTCCTGCGCCAATGCGATCTCGATGTTCTCGCCGAGCGTCCGCTGCAGGATGGTCGTCATCCCGCTGACGAGCTGGTTCACGTCGGTGACCTGCGGCTGCAGCGCCTGCTTGCGGGCGAAGGCGAGCAGGCGGCGGTTGAGGTCGGCGACCCGCTCCGCCGCCTCGATCGCCCGCTCGACCATGCTGCGGCGGGAGCTCTCGCCGGGCGGGAGCGCGTCGAGCAACAGATCGAGATTGCCGAGCGTCGCCGCCAGCATGTTGTTGGAGTCGTGCGCGATGCCGCCCGCCAACTGGCCGATGGCCTCCATCTTCTGCGCCTGCCGCAGCTCGTCCTCGATGCGCTTGCGCTCGGTGATGTCGACCGACAGCACGAAATAGCCGCGCACCGTGCCGTCCTGGCTGCGATCCGGCACCCGGATGGTCTCGCACCAGCGTTCGCGGCCGTCGGGAAACGCGATCTTCTCCTCGCCGCCCGCGGTCCGGCCGGCCAGCGCGGCCTCGATCTTCGGCCTCACCTCGCCGCGCCGGGCCGGATCGATGTAGTCGTCGATCCGGCGGCTGCGGCCGATCCCGCTGGGCGGCTGCGCATACCATTCGCGCGCGACGCGGTTGGCATAGCGGATGTCACCATCGGCGCCGACCTGGACGATCAGCGCGGGCACGTTCTCCGTCACCAGCAGATGCTGCTCGAAATTGTCGCGCAGCGCCTGCTCGGACGCCGCGCGCAGCCGCCATTGCCGCGCCAGGACGAGGCCGAACCCCGCGATCAGCAGATTGAGCCCGGCGGCGATGGCGCTGTAGTACAGCGCATTGTTCTTCCAGCCGGCCAGATATTCGATCGGGTCGCGCGCCACGGTCACCACCAACGGCAGGCCGGCGACGCGGCGATAGCTGATGCTCCGCGACGTTCCGTCCGTCATGCCGCTGCCCTCGAAGCTGCCGTGAGGGGCCTGCGGGAGATAGAGACTGAACAGCCGATTGGACCGGACGTTGCGGCCGGCGAAATCGTCGGCATGCGGCGTGCGCAGCAGGATCGTGCCGTCGTCGCGATAGAGCGTCACCGTTCCGCGCTGCCCGACGTTCAGCGACAGGAAGAACTGCCGCAGATTCTCGTAGTCGACAGCCACGACGATCACGCCGGCAAATCGTCCGTCCGGCATCATCAAGGCGCGGCTGACCGCGATGAACCGACCCCTGTTCACGCGCGAGGCCACCGGCACGTCGATGAACAGACCGCTGCCGGGGTCATCGCGCTGGACCTTGTAATAGGCCCGATCGGCGAAATTGTTCTCGCGGCCGGGAACTCCGTTGCCGGCGCTGTCGCCGAGCAGATTGCCGTCCGCATCCAGCACGACGATGCCGCCCGCGGCGGGGTACGGCACCACCCTGCGCTTCAACTCGTTGATCAGGGCCGGATTGCCGGCGGTGAGCAGCGATGGGTCCTGCTTGAGACTGTCGATCGTCGTGTTCAAGAGCACGTCGACGCCCTGGATGTTGCGCAGCATGTATTCTTCGAGCGCGCGGGCGAGATCGCCGTTGGCGGCCTCGGTCGTCCGATAGGTCTCCCGATAGTTGACGGAAAGCATGTGCGCCACGAAGGCATCACACAGCAGCGCCAGCACGAGGCCACTCAGCACGATGATCCAGGGAGTCCAGCGCCGGTCCATCCAGGAGCCGGACGCGAACCTCGTCCAGGCGTCGACGATGCCTGCCTGCCGCGGACCGCGCCGATGGTCGGCTCTCGCTTTGATCTGGTCCGGCATGGCGTCGCATTCAGGAGGTCGTCGGGCGGTTTGATTGTGAATCGATCGGCGCGTCAAGCATCGGCGAAGGTCCGGATTGTGCCGAATTCCGCGTCTCCAGGCGCGTCGCGATCCATATCGCGGGCGCTCGATAGCACGGTTTGCCAGGGCGTGTCATCGGCACCCGCCAGGGGCTGCGGCGGTCGCGGAGGGGCTCGACGCGTCAAGACACGATCAAAGCTGGAGCTCGAACGCCTCGCGCTCGGCGCGGCTCAGATGCAGGCCATGCTTGGTACGCCGGTCCAGGATGTCGGCGGCCGTGACGGCCCACTCCTGCTCGCGCAGGAAAACGAGCTCGCGCTCATAGAAGGAGGCACCGAAATGGCGGCCGAGATCGCCGACGTTGCGGGACGCTCCGAGCAGGTCGCGCGCACGGGTGCCGTAGAGCCGCGCATAATGTGCTACCACATCGCGCGGCAATCCCGGATACGCGCCGGCGAGATCGGCAAGGAACCGATCGAACGGCGCGCCGAGATCGCCGCCCGGAAGCCGCGCGCCCGCCGTCCATGCCGGCGCCATCTGCGGAAACCACGGCGCGAGGCGTTCCATCGCCTGCTCGGCGAGCCGGCGAAACGTCGTGATCTTGCCGCCGAAGATCGACAGCAGCGGCGGCTGCCCGGGTGCACCGTGCACCTCGAACACGTAGTCGCGCGTCACTGCCGACGGATTGTCGGCGTTGTCATCGTAGAGCGGCCGCACCCCGGAGAAGGCGTGAATGATATCACCCTTGCCCGGCGCGGCCCGGAAATAGCGATCGAGCACCGCGAGCAGATAGTCGATCTCAGCACCATCGACAGCGACGTCGTCTGCGCGGCCATCATGCACGATGTCGGTGGTCCCAATCAGCGCCAGATCGGTCTCATAGGGATTGACGAAGATGACGCGGCGGTCGGTGTTCTGCAGCAGATAGGCCTGCGATCCGCTCCAGAATTTTGGCACCACGAGATGGCTGCCTTTGACAAGCCGCACATTGTGCGCGGAGTTGAGCCCGGCGACACCCTGCACCACGTCCTGCACCCAGGGACCTGCGGCATTCACCAGTGCCTTCGCGCGGACGATCTGCACCTCGCCATTCTCGGAGCGCATCTCCAGCCGCCAGGAATCGCCCTCGCGCCGCGCGCTCACGGCGCGGGTGCGCGGCAGGATGATGGCTCCCTTGTGCGCGGCATCGACGAGATTGAGGATCACCAGCCGGGCATCGTCGACCCAGCAGTCCGAATATTCGAAGCCGCGCCGGAATTCGGGGCGCAGCGGCGCGCCCTCCGGCTCATGCGCGAGGTCGACGTTACGGCTCGCCGGCAGCTGCTTGCGACCGCCGAGATGGTCATAGAGGAACAGCCCGGTGCGCACCAGCCAGGCGGGACGCTGCTCCGGCGAGTGCGGCAGCACGAAGCGCATCGGCCAGATGATGTGAGGCGCCGAGGCCAGCAGCACCTCGCGCTCGATCAGCGCCTCGCGCACCAGGCGGAACTCATAGTACTCAAGATAGCGCAAGCCGCCATGGATCAGCTTGCCCGAACGCGACGAGGTGCCTTGGGCGAAATCGTCCTTCTCGCACAGCAGCACCTTCAGGCCGCGGCCGGCGGCATCACGGGCGATACCAGCGCCATTGATGCCGCCGCCGATCACGGCGAGGTCCAACAGACCGTGATCGGATCCGCTGCGTGAGACCGTCGCATTCATCGTTTGCTGCTGCGCTTCTTCTCTGGCTTGCTGCGCGCGGCGGCGCGCGCCTTCGTCGCAGTCTTGGCCGGCTTCGCCGCTTTCGCCTTGGGCTCCTGCAGGCCATAGGTGGAAAAGCCCTGCGCGGTCTCGGCGATCTCCGCGTCGCCGAGGATGTGCGGCTGGCCTAGCGCGAGCGACAGATAGTACTGCTTCGCGATGGTCTCGAGCTCGACCGCAAGCCACATCGCCTTGTCGAGATTGGCGCCGACCGCGATCATGCCGTGATTGGCCAGCAGGCAGCCGTTGCGGCCTTCCAGCGCCTCCAGCGCAAGCTCGGACAATTCGGCCGTGCCGAACCGCGCATAGCCGGCGCAGCGAATGTCGGTGCCGCCGAACGCCGCCATCATGTAGTGGCAGGCCGGGATCGGCTTGCGCGCGATGGCGAGCACTGTGGCGTAGGTCGAATGGGTGTGCACGACGCCGCCGACATCCGGACGGCCGCGCATGATGTCGAGATGAAAGCGCCATTCCGTCGAGGGCTTCAACGGGCCATCCCAGGAACCGTAGTCACCCTCGAGCGGCATCGCCGCGATCATCTCCGGCTTCATCGAATCATAAGGCGTCGCCGAGGGCGTGATCAGCATGCGGTCCTTGTAGCGGGCCGAGATGTTGCCCGAAGTGCCCTGGTTCAGCCCCGACGCATTCATCCATCGGCATTTGGCGATGATGTTCTCGCGGATCAGCCGTTCCTCGCGATTCATGTCGAAAACCTTTCGTCGTCAGCAGGGATTGAGCGGCGGCTCGCCGGCCAGATAGCGGCGAACCTCTTCGGCCGCCTGGTCGGCGGCAAAGGTGACGGTGCGCACGGAGGCGCCGGCGATGTGCGGCGTCAGCGTGACATTGGGGAGCTGCAGCAGCGGCCAGTCCGGCGGGACCGGCTCGACGGCGAAGGTGTCGAGCATCGCCCCCGCCAGCCGCTGCGAGCTGAGCGCGTCATGGAGCGCGTGATAGTCGACCAGGGGCCCGCGGGCCGTATTGATCAGGATCGCACCCGGCTTGATTCGCGCCAGCGCGTCGCGATCGATGAAGCCGGTGGTCTCCGCGGTCACGCGGGCATGCAGGCTGATGACGTCGGCGCGCGACAGCAGCTCGGCCAGCGCGACATGCTCGACCCCGTCGTTGCGGTCCTGCGCGCTGAGCTGAACGTAGGGGTCGGTCACCAGGATCTTGCAGCCAAACGCCTTCAACAGCTTCACCACGCGGGTGCCGATCGCGCCATAGCCCACGATGCCGACTGTCATCTCGCCGAGCTCACGTCCCGTGCGATCGGCGCGGTAGAGATCGCCGCGCCACTCGCCGCCCCGCATCGACTCGTGGCCGCTGCGGATCAGCCGGGTCTCCGCGAGCATCGCGCCGATGGTGAATTCCGCCACCGCGCTGGCGTTGCGTCCGGGCGTATTGACGACGAGCACGCCGTGATCGCGCGCCGCCTGCATGTCGATATTGACCGGGCCGCCGCGCGACACCGCGATGAATTTCAGGCTCGGCAGCCGCCGCAGCATCGCGCGCGAGATCGGCGCGAGATGCGTGACCAGCAGGGGCGCCTCGCCGATGAACTCAGCGAGCTCATCAGGGTCGCCCATGAACTCCTTGAGCCCGTCGAGCTTCGAGCCGGCATAGCCGTGCTCCATCGGCTCGTCCGGCCAGGGCTGCTCGAGCATGCGGATGTCGATGCCGTCGCCGCAGATGGCGGTGATGCGCTCGGCGAACACCGAGGGCAGCATGAAGCGGTCGCCGATGATGGCGATGGAGCTAGACATGATCGGCACCCGTGCGCTGCGCGGCGAGCTGCTTCCAGACCGGCCGCGCCGCGAGGCGGGCGTCGACATAGGCCGGGAACAATTGCGCATAACGTTCCGCCAGCGCCGCATCCGGCGCTTGCGGCTCATCCAGATACGGTCTCACCCACTCCTCCGCGCAATCCATCATGTCCGGGTAGAGCCCGGTCGCGACCGCCGCGATCATCGCCGCGCCCGATGCGCCGGCCTCCTCGCGACGGCAGACTCGAATCGTGCTGCCAAGTGCCGCGCCAAGAATGGCGCCGAGCGCGCGGCTGCGCGCCGCGCCCCCGGTCAGGCGAATTTCCCTCGGCAGCGGTCCCATCGCCGCGTAGCAGTCGCGTGCGGCGAAGGCCAGTCCCTCCATCACGGCGCGCATCAGATCCCAGTAGCCGTGGCGGATGCGCAGGCCGACCAGTTGGGCGGACGCCTCGTGGGACACGAAGGGGCCTCGTTCGCCGGCGTCGGAGATGAACGGATGATACAGCAGCTCGCCCACCTTCGCCGCGAGCACATGCTCGTCGAGGCGCCGGATCAGATCATTGCGCGACCTCGCGATGCCTTCCATGGCGAGCACGCCGCGCGCGACATCGAGCAGCCAGTCGATGTTCAAGGTCGCAGCCATGGTCGACTGCATCTGTGCATAGTGACCGGGCACCGGGAACGGCATCGTATAGCCGGTCGCCTCGGCATTCAGCTTGACCGCGTCGGCGCCGTTCACCAGCCGCATGTGCATGCCGGTCGAGCCGATGATGGTGCAGCCGACGTCGGGTGCGGGATCATACAGCCCACCACCGAGCGCATTGCAGATCACGTCGACATAGCCGAGCGACACCGGCACGCCATCGGGCAAGCCCGTCTCGGCCGCGGCCGCCGCGGTCAAGCCATGCGTCGTCGTGACACCATCGACGACATCTGGAAACAGGCGCGCGGAATCGGCAATGCCGACGAGACGCGCGGCTTCGCCGTCGAAGCCGCGCCTGCGAAAGTCACCGCAGGAGAACGTCGCTTCGGACGGATCGGTCGCCCTCTTGCCGGTCAGCTTGAAGTAGAGCCAATCCTTGCAGTGGAACGCCGTGCCCGCGCGTCCCAGCAGCTCCGCGTCATGCGCCTGCAGCCAGGCCAGTTGCGGCCCCTGCTGGCAGGCGTTGAGCCCCGATCCGGTGCGCAGGTAATGCGCGGCGTTGCGCTCGCCGCCTCGGAAGGTCTCAACGAAGCCTGCCGCGCGCGAGTCGAGCCACAGCAGCGCGGGCGCGACTGGACGGCCGTCCGCGTCGATCAGCCAGGTGCCGTCGCCCTGCCCGGTCACGGCGATCGCGGCGACGCGACGGGACAGGTCCGGCAGCGCGCCGCCCAGGCCGCGCAACGCCGCGACAGTGTCGGTCCACGTCCGCTCCATGTCCTGCTCGACACGACCACCGGGCAAGGTGGTGTAGCTGTTCGGAATCGCGAACTCGCCGAGCTGGCGGCCATCCCGCGCAAACGCGACCGCCTTGATCACCGAGGTCCCGGCGTCGATGCCGATGATCACGTCGCGGGTCGCAGCCGAGGTCATGGTCAGCGCGCCTCCGCGTGGCGGACGCAGATGCCGTCGGCGCCGAAAATGTGGAGATGGCGTGACTCCAGCGCGCAGGGCACGACATCGCCCGGCCGCGCCGCGATCTTGCTCGATGTCACCGCGACCAGCAGATGACCGGCGCATTCGCCCGCAATGTGCGACTGATCGCCGAGCCACTGGTTGGAGACCACGCGCAGCCGCGCCTCGCCGCTGCCGATCGCGATCCGCTGCGGCCGGATGCCGACCTTGATCCGATCGGCCTGCGCCAGTGCCTGTTGTCCCGTCACGTCCAGCGTCTGCCGGGGAATTTCAAACGCCATCTCGGAACCCACCGCCAGGCGAAACCTCGCTTCGTCCTGCGTGACCACAGTCTCCAGCAGATTCATCGGCGGCTCGCCGATGAAGCTCGCGACGAACAGATTGGCCGGACGGTTCTTCAGCTCGCGTTCCCCAGCGAACTGCTGCAGCACGCCATCCTCCATGACGGCGATGCGATCAGCGAGCGCGCTCGCCTCGGTCTGGTCATGGGTCACGAAGATCGCGGTCATGCCGCGCTCGGCGAGCAGGCCCTTGATGCGGCCGCGCAGCACGGCGCGGAGCTGCGGCTCCAGCTGCCCCATCGGCTCGTCGAGCAGATAGAGGTCCGCATCGCGCACCAGCGCGCGCGCCAGCGAGACGCGCTGCTGCTGGCCGCCGGAGAGCGCGCGCGGGTGGTGATCGAGGATGTCCTCGATCTCGACCAGACGGGCGATGCTGTCGACACGATGCGTGATCTCCGCGCGCGACAGCTGCTGTGCCTTCAGCGCAAACGCGATGTTCTCGCGCACGGTCAGCGGCGGATACAGCGAATAACCTTCGAACGCCATCGCCACCTTGCGCTTCGCCGGCGCCAGATCATGGATCGACCGCTGCGCCAGGGCGATGGAGCCCGCGCTCACGCTCTCGAAGCCGGCGATCATGCGCAGCGTCGAGGTCTTGCCGCAGCCGGAAGAGCCGAGCAGCGCGACGATCTCGCCGGCCTTCACCTCCATGTCGAGCGCGCGCACCGCGTGAACCGGCGCCTTGCCTCGACGGTGATAGACCTTGTCGACGTTGCGGATCTCGAGCATGCCCATCTCACATCCTCACGCCGCCTGCCGCCGCGGCAAGACACCAATACGGTTTCCCGTCGCATGGTCGAACAGCAACGCAGATTCGGGCGCGAACCGCACGAACACGTCCTCGTCGGCGCCGGCTTCCAGCGCCTCGGGCGCCAGCGCCGCCAGCCACTCGGATCCGTCAGCAAAGCGCAGCAGCACCACGGCACGCTCATGAATCGGGGTGACGGCGACGGTGCGCGCCGGGATCGCGCCTTCACCGCCATGGCGCGTCACCGCGACATCGTCCGGCCGCACGCCCAGCCAGCAGCGCTCCCGCGCATCCGCCGGCAGATCGTCGACATCGAGCCGGACCTGCGTCCCGGCGATAGCCGCTATCAACCGGCCCTGCTCCACCACCGGCACGACCTCCGAGAGATTGATGCTGGGATCGCCGAACAGCCGCGCCACCGCAACCGACGCGGGCCGCGCATAGATCTCCTCCGGACGCGCCACCTGCACCAGGCGGCCATTGATCAGCACGGCAATGCGATCGGCGATCGCCATCGCCTCGCGATAATCCTGCGTCACATAAAGCACCGCCGCAGAGCTCCGGCGCAGCAGGCTCGGCAGCTCCAGCCGCATCTCGTAGCGCAGCTTGGCATCGACGTTGCGCAAGGGATCGTCGAGCAGCAGCACCTCAGGATTGCCGATCAGAGCGCGCGCCAGCGCGGTGCGCTGCTTCTGGCCGTTCGACAGTTCGCGCGGCTTGTGGCCGAGCACGTGCTCGATCTTCAGGAGCCGGCTCATCGCCGCAACTTTCGCGGCGACGTCGGCGCTCCCCGTCGCGCGCAGGCCGCTGGCGATGTTGTCGCGGGCGCTCATATGCGGAAACAGCGCAAAGTTCTGGAACGCCATGCCGATGCCGCGCTGCTCCGGCGCCGCATCGACGATCGAACGGCCCCCGACCAGGATGTCGCCCGCATCAGGCTCGAACATGCCGGCGATCATGCGCAACAGCACGGTCTTGCCGCTGCCGGACGGGCCGAACACCGCGACGATCTCGCCGGGCTCGACCGCGAGCGACACGCCCTTGGCGCAGCTTGCGGCGCCGAAGCTCTTGTCGACCGATTGGAGTTCGAGACGGGCCATGTATCCTCAACCCTTCACTGCACCGAGCGAGAGACCTTCGACCAGATAGCGCTGCGCATAGAGCGCGAGCAGCAAGGTCGGCGTCACCGACAGCACGATTGCGGCTGCGATCTGGCCATACTGGATGCCGGACGCCGTCACGAAGGCGAGCGCGCCCACCGTCACCGGCTGCTTGTCGGCCGAGGCCAGGATCAGCGCGAACACGAAATTGTTCCAGCAGAAGATGAAGGACAGCAAGCCCGCAGCCGCGATCCCGGGTCCCGCCAGCGGGACGGCGATCCGGGTGAACGCCTCGCGCCAGGAATGCCCCGCCAGCCGGTAGGCGTGCTCGATGTCGGGGCTGATGTCCTCGAAATAGCCGCGCACGATCCACAGGATCAGCGGCAGCGCGATCAGCTGATAGACCCAGACGATCCCGAAATAGGTGTCGTTCAATCCGAGCTGCTGGTAGTACAGCGACAACGGCAGCAGCACCAAGAGCGGCGGCGCGAAGCGGAACGAGAGCAGCGTGAAGGCGATGGTCTCGCCGAGCCGGAACTTGAACCGCGCGAACGCATAGGCCGCGGGCACGCCGAGCAGCAGCGCCAGGATCACCGAGGCGCTCGACAGGATGAAGCTGTTCATGAGGTTACGCATGAACGAGATCTGCAGATTGCCGGCTGCCGTACGGAGCTGTCCCGAGATCAGCGCCTCGTAATTGGCGAGCGTCGGCTCGAACAGGATGCGCGGCGGGATACGCAGGATCTGCTCGTTGCTCTGGAACGACATCATGAGGATCCAGACGATCGGGAACATGAAGAAGACGAGCACCAGCGCGAGCGCAATGCCGCGGAAGATGCGCCCGGCGAGACTGGAATGATCCATCGGCGGCCTCCTCAGGCGTGACCGTGGGCGCGTTCGCGCAGCCGCAGCCAGTTCTTGATGAAGATGTTCGACAGGATGTTGGTGATCAGCCACAGGATCATCAAAAGCGCCGCCGAGCGTCCGACATTGGTGTACTGGAAGAATTCGAGGTAGGCCTGGACCTGGAACACCATCAGCCGGTCGCCGGGCCCGCCTTGCGTCATCGCATAGACGATGTCGAACTGCTGGATCGAATCGAGCAGCCGGAACAGCGACGCCGTGATGATGTAGGGCGCGAGCATCGGCAAGGTGATGCGGAAGAACACGAAGCTCGTCGGCACACCGTCGAGCGCCGCCGCCTCGAACGGCTGTCGCGGCAGCGAGCGCAGGCCGGCCAGCAGCAGGATCATGATGAACGGCGTGTAGACCCAGACGTCGACCAGCACCACCGTGAACAGCGCCGTCGACGGATCGGACGCCCATTTGAAATCATGCGCGCCGAACAGGCCGACCAGATAGGACAGAATGCCGAAGCTCGGATTGGTCATCAGCTTCCACATCAGGGCCGCGATCGCCGGCGCCGTCATCAGCGGCAGCAACAATGCGATCGAAACCGCGTTGTGAAAGCGCGTCGGCCGGCGCAGCAGAAGCGCGATGCCGAGGCCGAGCAGCAGTTCGGCGATCACGGTCACCGCGGTGTAGACGAGCGAGATCCGCAACGTGTTCCAGAACGCAGGATCGGACAGGAAGTCGATGTAATTGTCGACACCGATGAAGCCGCGCAGATACGGCAGGTTGAGCCGGTAGCGCTGCAGCGAATAGATCGCCGCGGTCACGAATGGCACCAGGATGGCGATGCAGACCAGCAGCGCCGGCAGGCTCAGCAGATATGGCAGCAGCCGTCCGCGCCATCTCTTCGCGCGGCGCGGCGCCGCGTTGGTTTCGACAAGTTCAGCCATGCTCATGACAGGCGTGATCACACATTCGCGGTGGTGGGCCGGTCCGGACGCCCGTGGGGGAGCGGCCGGACCGGCGGGTGGTCGTGGAGAGTCCGCGTCCAGCCTCAGCCGAGGCCGGCCTGCTTCAACTGACGGTTGATGCTCTCGGCCAGCTTGTCGAGGCCCTCGTCGACGCTGATCTCCTTGGCCACCATCTTCTGCAGCGACGCCGCCCACTCCGTGGTGAGGTCGAAGAACAACGGCTGCGCCGTGAAGTAGATCTTCGCACCGGGGGCCGAGAGGTCATGCTGCTCGAGATAGCCGGGATAGGACTTGGCGATGCGGTCGCGGAATTCGCTGTCCTTCCACACAGAGGCGCGGACCGGATTGACGAAGTCCATCTTGCGGGCGCCGAACAGATCATGCTCGACGGAGGCCGCCCACTGCATGAACGTCCAGGCCGCATCCTTCTGCTTGGAGAAGCTCGACATCGCCAGCGACCAGATCCAGACGTTCGGCGTCGGCGCCTTGGCGGCCGGATTGGCTGCAAACGGCGCGTAGCCGAGATTGCCGCGCTCCTTGTTCTCGCCGCCGTTCATGAAGTAGCCGAGAATGTCGGCGTCGAAGATCATGCCGGAGGCGCCGGCGCCCAGATCAGTGCCGACCTGGTACCAGGTGTAGGTCGACCAGTTCTTGGGGCCCGAGCCCTGGATCATCCTGACCCACTTCTCGTGGAAGTCCTTCGAGGCCTTGGTGTTCATCGCGGCCTTGAGCTTGCCGCCCTCCATCACGAAATCCTTCTGGCCGAAATTGGCGTAGGCCGATAGGAAGCCCGGATGGATGGTGGCCCAGGAGCGCGAGCCGCGCACACCGACGCCGTAGGGACCGCCGGCATCCTTGGTGATCTTGGCCGCGACGTCGAGCATCTCGTCGAGGTTCTTCGGCGGCTTGACGCCGACCTTGTCGAATATCTTGCGGTTATAGGTGATGTTGTTGAGCTCGTAGCCCCACGGGATGCACCACTGCTTGGCCTTGCCGGAGCCGAGCTCGGAGCCGGCGACGCCATCCCAGGCCGTCGACGACCGCAGGCCGGGCAGCACGTCGTCCCAGGCGAAGGCCGGATTGGTCTTGGCGGGATCCTTGATGTAGGTGTTGAGGTCCTCGATCCAGCCGGCCGGACCATAGGTCCAGGTCATGTAGGCGCCGGTCATGAAGGCGTCGTACTGGTCGGACTTCGACGACAGCGCCGCCGTCACCTTGTCGAAATAGACGTCCTCCGGGAAGATGTCGTAGGTGACGTTCATGCCGGTGAGGCTCTTGAACGCCTCGATGTCGCCGATCATCGCATCGACGTAAGGATGCTTGTTCAAGAGCAGCTTGACGGTCTTGCCGCTATGCGCCTTCCAATTGAAGTCAGCGGCCATCGCCTTCGACATCGCGGACGCAAAGGCGGCATTGGCGGCGACACCGGCAATGCCGAGCTTGGCGGCACCGTCGAGCAGATCACGCCGGCTGATGCGCTTGCCGGCATAGGACGCAAAGAGATTCTTCTCACGATCGTACATTCAACCCTCCCTTTGTTTCTTGTAGAGACGTGTTCGCGTTACCTGCCCTTCCGACTCTTGTTCTTGGAGTTGCCAGATGTCTTCTCCGGCTTGTCAGTCGCCAATGCCTGAGCGGTCGCCTCGTCGATGATGAGGCCATTCAGGAAGCCGCTGCGCAGCACAGCGCGCAGGGCCGTGATCTTCGCCTCGCCGCCGCCGATGGCGACGATGCGGTGTTTCTTCAGATCGGCAGCGGCCATCGAGGTGGCCCGCGCCGAAAGATCGAGATCGAGCAGCTCGCCCTGGGCGTTGAAGAAATGCCCGAGCAGGTCGGCGCAGGCGCCGGCGCGCTTCAGCTCGACGACCTCGTCCGGCTTGATCATGCCGCTCGACACCAGGAAGCCGTCGGCATGGATCTGGCCGATGCCGACGAACAGCAGCGAAGCCTTCTGCGCGAGAGCAAACACGTCGGCAATGCCGAACTGCTGCATCAGCACGCGGCGGTCGGCGACGGAGTTGGCGAACACGGGCACCGGCAGCAGATAGGCTTCGGCGCCGGTGCGCTCGGCCAGGCGATGGATCACGTCGAACGGATTGGCGGCGAATTTGCGCGTCAGGCCACCGAGCAGCGACACGAACTGCACGTCGCGCGCCGGCGTCTGCGGCAGTTGCGCCACCACGGCCGCGAGCGTGCGGCCGTGGCCGACACCGATGATCTTGTCGTCGCCGCGCTCCAGCACCTGGCGCAGGAAGCTCGCGCCCTCCAGCGCCAGCGCCTTCAGCGGCAGGTCGCCCTCGCCGAGATCCGGCGCGACACGGCAGAAGTCGAGCCCGTAGCGTTCGGCCAGCGCGTTCTCAAGTGCGACGCATTCGGCGACGGGACCCTCGACGAAGACACGGATCATGCCCTCGCGGCTGGCGCGCGCGATCAGGCGATGCGCCTTCGTGCTCTGGATGTTGAGCCGATCGGCGACCTCCGACTGCGTCAGCCCGGCCGCGAAATACAGCCATGCGGCGCGCGTCGCCAGCGAAGCCTCGCCGTCCACCATCGACGCCCTGTCGGAAGCTGTCGTCACGCTTGAATGCCTGCTTGCAAATTTCTTCACACCTTGCAAAAAATTGCAGACGGCGATCCGGCCGTCAATCCCCCAAACGTGCTGCAGCGCGTCAGGGATGACGCGCCGGGCAAGCACAGGCATGCTCGCCGGCGCACAACGGGATGAGGTCGCATGACGGAGTTGTTTGTCGGCATCGACGTGGGCACGAGCGGTGTGCGCGCCTGCGCCGCCGACGCGAGCGGCGAGATCAAGGGCGCAGCCGCAGTTCCGCTCGCCGCGCCGCGCCAGGACGGCAACGCCGTCGACCAGGATCCCGAGCTGTGGTGGCAGGCGACGGTCGCAGCGCTCGACAAGCTCGGCAGGATCGTCGATCTCGGCGCCATCGCGCGCATCGCGGTCGACGGCACCTCGGGCACCTTGCTGCTGATCGACGCCGACGGACGGCCCCGCTCGCACGGACTGATGTACAACGATGCGCGCGCGGTCGACGAAGCCAGGCGGATCGCCGCGGTGGCGCCGCCCGAGAGCGGCGCGCATGGCACGAGCAGCCCGCTCGCCAAGCTGCTGCATCTGCTCGCCTCCACCAGCGGCGCGCGGCACGCCGTGCATCAGGCCGACTGGATCGCCGGACGCCTCGCCGGCCGCCACGGCGTCAGCGACGAGAACAACGCGCTGAAGCTCGGCTATGATCCCGTCAGGCGCGAATGGCCGCGCTGGATCGATCAGCTCGGCGTTCCCCGCGACGTGCTGCCGAGCATTCTGGTGCCGGGCACGCCATTCGCCGACATCGATCCGTCGACCGCGCGCGCGCTCGGTCTGTCGCCGTCGGCGCGCATCGTCGCCGGCACCACCGACGGCGTCGCCGCCTTCATCGCCACCGGCGCCGACACGCCAGGCGATGCGGTGACCTCGCTCGGCACCACGCTGGTGGTGAAGCTGGTCGCGACGCAGCCGATCTTCGCCGCCGATCAGGGTGTCTACTCGCACCGCCTCGGTGACAAATGGCTCGCCGGGGGTGCATCGAATTCCGGTGGCGCCGCGCTGCTCGCGCATTTCACCGCCGCCGACATGGACCGCATGACCCCGCTGCTGCGCCCGGACGAGCCCACCGGGCTCGACTACTATCCGCTGCCCAAACCCGGCGAGCGCTTCCCCATCGCCGACCCCGCCCTCGCACCAAAGATCACGCCGCGCCCGGCCGAGGATCACCGCTTCTTCCAGGCGCTGCTCGAAGGCATCGCAAGCGTCGAGGCGATGGCCTATCAGCGTCTCCAGGCGCTCGGCGCGCCGGCGCTGCGGCGCGTGATCAGCATCGGCGGTGGCGCCCGGAACGACGCCTGGACCGATATCCGCCGGCGCATCATTGGCGTGCCCGTCAGCGTCGCCGCGCAGACCGAAGCGAGCTACGGCACGGCGCTGCTGGCGCTGCAGGGACCGCCGCAATGACGGCGGCAGCGTGCGAGATCAGCGGCCTGTCCGCCATCGCCGAGCGGTTCGATCACGTCCTGCTCGATCAATGGGGCAC
Organism: Bradyrhizobium sp. HKCCYLS3013; assembly: GCF_051167615.1. Classification (NCBI taxonomy): domain Bacteria; kingdom Pseudomonadati; phylum Pseudomonadota; class Alphaproteobacteria; order Hyphomicrobiales; family Nitrobacteraceae; genus Bradyrhizobium; species Bradyrhizobium sp. HKCCYLS3013. The sequence continues at coordinate 343,871 of NZ_JBNPTK010000003.1, forward strand.
GTTGCATGACGGCAGGACCGTGCTTCCGGCGGCTCACGACTGCGTCCTGCGGCTGCGCGAGGCCGGCAAGCAGATCCTGGTGCTGTCGAACTCCGGCAAGCGCGCGAGCGCCAATGCCGAGCGCCTCGCCCGGCTCGGCCTGCCGCGCTCGGCCTATGACGGCATTCTCACCTCGGGCGAGGTGACCTGGAGCGGACTACGCGACCGGACGCGCGCGCCGTTCACCGATTGCGGCAGCGCCTGCTTCCTGATCACCAGGGGCGGCGACTGCTCGCTGATCGACGGGCTCGATCTCGTCCTCGTGACGGATATGCGGGACGCCGACTTCATCCTGCTCGGCGGCCTCGATGACGACCTCGCCGAGCCGGACCTCTGGCGCGACCGATTCACCGGAGCAGCGGCACGGGGCGTGCCGATGATCTGTGCCAATCCCGACCTGATGATGTTCGGTGCAGCCGGCCTCGTGCCGGCACCCGGCACGCTGGCCCGCGCCTATGAGTGGCTCGGCGGCCCGGTGAGCTTCGTCGGCAAGCCGTATCAGCCGATCTTCGCGGCTGCGCTGGAGCAGCTCGGCGATCCGGATCCGCACCGCGTGCTGATGATCGGCGACTCGCTCGACCATGACGTCGCCGGCGCCCGCGCCGCAGGCCTGCAGAGCCTGCTGCTCGGCGATGGCGTGCATCGCACGACCTTGGCCGGCGCGCCCGACCTGGCTGCGGCAACGCGCAAGCTCGCAGCTTCGCCCGGCCGCATGCCGAACTGGACGATGCAGCACCTTTCTTGGTGAGAAGGAGATGCGAAATGCGCGAGCCAGCCGAGCTTCAGGAGTTGCGCCGGATGTCGGCGCGGGTCGGCCGCAACATCGAGCTGGTGCAAGGCGCCGGCGGCAACTCCTCGCTCAAGCAGGATGATGTGCTGTGGGTGAAGGCGTCCGGCACCTGGCTTGCCGATGCCGACGCGAAGGACATCTTCGTGCCTGTGCTCCTGCCGGCGGCGCGCGACGCGCTCGCCGCTGACGACGAGCGCATTCCGCTGGCCGCTCCCGGTCCCCTGCGCGCCTCGATCGAGACCGCGCTGCATGCGCTGCTGCCGCACCGGATCGTGCTGCACGTGCACGCCGTCAACACCATCGCCTGGGCGGCGCGGCGCGATGCGCGCGATGACTTTGCGGCGCGGCTGGACGGGCTCGCCTGGCGCCATCTCGATTACTTTCATCCCGGGCTGCCGCTGGCGCGCGCAGTGAGCGCCATCGTCGCGCGCGACCGCATCGACGTGCTGACCCTCGGCAATCACGGCCTCGTCGTCGGTGCCGAGAGCTGCGATCAGGCCGAGGCGCTGGTCCATGACGTCGAGCACCGGCTGGCGCTGCCGGTACGCCCGGCGCCTGCTGCCGACGCAGCGGCCTTGCGCCGTCTGTGCGCCGGCACCGCCTATCGCCTGCCGCAGGATGCTGGTAGCCACGGCATCGCCACCGATCCGTTCAACCGCGCCATCGCGACCGGCGGCTCATTGTATCCGGACCACGTCGTGTTTCTCGGCCCGGGCCTGCCGACGATCGAGAGCGCCAGCGACCTCGCCACGCTGCTCGCGCGCGCCGAAGCGAGCCGCCTGCCCGCGCCCGTCGCAGCGCTCGCGCCGGGTCTCGGTGCCATCATCCGCAGCGACGCTAGCCCGGGCGCCGAGGCCATGCTGAGCTGCCTCGCGCTCGTGACCAGCCGCCTGCCGCTATCGGCCGATATCGGCTATCTCTCCTCGCAGCACGAGCAGTTGCTGCTCAACTGGGACGCCGAACGTTACCGCCAGCAACTGACGGCAAGCCGCCAGTCGTCGAATTGAAGCGGCGAAGGATCACGCGATCATCGCTCGAGACCGGCGGGGACGACGCCCTCGCCACGATCCGTTCACGAAGCGCATCTCCGACCTGATCGATGACCTCGCGCCAATCGCGCCTTTCGCGCTGACGGAACAGGCGCATGCGCGGGTACCAGACGCTGTCGTCACGATCGAGCAGCCAGCGATAGTCCGGCGTGTACGACAGGAGCGTCCAGGTCGGACAGCCAAGCGCGCCGGCGAGATGAGCGACACTGGTATCGACCGTGATCACGAGATCCAGACATGAGATCAGCGCGGCGGTATCGGCGAAATCGGCAAGTAGACCCGACAGGTCCACGATCCCGCTCGCCTCCTGGAGCACGGCCTTGTCTTCGGCCTTCGGCTCCTTCTGCAGGCTGATGAACGCCGCATCCTCGCGGAGCAGGCTGGAAAACATGCGCAAGGGGATGGAACGATTGTGGTCGTCGAGGTGGTTGGGATTGCCTGACCAGACCAGGCTGATCCGCAATTTCTCCGGGATGCCAAGGCGCTCCTGCCAGAGTTGGATCCGATCGGGATCAGGCGCCGGCAAATAGGACACCGGCGCTGGAATCGTGGCCAGTGTCGTCCGAAAGGCAAGCGGCAGGCTCATGATCGGACACTGGACATCCACTCCCGCAAGTTCGCTGGCCTCCGCGACCGGAACACACTGCGAAATGCCTGGCATCTTCGACAACAGCGGAAGCAACGACTCTTGAACGGCGAGGATCACGCGCGCGCCCAGCGCTGCGACCATCGGGACGTAGCGGACGAACTGGATCATATCGCCCAGTCCTTCATCGGCGGCGATGATGATGGTTTGTCCCGCGAAGGCCGGATGGCCGTCCGGTCGTTCATGATTGGACGCCTCCGGCCGCCTATCTTGCCCGATTGAACTGGTAGGAGCCCTGGAGGAAGACGCCGTAGCGCTCCGTCGTATATCTCAGGACCTGATTGAACGAATCGACGGCATTGGTGCTGAGATGCCACCAGCGTCCACCGATGCCGATGCGGAAATTGTCGGTCAGCTGGTAGTTCAGCACGGTCTCGGCCTGGAAGCCGCTTCCTTGCCCTGAGGCGGGATCGCGCCCGAACGTGAAATAGTGCGTGTCGATCGCATTCTGCGTGGTCCAGACATAGGCGGCCTCCGCCTGCCAGCTCAGCCGGTCTGACAGCCGCGTGTCGAGGGAGACACCGGCCCGTCCGCTATGCCAGCGATCCTGCTCGGTCACCACCTTCACGCCCGGCCCCAGCGCAGGAGCGCAGATCGTCGGATTGCCGCCCACCTGGGTGCAGCCCCGCGCGTCCACCGTCTCCGTCCAATATTGATAGCCGACGAAGGCGCCGAGCCGGAAGCGTTCGGTCTCCAGCAGGTTGAAACCGACATCGAGATTTGCATATTGCAGCCCCCCGCCCACGCTGCTGACGGTCTTGGACGACGGATTGACGAACGGAGCGAAGTCCTCGTCGACGAGCGTGCCCGAGCTGATCTTGCCCGCCCCTATATAGCCCTTCAGAAACATGTTGGTGAACGGACCGTCGAGCGCATCGATCCTGAAGAACATCTCGCCGCTGTGCCCGGTCATGCCGCCATAGGCGAGCCGGGAGACCTGAAGCGTCGCAGCCTGATCGGCGAAATAGCGGTAGCGATTCTGCCCGGAGCTGAACCAGTAGCGCACACCGGTCTCCAGCATGTAGGACGGCAGGATCGACGCGCGCGATTGCAGCGGCATGTCGCCCGAGCCTGCCCCCTGCCCGCCCTGCAACGCTGCAGGCCTGGCCCAGGCGCAACTGACGATCGAGGCGTTGCACTTCGTGACACCGTCGGCGTTGAAATCGCGCCGCAACGTGACCGTCGCGAACAGGTCCTTGGTCGTCGTCTTGACGTTGGCGAGCGTGCTGTCGACGAACCGATAGCCGATCTCCGTTTCCAGGCTGATCTCCTTCGACCAGAGATAGCTGACCAGCAGCGACGGCAGAACCGTGTACTCCTTCAGGTCGGTCCGGGTCCCGGACCTGTACCCAGCCCGCAGCCGCGGGCTGATGGCGAGATCGGGCGTGATCGGATAGCGCGTGGCAAGATCGAGAACGTAGAACTTGGAGTCCGCCAGGCTCGCGTAGCGCAGCGCACCCATGAACAGATCGCCCGGCTTGATGATGCCGTTCCCGGTCAGCTGGGCCGACAGATAATATTCGAGGCCGCTCGCCGGCGTGCCGTCGACGCCGCCGGACGGCAGCGTGCCGGTGAGATTGGTCACCGTGGCATCGGCAGCAACCTGCCAAGTCTCATTCAATGGCCGCGAGTAGCTCACCATCGCCGACTGGAACGTCGGCGTACGGTCGATCGCGAGCTGCCTGATCTCGCCCGCGGTATTGAACTTCATCATGTCGTAGAGGGTGAGGAAGGGCTGCCCCTGCAGCGCATTCCAGGTCGAGAGAAATGGCACTCTTCGATAGTCGAAAGAGGCGTTGATGACCGACTTGTCCTCGAACGTATACGTTCCCGAGAACACGGCGGCGTTGAGCGCGCGGAAATGCGTGTCGTAGTCGATCAGGCCGAGCAGCGACTTGTTGGCGTCGAAATAGCGGAATTCGGCGCCGATGGCCTGGCGGTCGACGATGTTGCGGTCGTATTGCGTGATCAGGTAGACCGTGGTCTCGAGGCCACCCAGGATCTTGCCGAAGTCGATGCTTGCGCCATAGAGCGTCTTGCCATCCTTGAACGGTGCGTCGAAGCGGCTCCAGTTCGGCGAGCCCGCGAGCACGTTCAAGCGCAGCCCCGGGCTCTTCTGCCAGCTCAGCACCGCGCCGTCGAAGCGGCCGATCACGCCGCCGGTGTTGCGGGATTGCCGTCCGACGCGCAGCGTCACGTCGGCCTCCTTCAGCGTGTAATCGACCTGCGCGGTCGAGACGCCGTATTTGTCGTTCCCGGTATCGAACTGGCGCTCATGGGTGAACGCCAGCCTGAACTTGGTCCTGATGCGATCGTTATCGGCGGTGCCGAGAAAGTCGAAATTGGTCAGCAGCGTGTTCTGATGCACGCGGTGCGCGTCGGGATCCGCATTCGGATTCGGCGCAATCGCCCTGTCCTTGACGGCGCTGGTCGTGTCGTTGGTAATGAAGGTGGTCGAGAGGCTGCCCGACATCGACCAGCGGGTGTCGCCGTTCGGCCCTGCCGCCTTGGTCGGCATGCCTGCCCCCATGTCTCCGCCGTCGGGCGTGACGGAAGGCATGTCGCGCGGCCGCGCCGGCGCGCTGCTGGTTGCGGTGAGAAGCGCGGCGAGTCGCTGCCTCACCCGCTCGGCGCCCTCGCCAGTCGGATAGCGGCGCAGATAGTCTTCATACTCCGCCTGCGCGGCAGCGGTCTGGCCAGCCTTCTGCCGCGCCACGCCGAGCAGCTCCTGCGCCTCGGCGCTCGAGCCGTTCTCGGGGAGTTTCAGCACCTTCCTCAGGAGCTCGATCGCGGCGCTGAAATTGCCTTTCTTGATCGACGCGCGAGCCTCGTCCATCGACGCCTCCGCAAACCGGATGTCCGCGGCGGAGGCCTGCTGCATCGTGCGATTGTCGTTGCGGACCGACGCCGCCGCACCGGGGACCGCAACCGGTTTCGGCGCATCCGGGGCGGCTACGCTCGGCACCAGGGCCTTCACCTTGCACGCCGACACCGGACCCTTTCGGGCCACCACGATCGCCACCTGCTCGAAGCTGCCGGATTGGACGATCTGATAGGTGAACTCGCTGGCAAACTGGACGACGAGGATCGGTCCCCTGTTCTGATCGAGCGTCAGATAGACGTCCTGGAGGCCGGAGCCCTGGGCATTGTCGACACGCACGCCTTCGCGCCTGACCAGGCGCCGCGCCATGATGGTGTCCCGGTCGACCAATTGCAGCGAGACGCTGAGCTGGCTGCCTTGGTCGAGCGGGAAATGCCCGGTGTAGCGGACACGAACGTGAAAATTGACCCGCAGAAGGCTGCAGTTTCCGATCGTCGTGGCATTTGCATTGGCGACGAACTGATCGATGACCGGCTGGGCCGGTGCAACGCCAAAGACCCCGTCGAGCAGGATTGCGAGCAAGCCGGCCAGCAGACCGATCAGCCATCCCGCCGACCTCGCTGCCGCGGCTTGTCTGAAGCAGCCGCGCATCACCAGCCACCTCCATTGACCCGGTGCTGCCGCTGGCGGCGGGTGACGATGGTGGTCTGCGACTTGTCAGCATAGATATGGCATGCGCCTGTGCAGTCCTTGAGCTCGGCGACGGTGTAGTCCATCGGCGCCGGCTTCACGAGCTTGGCGTGCTGCTGCGGGCGGAAATCACTGGCGTGGCAGGCAGCGCAGTCGGGCTTGTAGGCCGCGAACTTGAACAGAACGGCCTGCGAGTTGCCGCTGTGGCAGGCGGTGCAGCCGATGGCCGCGCTATGGTTCGGATAGCTCGCCGACATATGCCGGTAATTGACCGAGCTCCAGCTCACCGTCCGGTGGCAGCTCTCGCAGGGGACGTTGGTCACGAAGTGCTTCGGCGACTTTCCGGTGGCGTTGGAGCCGTTGTGACAGCTGGCACATGGCGCCGTCAGGCTGGTGTGATCCATCCGCGCGCCCGAGAACGACACGGTGTTCTTGTGGCAGCTTTCGCATGGCGCGCTGGTGACCACGTGCTTCTGGGGCTTGCCGCCCGCGGCCATGCCGTTGTGGCAGCTCGCACAGGCCGCCATCGTGCCGGTGTGGCTGAAGCGGGCGCCGCTGAACGTCGCCGTGCTCTTGTGGCAGGTCTCGCACGGCGCATTCGTCGTGACGTGCTTCTGCGGCTTGCCCGTCGCGGCCATGCCGTTGTGGCAGCTCGCGCAGGCCGCCATCGTGCCGGTGTGGCTGAAGCGGGCGCCGCTGAACGTCGCCGTGCTCTTGTGGCAGGTCTCGCACGGCGCATTCGTCGTGACGTGCTTCTGCGGCTTGCCCGTCGCGGCCATGCCGTTGTGGCAGCTCGCGCAGGCCGCCATCGTGCCGGTGTGGCTGAAGCGGGCACCGCTGAACGTCGTCGTGCTCTTGTGGCACGTCTCACACGGCGCAGTGGTCGCGACATGCTTCGGCGGCTTGCCGGTCGCGGCCATGCCGTTGTGACAGCTCGCGCAGGCCGCCGTCGTTCCAGTATGGCTGAACCGGGCGCCGCTGAACGTCGTCGTGCTCTTGTGACAGGTCTCACACGGCGCAGCGGTTGCGACGTGCTTCGGCGGCTTGCCAGGCGCGGTCATTCCGTTATGGCAGGATGCGCATGGCCCTTGCGCCGTCATGTGATTGAATCTGGAACCGGCCTCCGTAGTGCTCGATCCGGCAAGCCCTGCCCTCGGATTGAACGTCGGCAGCAGCGACGGAAGCCGACCGGCATTCTTCGCTTCCGGCGAGTCGCTGCCCGTATCGGTTGGAGGCAAGAGCCTACCGCGGGGATCATTCGGCGAGAGCGGTGATGTCGCGGATGTCATTCGGGGCGGCGTCCCCGACGGCTGCGGCACGGACGCCGCCGCGCCGCCAGCTTTGGCCGAACTGTCGGGATTGGAGGAACCGGACGAACTGGCGGAGGCCCCTGCTTCGGATCCCGCTGTCGGGGCCGTCGACGTCGCAGCCGTGTTCGCCAGCGGCTTGCTGCTGAACAGGAGCGTCGAACTGGATGGCGCCGCAGGCTTGGCGGCAGCGCCGGCCTGAGATGCAGCCGGTGCAGCGTTCGTACCGGGTGCTGCATCGGGATTCGTTGCTGCCGTCATCGTCCGGTTGGCGGTCGAGGCCGGCGTCACCGCCTTGACGGCCGGGGCCTGAGCAGGAACCACCGACCGCGCCGTCGTGGAGCAGCCCGCTGCCGGCTTCTGCGGGTCGTCGTCCCAGGTGGAAAAGTTGGCGGCGGCGCGCACGTGGCAGCAGCCGCAATCCTGCGACTTCGCGCTATGATCCGGCCCCTGCGCACCCCTGCGGCCCTGGCTGCGATACGAGCCGTTGTGACAGCTGTCGCAGCGCGTGGCATGCACGGCAGCATGGCTCATGGTGTAGGTGGCGAAGCTCGCCGCGGTGTTGCTGTGGCAGTTCGAGCACTGCACGCCCGTCACCGGAATATGCGGCGGGGTGGTCAGGCCTTTCGCGCTCGAACCATTGTGGCAGGCTGAGCAATTGGTGTTGGCCGCGGAGTGGGTGAACGCCGCGCCGCCCCAGCTCACATATCCGCCGCTGGCGGCCTTGCTGTGACAACTCACGCAATCGGCTCCGCCGGTCGCGACGTGGTTCGGGAACGACGCGGTGCCGAGCGCACCCTTGGTGCCCTGGCCGGTGAAGCTGCCGTTGTGACAGCTGTCGCAGCGTGCCGTCGCCACCGCCGCGTGGTTCATGGTGTAGGTGGCGAAGCTCGCCGCGGTGTTGCTGTGGCAGTTCGAGCACTGCAGCGTCCCGGTCGGGATGTGCGGCGGCGTGGTCATCCCCTGCGCCGTCCTGCCGTTGTGACAGGTCGCGCAGTTGGTGTCGGTCGCGGCATGCTTGAAGGCCGCGCCGCCCCAGCTGGTGAAGCCGCCCGAGGCCGCCTTGGCGTGGCAACTGACGCAGTCGGCACCGCCGGTGGCGACGTGGTTCGGATACGATGCCGTGCCAAGCGCCCCCTTGGTGCCCTGGCCGGTGTAGTTGCCGTTGTGACAGCTATCGCAGCGTGCCGTCGCCACCGCCGCGTGGTTCATGGTGTAGGTGGCAAAGCTCGCCGCGGTGTTGGTGTGACAGTTGGAGCATTGCAGCGTCCCGGTCGGGATGTGCGGCGGCGTGGTCATGCCCTGCGCCGTCTTGCCGTTGTGACAGGTCGCGCAGTTGGTGTCGGTCGCGGCATGCTTGAAGGCCGCGCCGCCCCAGCTGGTGAAGCCGCCCGAGGCCGCCTTGGCGTGGCAGCTGACGCAGTCGGCGCCGCCGGTGGCGACGTGGTTCGGGTACGACGCCGTACCCATGGCTCCCTTGGTGCCCTGGCCGGTGTAGTTGCCGTTGTGACAGCTATCGCAGCGCGCGGTCGCCACCGCGGCGTGGTTCATGGTGTAGGTCGTGAAGCTCGCGGCGGTGTTGCTGTGGCAGTTGGAGCATTGCAGCGTGCCGGTCGGGATGTGCGGCGGCGTGGTCATGCCCTGCGCGGTCTTGCCGTTGTGGCAGGTCGCGCAGCTGGTGTCAGTCGCGGCATGCTTGAACGCCGCACCGCCCCAGCTGGTGAAGCCGCCGCTCGCCGCCTTGGCATGACAACTGACGCAGTCGGCTCCGCCGGTAGCGACGTGGTTCGGGTACGAAGCGGTGCCAAGCGCCCCCTTGATGCCTTGGCCGGTGTAGGAGCCGTTGTGGCAGCTATCGCAGCGCGCGGTCGCCACCGCGGCGTGGTTCATGGTGTAGGTGGCAAAGCTCGCCGCGGTGTTGCTGTGGCAGTTCGAGCACTGCAGCGTCCCGGTCGGGATATGTGGCGGCGTGGTCATGCCCAACGCCGTCTTGCCGTTGTGGCAGGTGGAGCAATTGGTGTCGGTGGCCTTGTGAGCAAACGCCGCGCCGCCCCAACTGGTGAAGCCGCCCGAGGCCGCCTTGGCATGGCAACTGACGCAGTCCGCCCCGCCGGTGGCGACGTGGTTCGGATATGACGCCGTGCCCAGCGCCCCCTTGGTGCCCTGGCCGGTGTAGTTGCCGTTGTGACAGCTGTCGCAGCGCGCCGTCGCCACCGCGGCGTGGTTCATGGTGTAGGTGGCAAAGCTCGCCGCGGTGTTGCTGTGGCAGTTCGAGCACTGCAGCGTCCCGGTCGGGATGTGTGGCGGCGTGGTCATGCCCAACGCCGTCTTGCCGTTGTGGCAGGTGGAGCAATTGGTGTCGGTGGCCTTGTGAGCAAACGCCGCGCCGCCCCAACTGGTGAAGCCGCCCGAGGCCGCCTTGGCATGGCAACTGACGCAGTCGGCGCCGCCGGTGGCGACATGGTTCGGATACGACGCGGTGCCGAGCGCCCCCTTGGTGCCCTGGCCGGTGTAGTTGCCGTTGTGGCAGCTGTCGCAGCGCGCGGTCGCCACCGCGGCGTGGTTCATGGTGTAGGTCGTGAAGCTCGCGGCGGTGTTGCTGTGGCAGTTCGAGCATTGCAGCGTCCCGGTCGGGATGTGCGGCGGCGTCGTCATGCCCTGCGCCGTCTTGCCGTTGTGGCAGGTGGAGCAATTGGTGTCGGTGGCCTTGTGAGCAAACGCCGCGCCGCCCCAACTGGTGAAGCCGCCCGAGGCCGCCTTGGCATGGCAACTGACGCAGTCCGCCCCGCCGGTGGCGACGTGGTTCGGATACGACGCGGTGCCGAGCGCCCCCTTGGTGCCCTGGCCGGTGTAGTTGCCGTTGTGACAGCTGTCGCAGCGCGCCGTCGCCACCGCCGCGTGGTTCATGGTGTAGGTGGCAAAGCTCGCCGCGGTGTTGCTGTGGCAGTTCGAGCACTGCAGCGTGCCGGTCGGAATGTGCGGCGGCGTGGTCATGCCCTGCGCCGTCTTGCCGTTGTGGCAGGTCGCGCAGTTGGTGTCGGTCGCGGCATGCTTGAACGCGGCGCCGCCCCAGCTGGTGAAGCCGCCCGAGGCCGCCTTGGCATGACAGCTGACGCAGTCGGCGCCGCCGGTGGCAACGTGGTTCGGATACGACGCCGTGCCCAGCGCCCCCTTGGTGCCCTGGCCGGTGTAGCTGCCATTGTGACAGCTGTCGCAGCGCGCGGTCGCCACCGCGGCGTGGTTCATGGTGTAGGTGGCAAAGCTCGCCGCGGTGTTGCTGTGGCAGTTCGAGCACTGCAGCGTGCCGGTCGGAATGTGCGGCGGCGTGGTCATCCCCATCGCCGTCTTGCCGTTGTGGCAGGTCGCGCAGTTGGTGTCGGTGGCGGCATGCTTGAAGGCCGCACCGCCCCAGCTGGTGAAGCCGCCCGAGGCCGCCTTGGCGTGACAGCTGACGCAGTCGGCGCCGCCGGTGGCGACGTGGTTCGGGTACGACGCGGTGCCGAGCGCCCCCTTGGTACCCTGGCCGGTGTAGCTGCCGTTGTGGCAGCTGTCACAGCGCGCCGTCGCCACCGCGGCGTGGTTCATGGTGTAGGTGGCAAAGCTCGCCGCGGTGTTGCTGTGGCAGTTCGAGCATTGCAGCGTCCCGGTCGGGATGTGCGGCGGCGTGGTCATGCCCTGCGCCGTCTTGCCGTTGTGACAGGTCGCGCAGTTGGTGTCGGTCGCGGCATGCTTGAAGGCCGCGCCGCCCCAGCTGGTGAAGCCGCCCGAGGCCGCCTTGGCGTGACAGCTGACGCAGTCGGCGCCGCCGGTGGCGACGTGGTTCGGATACGACGCGGTGCCGAGCGCCCCCTTGGTGCCCTGGCCGGTGAAGTTGCCGTTGTGACAGCTGTCGCAGCGCGCGGTCGCCACCGCGGCGTGGTTCATCGTGTAGGTGGCAAAGCTCGCCGCGGTGTTGCTGTGGCAGTTCGAGCACTGCAGCGTGCCGGTCGGAGTGTGCGGCGGCGTGGTCATGCCCTGCGCCGTCTTGCCGTTGTGGCAGGTCGCGCAGTTGGTGTCGGTCGCGGCATGCTTGAACGCGGCGCCGCCCCAGCTGGTGAAGCCGCCCGAGGCGGCCTTGGCATGACAACTGACGCAGTCCGCCCCGCCAGTGGCGACGTGGTTCGGGTACGACGCGGTGCCCAGCGCTCCCTTGGTGCCCTGCCCGGTGAAGCTGCCGTTGTGACAGCTGTCGCAGCGTGCCGTCGCCACCGCGGTGTGGTTCATGGTGTAGGTCGTGAAGCTCGCGGCGGTGTTGCTGTGGCAGTTGGAGCATTGCAGCGTGCCGGTCGGAATGTGCGGCGGCGTGGTCATGCCCTGCGCCGTCTTGCCGTTGTGGCAGGTCGCGCAGTTGGTGTCGGTGGCCTTGTGAGCAAACGCCGCGCCGCCCCAGCTGGTGAAGCCGCCGCTCGCCGCCTTGGCATGACAACTGACGCAGTCGGCTCCGCCGGTAGCGACGTGGTTCGGGTACGAAGCGGTGCCAAGCGCCCCCTTGATGCCTTGGCCGGTGTAGGAGCCGTTGTGGCAGCTATCGCAGCGCGCCGTCGCCACCGCGGCGTGGTTCATGGTGTAGGTGGCAAAGCTCGCCGCGGTGTTGCTGTGGCAGTTCGAGCATTGCAGCGTCCCGGTCGGGATGTGCGGCGGCGTCGTCATGCCCTGCGCCGTCCTGCCGTTGTGGCAGGTGGAGCAATTGGTGTCGGTGGCCTTGTGAGCAAACGCCGCGCCGCCCCAGCTGGTGAAGCCGCCCGAGGCCGCCTTGGCGTGACAGCTGACGCAGTCGGCGCCGCCGGTGGCGACGTGGTTCGGGTATGACGCGGTGCTCATGGCACCTTTGGTGCCCTGGCCGGTGAAGTTGCCGTTGTGGCAGCTGTCGCAGCGCGCGGTCGCCACCGCGGCGTGGTTCATGGTGTAGGTCGTGAAGCTCGCCGCCGAGTTGGTGTGACAGTTCGAGCATTGCAACGTCCCGGTCGGGATGTGTGGTGGTGTCGTCATCCCCAGCGCCGTCCTGCCGTTGTGACAGGTCGCGCAGCTGGTGTCAGTCGCGGCATGCTTGAACGCCGCACCGCCCCAGCTGGTGAAGCCGCCGCTCGCCGCCTTGGCGTGGCAGCTGACGCAGTCGGCGCCGCCGGTGGCGACGTGGTTCGGGTACGACGCCGTGCCCAGCGCTCCCTTGGTGCCCTGGCCGGTGTAGGAGCCGTTGTGGCAGCTGTCGCAGCGCGCGGTCGCCACGGCGGCGTGGTTCATGGTGTAGGTGGCAAAGCTCGCCGCGGTGTTGGTGTGGCAGTTCGAGCACTGCAGCGTGCCGGTCGGAATGTGCGGCGGCGTGGTCATGCCCTGCGCCGTCTTGCCGTTGTGGCAGGTCGCGCAGTTGGTATCGGTCGCGGCATGCTTGAAGGCCGCGCCGCCGAAGCTGGCCGTGCTGGTGTGACAGGACTCGCACGGCAGATTGGTCTGGAGATGATTGCTGGACTTGCCGCGCGCGGTCGTCCCGTTGTGACAGTTGGCACAACCGGCGACGATGCCGGCGTGGTCCATCTTCATTCTGATGCGAAAACTCGCCGTCGACCTGTGGCACACATCGCATGGCGCTGCGGTCGTGATATGATTCTTCGACTTGCCCCGTGCCATCACACCGTTGTGGCAGGTCGTACATGACGCCTTCGCCTGGGTATGATCGATCGCCCGGACGTCCTTCCATGTCGAAGTCTGATGGCAGCTCTCACAGCGCCGCGTGGTCATCGGGTGATTGACGGACATGCCCGCCGTCTGCGCGCCGTTGTGGCAACTGGCGCACTGCGTCTGCGTGCCCTTGAACCGCCCGCCGACGTGACAGGACGAGCACTCCACGCCGACATGGCTTCCGGTCAGCGGAAACCCGGTCGAGACGTGATCGAATGAGCTCTGCGCGGCAGCGTGCCCTGCCAACACCAGAGTGAGCAGCACACAGGCGAGCAGCCACTGCACCATGCGGTGCGAGGCTCGCGCCAACAGCCCCAGTCTGCTGTAGCAGCTGCTCAACTCCAACTCCGCTCTTCACTCTCGACTCGATCGCCAGCCGGACATCCGACGGCGACCGGCCGACCCCAATCCAGCCGAGACCGTTGAGCGTCCGCCGCTCGGCGGTCGCCCTGACAAACCCAAGACACTCTTGCGGATTCCCCCTACGGCCCGGCGGCACGTCTTCCCCAGCCACCGAATACTCGAAACGCTCCGTGCTCCCTTGATCGAGCGCTGCATCGATTAGGCGATGACGGAGTCACCGGCCAGATCACGCAGCCTTCGCTACGCCTACGACAGAGCTTCCAGAGACGCGCAAAGCTGGCCCAAAACTGGGCCAAGCTGAACTCAAGCTGAATGGAGGTTTAGGTTTCTGACCTCACCCGCGCGCGATGGTCCGGCAAGCCCATCACGCAAGCCATTGATCTGCATTCGAACTGATCAGTATTGCGAGCTCTTATCAGCTCGATACGATGTCAGACGTCTTGCAGCAGCCACCGCGGCCGTTCGAATCAGTTCCTGATCTGAACGTTGCGCCATCCCGTTGCGACATGGCAGCGCTCGCACGTCTGACCGAAGGTACCATTGTGCACGTCCGAGCTGCGATGACAGCTGAAGCAATCCATCGGCAACTTCAGATCCGGCGGCGACTTGGCCTTGTGACAGGCCTCGCAGGTGATCTTCTGGTGAACACCGACCAGCGGGAATCGTGTCTGCCGCGCGTGATCGAAACGCCATAGCCGCCATCCGTTCGGATTGTGGCAACTGGCGCATCGCCCGCCGAGTTTCCCCTGGTGGAAATCCTTGTGGCAGCTCTCGCAGGCCATCGGAGTGTTCTTGTAGGTCGGCGTCCGGTGGCACTCCTCGCAGGGCACCGACTTGTGCAGGCCGATCAAGGGGAAGCGCGTGATTTCATGATCGAAGGAGAGCTTCTTCCGCCAGCCCATATCGCTATGGCACGTCTCGCAACGCTCGCCGAGCTTGCCCTGATGCGGATCCTGCTTGCGGTGACAGGACACGCATGAGGTCGCGAGCTTGTCCCGATAGAGATCACCCGTATGGCAGCCCTCACACTTCACCTTGGCATGGGCATTTCGCAGGGGGAAGCGGGTCTTGTCGTGATTGAAGCGGACCGTCTTCCACTTGTCCTGATCGTGGCAGGTCTCGCACTTGTCGCCGAAGCGGCCGCCATGGACGTCCTGAAGACGGTGACATGAGCCACAGGAGGTCGGCAGATCCTTGTATTGCTGACCGGAATGACACGTCGCACAAGCGACCGACTTGTGGGCGCCCACGAGGGGAAACCGGGTCTTGGTATGGTCGAACTCCTTGGTCGCGCGCCATTTCACCGCCGTGTGGCAGTTCTCGCAGCGTTCACCGAGTCGACCGCGATGCGGATCAATCGCCTTGTGACACTCGAAACAGGTCGAGGGCGCGTTGCGGAACTTCACCTTCGCGACGTGACATCCCGCACAAGGCACGGTCTTGTGCGCGTCGACAAGCCGGTAGTTCGTCATGTCGTGGTTGAAGGTCTCCTTGTCGAGCTGGACGATGTCGGTTCCACGCCCCTTGTGGTCGGTGTGACACTGCCTGCACTCCTGGCTCAGCGCCGCCTGGTCGCGTCCGTGCAGGCGCTCACGCTGCCTGCGATCGACGGCAATCTCCTTGTGGCAATCGAGACAGAGGCCCGACTGTGCTTTCCGCGTATAGGCTTCGTGGCACTTTCCGCATTCGCTCTCGAGCTTGGCATGCTTCTCGACCAACGGGCCCGGCATGACGAGCTTCTCCAGCAACGTCTGCGCCCGCCCCCCGGCCGAGAGCATCGCAACGCCGGCCAGGACGGCGACGACGACCGCAACACGCCACCGCATCACGCAACTCCGTCAATAGTGATGGACGGCCCAGACATGAACGACGCCCGCCAGCAGCATGAGAAAAAACAGCGGCAGATGAAGCACATGCCACAGCGAAAACAATCGTTCGAAGAACGTCAGCTCAGCGGCCTTGCGTACCGCAGCGGCGTAGCGCCGCACCACCTCCTCGATTCGCTTCTCGCGACGCCGCCGCTCGGACCACGACCATCGCGCGCGCTTGGCTTCGGCGCGAATGAGCCGGCGCGCTTCCGCAACCACATTGGCGCGCAGCCGCCGCGTGCGCGCTGCGATGACCGCGCCGGTCCGCAGGCTGCCCAGCGCGGTTCGGGGTACCCTGTTGTCGAGCCCTTTGCTGAAGGCGGCCAACTCCCGCGACACGAACGAGACGGCCTGCATTTCCTGACCGAGCTCCGTCCGCATTGCCTCGGCCTCGGCGAGCAGCTCCTTGACCCGCGCTCTCCCACCATGGAGGCCCATATGGATCTTGCCATAGATGTAACGGCCGATCACGCCGCTGATCGCCACGATCAGCATGGTGAAGAACGCCACATTGCTGTTGAGCGCCCCCAGCTGGAAATTCGCATGGAACAGGATGAGCACGGGACCGATGACGCCGAGCAGCATGTGCGTCCTGAACCAGAACGGCACCGAGCCGATCCCGCGCAGCGACTTGAAGCGCTTGCGCATCGAATAGGCCAGCAGCGACAGCATCGCGACGCTGCCGTAGATCCCGAGCCAGTATCCGGTGCCGGAGCCCGGCGTAATATACTCCTCCTCCTTCTGCAGCCACCCCACGGTAATCGCTCCGAGAACGACGACCGTGATGACAACCGGAATGGTTCCTCGAAGAGGATTGCCCCGCGCGCGAGCGACCGCTGCTCTGCTCATGACCTCGACGTTTCCTGTGAAACCCGAATGCCGGATTGGCGGAAGCCAGACTCGTTCGCGGATCTCCGGATCTCAGTCGAGAGACCACTTAGTGATAACCACTTGCAACATCCCCATCCGTCTTCCGACACCGACGTCATTAGTCCGAAATCAGTGCGAGCCATATTTCCGCCGACGGCATCTGTTCAACGAATGATCCAATCCTTGTCTCCAAGACGTCAGATCATTCTGGAATTTCTATGTCGGCATCTCTTGAGAGGAATTTGCATCTAGCACCGCATCGAACCTCTTCACGCGGAGTTCGCGGCCAGCGGCTCTCTTCTGCTGTTAGTTCATAAGACAAGGGAGCGAGACGACATGGCGCTCGATCTCCTGATCGTCTACGCCGCGCCGATGCTTGGCGTCTGGGCCACCTATATGGCGGTGCGCAAGAGAAGAGAAATAAAGAGCGTCGCGAAGCTCTCGGCCGCCAAGGAAGCCGGTCTGCTTGAGCCGGCATCCTTGCATCCCATCATCGATCCTGCCTTGTGCATCGGCTGCGGGTCATGCGTCAGGGCGTGCCCGGAGGGCGACATTCTCGGCCTGATCGGCGGCAAGGCGTCGCTGGTCGAACCTTCGCATTGTATCGGACACGGCGCCTGCAAGGCGGTATGCCCCGTGAACGCCATCACGCTGGTGTTCGGCACCGAAACGCGCGGCATCGACATTCCAAACGTGGACGAGGCGTTCCAGACCAACGTGCCCGGCATCTTCATCGCCGGAGAGCTCGGCGGGATGGGGCTGGTCCGCAACGCCATCGAACAGGGGCGCCAGGCGATCGACTCCGTCCGCAAGGTCAAGAACATCGGCAAGTCCGACATGCTCGACGTCGTGATTGTCGGCTGCGGTCCGGCCGGACTTTCCGCCAGTCTCGCCTGCCTGCAGCATCGGCTGCGCTTCGTGACGCTGGAGCAGGACTCGCTTGGCGGCACCGTCGCGCACTTTCCCCGCGGCAAGCTGGTGATGACGGCACCTTTCACGCTGCCGCTCGCGGGCAAGTTCAACTTCAGAGAGCTCAGCAAGGAGCAGTTGATCACCTTCTTCATGGGGATCGTGCGCAAGGCCCGCCTCAAGGTGAACGTCGGCGAGCGCGTCGAGGCCGTCACGCGAATGGAAGAAAGCTTCGACGTCAGGACGAACCGCGGCAGCTACAGAACGCATGCCGTGCTCCTGGCGATCGGGCGCCGCGGAACGCCACGCAAGCTGGAAGCTCCTGGCGAAGAGCAGAACAAGGTCGTCTATCGACTGATCGACCCCGAACAGTATCGCGGCCAGCACGTGCTCGTCGTCGGTGGCGGCGACGCCGCACTGGAAGCCGCGTGCTCCATCGCCGACGAGCCCGGAACGACGGTGACCCTGTCGCATCGCAGCGAGTCGTTCGGCCGCGCCAAGCTGAAGAACCGTCAACGGACTGAAACAGCTGCTCGATCGGGGCGGCTCCGGGTCATCTACAACTCCACGGTCAAACGGATCGGCAGCGACGACGTCGACATCGATGCCGGCGGCAACACGAGCACGATCCGAAACGATGCCGTCATCGTCTGCGTCGGCGGCATTCTGCCCACCGCATTCCTGAAGAGCATGGGTATCGAGGTGGAGACGAAATATGGCACGGCTTAAGTCCTCTCACATCATCATCCCCCTGATCTGTCTCGTCGGCTCGACCGTGCCGTCGGTCGCCCCGGCCGGCGACGCGCCGGCCGGCGTGAGCTCCGAAGCATTCGCGAGCCAGGCGGCCGATGCCGCGATCCGCGCCGGACATCCTGAGGACGCACTGAAGCTGCTCGAGCGCGCCGCCAACGCCGGGGATCCGGAGGCGCAGTACCGGCTTGCGTCGCTCTACCGCGCCGGTCTCGGCACCAGAGCAGACGATACGCTGGCGTTCAAATGGATGGAGGCAAGCGCAAGGAAGGGACACGTCAAGGCGCAGTACAATGTCGCAGCGATGTGGCTCGCGGGCCGCGGAACACCGGCCGATCCCGACCGGGCGCGGGAGTGGCTGCGCAAGTCGGCGGCGGCTGGCTATCAGCCCGCCGAGCAGTTGATGGCCGACATGGCCAGCCGAGACGCGCCACCCCGCGCCAGGGAGCCGGCGCGCGAAGCTGCGCGCAGGCCGCCACCGACGCTCGATGCGCAGGCCGCCATGCGAAACGGCCATCCGGCCATCATCGACGCCGCCCTGCGCGGCCAGTTCGATCCGATGCGCCAGCTCATCGCTGCGAAGGCTGACGTCAACGCGGTCAACGAGGACGGCGATACGCCTCTGGCGATCGCCGCGGCCGCCGGGCATCTTCGGCTGGTGGAGCTCCTGCTCGCCTCGGGAGCCAACCCGAACACCGGCAACCGGCGCGGCGACACGCCTTTGATGCTGGCAGCGGACAAGGATCATGGAGACATCATCAAACTGCTGCTGACGAAGGCGGCCGACCCATCTGCAGCGCGTGCAGATGGCACGACCGCACTATTGATGGCGCTCAGCCGCTGCAACGGCGCCGCGATCGCTGCGCTCCTCGACGGCGCCTCCGGCAGTCTGCCCGCGTCGGCGGACGGCCGGACCCCCCTCATGATCGCGGTCGCGTCGTGCCCCAATGGCCCGCTCGATCGGCAACTCGTTCAGAGATCCGACCTCAACGCCGCCGATGGGCAGGGCCGCACCGCACTCTGGCACGCGGCCGGCAATGGCAATACGCACGCGATCGGACAACTGATCCGCGCAGGTGCGGACGTCGACCGCGCTGACACCGACGACAAGACGCCGTTGCTGAATGCCATCGAAGGCCGCAGCGACGCGGCCTCGCTGCTTCTGTTGGAGCATGGGGCCGACCCGAAACACGCGACAAGAGGCGGAAATACCGCGCTCATCCTCGCTGCGCGCGCCGGACTTGCGGATGTCGTCAGTGAGCTTCTCAGGCGCAAGGCCGACCCGAACGTGCGCAACGGCCAGGGCATGAGCGCGCTGATGATGGCAGCCCATGAGGGGAACATCGGCATTGCGCACAGCCTTCTCGCCGCCGGTGCCGAAAAGCAGTTGAGGAACAAGCGCCGCGAACGTGCCACGGACATCGCCGCGGCCAGCGGTCACGGCGATATCGCCAAGCTTCTGGAATAGCGGACGATTTCGTTTCGCCTTTCTGCCTATCATGCGGTCGACGTCGCGTTCGCTGCTCGCTGCTCGCTGGCGCCGCAGACGATTCGCGCGTTATTTATCAATGAACATAACGCTCCATACCAAGACGCCTCGATGATACCGCTCTCCGGCCGTGAGTGCGAATGAGTTGCAGTTACACTACGATGCACGTCGATGGATCATCATCATTCCGTACGAATGATGCCTCATTCGGCGCATTGATTGTCGGCGCATCACAGACACTTGATAGTTAGCTGCAGGAATATCCGCTGCAGTCGGAGATACCAAATGACAGCGGAGGTCGGATCGTTTGCGCTCATTCTCGCGCTCCTCGTGTCGCTGGTGCAGTCGATCGTTCCGTTCGCAGCGCTGCGCCGCCAATCCGAGATGATCGCCGGCTTCGTTCGGCACGCTGCCTTGACTCAGTTTTTGTTCGTCTCGATCGCATTCGCATGCCTGACGTCGCTGTTTGTCCACTCCGACTTTTCAGTCCAGGTCGTCGCAGCCAATTCGCACACGCTCAAGCCGCTGCTCTACAAGGTCTCCGGAGTCTGGGGAAACCATGAGGGATCCATGTTGTTGTGGGTCCTGATCCTCTCATTGTTCGGTGCTGCCGTTGCATTGTTCGGAACGAACCTTCCGGAGCGACTGCAGAGCAACGTCCTCGGCGTGCACGGCATGATCGGCCTCGGCTTTCTGGCGTTCATCGTCTCGACATCGAATCCGTTCGCGCGGCTGGTCGATGCTCCCCTCGAAGGCAACGGACTGAATCCGATCTTGCAGGATCCCGGCCTCGCCTTTCATCCACCGTTTCTGTATCTGGGCTACGTCGGCTTCTCGATGGCGTTCTCGTTCTCGGTCGCCGCGCTGATCGAGGGAAAGGTCGATGCCAGCTGGGCCCGCTGGGTCCGACCGTGGGTGCTCGCGGCCTGGTGCTTTCTCACGATTGGAATCACGCTGGGCAGCGCATGGGCGTACTACACGCTCGGCTGGGGCGGCTGGTGGTTCTGGGACCCCGTCGAGAACGCGTCCTTCATGCCGTGGCTTGCGGGGACTGCGCTGCTGCATTCCGCCCTGGTGGTCGAACGTCGGAGCGCCCTCCAGAGCTGGACGATCCTGCTGGGGATCGTGACCTTCTCATTGAGCCTGATCGGGACCTTCCTGGTGCGATCCGGCGTGCTCACCAGTGTTCATGCCTTCGCACAGGACCCCTCGCGTGGCGCATTCATCCTGGCGCTCATCCTGGTGGCGACCGGCGGGGCGTTGACGCTGTATGCGATCCGAGCCCCAAGCCTGAAGCACGGTGCGCTGTTCGCGGCCGTCAGCCGCGAGAGCGGCCTCGTCCTCAACAATGTGCTGCTCACGGCAGCCGTGGCCACCGTGTTTCTCGGCACGTTCTACCCGCTCCTCGTCGACATGCTCGGAAACGACAAGATCTCGGTCGGTCCGCCCTACTACAACCTGACGTTCGTTCCGATCATGGTTCCGCTGCTGCTTGCCATGGTGATCGGCCCGGTTCTGAAATGGAAGCGCGATCTCCTCGTTGCGGCCCTGCAACGACTCCGCCTGGCCGGAGGACTTGCGGCATTCATTGCCGTCGCGATCCTCATCGCGACGTTCGGACAGCGTTTCCTGGTCGCGTTCTTCTTCGGCATCGCCGTCTGGCTCGTGATCGGCTCGCTGATGGTGCTGGCTCATCGCGTCCGCCTCGGCATGACGACTCCGCTGGCGACCTCGCTCAACCTCGCGCGCACCACCCCGCTCGCGGTCTACGGCCTGGTGCTGGCCCATGCGGGAATGGGCGTCACCGTCGCAGGCATTACCGGGATGACCGCGTGGGCCAGCGAGAAGGTGCAGATGCTGCGGCCGGGCCAGAGCCTGCAGCTCGCGGGCTACGACATCAAGTTGCGCTCGATCGGAAAATTTCCAGGCCCCAACTACGAAGCCGAGCGTGGCACGTTCGACATCACGCGGAACGGCAAACCGTTCACGCAGCTTTCCAGCGAGCGCCGCTTCTATCCCGTCAGACAGCAGCAGACGACCGCCGCCGGCATTCGAACCAACCTGCTCTGGAACGTCTACGTGACGCTCGGCGATCCCGACGACAAAGGCGCGTGGGCGGTGCGTTGCTACTATCACCCTCTGGTGCCGCTGGTCTGGATCGGCGCGCTGATGATGGCGTGCGGCGGCTTCGTCTCGCTGGCCGACCGGAGATTTCGTGTCGGTGCTCCGCGACGGTCGATGCGGGCCGTACCGACTGCCGTTCCTGCTGAATAGGACGAGATATGCCGCGCCTACCCTATCTCATACCGCTCGCGGCTTTCGTCGCACTGGCCGCTGGACTGGCTTTCAGCC
The DNA here is from genome assembly GCF_051167615.1 of Bradyrhizobium sp. HKCCYLS3013. Taxonomy (NCBI): domain Bacteria; kingdom Pseudomonadati; phylum Pseudomonadota; class Alphaproteobacteria; order Hyphomicrobiales; family Nitrobacteraceae; genus Bradyrhizobium; species Bradyrhizobium sp. HKCCYLS3013. The sequence goes on from NZ_JBNPTK010000003.1 coordinate 365,529, forward strand.
TGACCAACGATCCGAAGCGGATGCCCTCGACCCTGATCGACAAGCCGACCCCGCGTTTCCAGCTCGCGTCGCTCGACGGCAAGGCCGGCGGTCTTGCCAGTACCGACCTGCAGGGCGACGTGGTCCTGCTCAACGTGTTCGCATCCTGGTGCCCCGGATGTCGCGTCGAGCATCCCATGCTGCTCAAGCTCGCGGAGAGCTCCGCGATCCCGATCTATGGGCTGAACTGGAAGGACGATCGGAACGACGGCAAACGGTGGCTTGCCAAGCATGGCAGTCCCTATGCCCGTGTCGGCTCCGATGAGTCCGGCCGGACCGGCATCGATCTTGGCGTGACCGGCGTTCCCGAAACCTTCGTGATCGATCGGGCCGGCCGCATCCGCTTCCGCTATCCCGGCCCGCTGACCGAAGATGTATGGCGGGACGATTTCGAACCTCTGCTGAAGGCACTCAGGAGCGAGTCATGAACTGCCGGCGGATCAAGCGCGCGGCCGAAGCGCTGCTCGTCAGCTCGCTCGTGCTGACGGCGACCTGGTCGCCATCTCGTGCGGTGCTTCCCGACGAAATGTTGCGTGACGAGGGGCTGGAGGCCCGCGCGCGCGCGCTGGGCCAGGAGCTGCGCTGCGTCGTTTGTCAAAATCAGAGCATTGACGACTCCAACGCTCCATTGGCGCATGATCTGAGGGTGCTGCTGCGCGATCGCCTGCAGGCCGGCGACAGCGACCGGCAGGCGGTGGACTTCCTGGTCGCACGCTACGGCAACTTCGTCCTGCTCAAGCCTCCCTTACAGTGGAATACCATCGCGCTGTGGATCGGTCCCCTGCTCGCTTTGCTCACGGCCGCCGTCGGCTTCGGCCGCTACGTGCGCCGGGCGGCAGCCAATGCGAGTGCGCCCGAGGCGGAGCACGTCGCTCCGCTCAGCGCCGACGAACTCGAAGCCATCGAGGCGATCCTCGATCGAAGGAGCCTTTCATGATGCTGTGGCTGATCCTGACGGCGATGATTTCCGTGGCCGCCGTGCTCATATCGACGCCATTCATCCGCAGCTACGAGCGGAGACGGTTGGCTTCGGCTCAGGGACTTGCCGTCCACCACGACCAGCTCCGCGAGATCGAGAGCGAAACCGCACGCGGCCTGATCGACAAGTCGGATGGCGAGAACGCGGCCAGCGAGATCAAGCGGCGCATTCTCGCCGCAGCCGCCGCCGAACAGCCGCCGGCGCCCTCCCTCACCAGCTCCGAACGAAAATTTGCGCTCGCCGTCGTCACGATGACCGTGGTGTTCGGCTCGGTCGTCCTGTACGCGGTCATCGGAAACCCGGATGTCCCCGCGGCCGCGCCGGTCCAGACCGCCGGCGGCACGACGCTGAAGTCGGTTGGCGAAGCGCGAACGGACGCCGGCACCCAGGCCATTGCGTCGTTGGAGCAGATGGCCGGCCAGGACGGTCGCGACCGCCCGCAGCAGGGCAGCGGACTGCCGCCGGTCGAAGAGATGATCCAGCGTGTGCAGACCCGACTGGAGCGAAATCCCAGGGATCCGGACGGATGGCGGCTGCTGGGCTGGTCCTTGTTCAACATCGAGCGCTTTGCGGAGGCGGCGCAGGCCTATGCGCGCGCAATGGAGCTGCGGCCAAGCTCGGCAGAGTACCGCAGCGCGCGGGGCGAAGCGCTGGTGCGGGCCGCGGACGGCACCGTCAACTCCGAAGCCCGCGCGGATTTCGACGAAGCACTCAAACTGGATCCCAAGGACGCGCGCGCCCGTTTCTTCATCGGCGTCGTGAAAGAACAGGATGGAGACAAACGGGGTGCGATGGCCGACTGGACGGCGATCGTATCGGAGGCCGATCCGAACGAGCCGTGGCTGCCTGATCTCAAGCAGCGGCTCGGCGCGCTTCGTCGCGAGCTCGGGGAGGATGACGGCTCGCCATCGCCTGCCCGGTCGAACCTGTCCGCCGAGCGCATGCAGGAACTCCTGCGCTCCGGCAAGACCGCGGCGACCGAGCCGGTGGAGCCGCGCGGCCCCCGCGCCGAGGACATCCGCAAGGCCGAAGGCATGTCCACACAGGATCGCAACCTCATGATCCGGGGCATGGTGGATGGCCTTGCGAGCCGACTCGAACAATCACCGCGCGATGCAGAAGGCTGGATCAAGTTGATCCGCTCGCGGGTGGTGCTGGGTGACGTCGAGGCGGCGAAACAGTCGCTGCAACGCGCACTGTCGGTCTTTGCGGAGGACGTTCCGGAGCGCACGCGCATAGCTGACGCAGCCAAAGAGCTCGGGATCAATCCATAGCGTTCGAGGGCCCGATCCGCGTATCCGCATCGTCGGAACCCGTTCGGCAACCGGAGGAATGGCAATGCGGATTCTGCTCATAGAGGACGAGCCCGTCTACGCGGAGCGCATCAGGGAAAGCCTGGCCGACGCCGGTTTCGAGGCGGATCTCGCCACCGATGGCAGGCAGGGCTGGATGCTGGGCAACAGCCAGCCCTATGATGCCGCGGTCCTCGACCTCGGCCTGCCGTGCATTTCGGGCCTCGACGTGCTGCAACGCTGGCGTCATACCGGCCACACGCTGCCGGTGCTGATCCTGTCCGCCCGCAGCGGCTGGGTCGAGCGTGTCAACGGCCTGAACGCAGGCGCGGACGACTATCTCGAAAAGCCCTTCAAGGCCCAGGAGCTCGTCGCGCGGGTCAAATCGCTGCTCCGTCGGGTTTCCAGCAGACCGGAGGCCGTGCTCCGCCTCCGGCAGATCGAATTCAACGCGGCGGCTGGCCTGGTCAAGAAGGACGGGGAGATCGTCGACCTGACTGCACTCGAGTTGCGCGTGCTCGAGTTCCTCATGCGCCGCGCCGATCATATCGTGTCGCAGACCGAGCTGCTGGAGCACATCTATCCGAGCAGCGACCATCGCGACTCCAATACGGTCGAAGTCTACATTGCCCGGCTCAGGAGAAAGCTGGGGCGGGACTGCATTCGCACCGTCAGAGGCATGGGATATCGCTTCGGATAGAGCCATGTTCAGCCGCAACTTCCGAGCCCGGATGATCGCGGTCGCCGCGATCTGGATTTCAATCGTCTTGTTCGCCAGCGGGCTCGGGCTCTCGATCGTCATTCGCCGTGTCGTCGAGGCCCACTTCGATCACGACCTGCTGGATCACGCCCGCGAGCTCGCCGATCTCGTGGAACTCGACGCAGCGCAGCGGCTGTTCATCGCCCGCAATCTGAGCGATCCGCGTTTCTCTCCGGCCAGATCCGGAATGTATTGGCAGGTCATCCTGCAGAACGGCGAGACCGTGCGTTCGCCCTCGCTACAGGATGACCTCTCTCTTTCAGTCACGCCCGACCAGGCCCGCGAGGGCTCACTGCCTCCCTCCACGGCGCTGGCGAATGTGGAAGGACCGACCGGGCCGATGCGGATGGTCCGAAACATCAGCGAGCCGTCTCGTCTCGGGCAACCCGTCGAAATCCGAATCGGCGCCGACGAGCGACTGATTAGTGACGAGATGGAGCACCTCAATCTGACACTGATGGCGACGCTGGGTCTGCTGGCCCTCGCCATGGTTGGCACCGCCTACGCTCAGGTCGCCTACGGCCTGCGGCCGCTGCAGCGGATGAGCCGCGCCATCGTGGACGTGCGCAGCGGCAAGACCACACGCCTGCCCGAGGACCTGCCGGAGGAAATCATGCCGCTCGTCACCGAACTGAACGGGATGATCACGGCAAACCTCAGCATGGTCGATCGCGCTCGCGTGCTCGCAGGCAGTTTTGCACACGCGCTGAAGACGCCTCTGGCAATCCTCGACGAGGAGGCCGCACGGCTGAAAGCATCCGGTCAGGAGAGCCACGCGCAGATCCTGTCGGAGCAGTGCTCGCGCATGGCGCTGCTCATCGACTACCAGACGGCGCGTGCAAAGGCCTCCACGATCGCGAATGCCGGTGCGTTTGCGGTCGTCGCCGACGTCTTGAGAAGCATCATCAATACCTACTCGCAATTCAGCCCGGGGCACGACCGGCGGTTCGAAGTCGAAGGAGCAACCGACATCGTCGTTGCCTGCGATACCAACGATCTGACCGAGCTCATCGGCAACCTGCTCGACAACGCGGCAAAATGGGCACGTGACCGCGTCGTGGTTTCGATCGAGGATCTCGACAGCACCGTCTTGATCACGGTGGAGGACGACGGGCCCGGCATTCCAGTCGAACATCGAATGCGCGTGTTCGACGTGGGCACGAGACTTGACGACGCGAAGCCGGGCACTGGCCTCGGTCTGGCGATCGCCCGCGACCTGACCAGCCTCTATGATGGCCGACTGTGGATCGAGGATTCGCGAATTGGGGGCGTCGCCCTGAAGCTCGCACTTCGAAAGAAGGGTGATCCAAGCTCATCGTGACATGACTGGTGCCCGCAAAGCGACCGCAGCGGCATACGGCACGAAGCCAGTGGAGCAGGAAATCACCATGGCAAGATGCCCTGGGCCGGCGCGCCAACGACGCCAGCCGTAGTCGGTGAGAGGCTCCTTTCGAACATCGCGGGTCAGCAGCGTCGGCAAAATCGCAAGCTTCCCCGGCCGCGCTATCTCAGTGTCGAGAGATAGGCGACGACGTCGGCCCGCTCCTTCGCGTCCGCCAATCCTTTGAAATACATCTTGACCCCGTGAACGTCCCCGCGAGGATCGGCGATATAGGCATCCAGTGCCGTTGCGGTCCAAGGCGCGTTGTTCTTTTTCATGCTGTCCGAATAGGCGTAGTCCGGCACAGCCGCCGGCTGGCGCCCAACGATGTTCCAGAGGCTCGGGCCGACCTTGTTGACGCCGATCTCGGCAGAGTGGCAGTTATGGCAGATGCGCTGGAAGATGCTTTTCCCGGCGACCGGATTGCCGTCGAGCGCGCGGGCGCTCGGTGCCAGGCTGACGAGAACGGCGACAAGAACGATGCGGCGGAGCATGCGAGATCTTTCCCTTTTCGATGACGCCTTGAACAAACCGCACCGAAGAGCGGCATCTTTTAGTTCAGGCGCGGCCGCCGCTGGAATACGCGGGGCTCGGTGCCAGACAGGGAAACCCGAGCGCAAAGCTTGCCTTGGCCTGGTGACGTCTAGCTCTCCACGGGGTCGCTCGAGCTGAGGCGTTCGATCGCCTCCAGGTCGTGAATCGTGACCGACGCGTACTTTGCCGTCGCAATCCCATCCTGCTCGAGACTCTTGAGCAGACGATTGATCGTCTGCCGGCCGACCCCAATCATCACCGCAAGGTCCTCCTGCGACAATCGCAAATCGATGACCAACCCTTTCTTGGTCTGTCGCCCGTGACTCTCTGCGAGCCTCTGCAATTCCTGCGCAAGCCGGTGAAGTGGACGCCGATTGCGGAGAATGATCAGGTTCTGCATCGACACGCGCAGGTGATCGCAGACCATTCGAACAAACGCAGAATAATACTCGTTGCTCTCGTTGATGAGCGCCTCGAACCGCTCCTGGCTAACGTGAAACAGCACCGCCTTGCCGATGGCGAATGCGTCATAACCATATGGGCGCCCGTCGAGGGCAGAGGTGACGCCGATCCACGACCCAGGCGAAGAGATCAGCAGGAAGGAGGGATTGCCGGACAGCGAAAAGCTGGTCAAGCGCACCTGCCCCGACACCAGGGCAATCACTCCGTCCCGGGAGTCGCTCGCGGAATAGATCAGGGAGTTGTCCGCGTTTCGAACGCGACCCAGACGAAGAATGTTGTCCGCCAATGACGGAGAAAGGCCAGCAAACCACTTGTTCCTGCGCAGAACAGCCTTGAGGACCGCTTTGTTCATTCGTCGCCACACATGAAGACGGGATGGTCGCTGTCGCGACATCTGTCATCCCATATCAGTATAGCGGAGATCAATCGAGGTGGCCGGGCTCCCGGCGGTGTAGGCCCACCCCAGCGCGAGTCGCCGGATGGGGTAAAATGAGGCGCGTCACACCGGCGGCCCGCCAGCGCTAGAACGATTTTTCCTCGGCCTCATAGATGGTCATGACGGGCGGTCTCGCGCACAGCTTGGCGACCTCCTGCACGAACGCCCGTGACTCGGGTCGGGCGAAATGCGCCTCGAGCGCGATGGCGTCACGCCAGCGCTCGAAGAAGCGCAGACGGAGCGAGTTTTCACAATCGACCTGCACGGTGTGCTCCACGCAGCCGTCTTCCATACGCGAACGATGCACATGCTCCAGGCTGATCTTCATCAGACGATCAAAGCTTTCGCCAAGCCCGTCCACAGACCCCACAACGATGATCATCGGCTCACATCCTCACTCTTGTGTTCCTCAGAAGGCGCCGGATCGCTGTCCTCGGCGAATGGCATGAGCGGGATCGTGCGGACGTCGAGACCTCGGCGCCTGGGATGGACGCCAGAACATTGGTTGCCTCGGTTGTCATGCTGACCGTCGTTTCCCCGCGAAGTTGATTTTCTTGCACGCGGCGACCTGCGTCCCGGCGCCCTCGCCCGCTCAAGCTAAGGTGATTTTGTGCATCGATTGTCGCGATTGCGACAGTCTCGGCCATGATCTGTGCTTGTCTCTTGGCGGCGTCACGACGCGGCACGGCCGGAGGCGCAACGGGCAACCATGTCGAAACGAGGAGACCCGATGTTGCTGACGGCCGAACGCCTCTTCGCAGTCGAGGGCTTGGTCACCATCGTGACCGGCGCGGCGAGCGGACTTGGCCTGGCCATTTCCCGGACCATGGCAGCCAACGGTGCCGATTTGATCCTGGTTGACAGGAACGAGACCGAACTGAGGCGGATCGGCGAGGAGATCATCCCGGGGGCAGAGATCGCGACGGTCGATGTCGCAGATCCAGCCGCCATCCGGCGGACGGTCGATGACGTCATCGCGCGCAAGGGCCGGCTCGACGTCATGTTCGCGAACGCCGGCATCAGCGGGGGAGCCGGAATTCGATTGCCGCAGGGCCACATCGAGAACGTCGATTTCGCAGCCTGGAATGACGTTATTGCCATCAACCAGACCGGCGCGTTCGCGACCATCCAGGCTGCGGCCCGTCACATGAAGGCGCAGCGCGGCGGTCGGATCGTGGTCACGGCGTCGGTCGGAGGATTAAGAGGCTCGGCAGCGACCGCCTATGCGTATGCGGCCGCCAAGGCCGCGGTGGTGAACCTGGTCAGGCAGGCCGCGCTCGAGCTCGCCACGTTCGACGTCCAGGTCAATGCCATCGCGCCCGGCTTCTTCCGGACGGGGCTCGGCGGAGGCCGCCTGCTGGACGAGGCCGCGACAGCGCCGCTCCACGCCATGGTGCCGATGAACCGGCTTGGGATCCCCGACGAGATTGCCGGCGTCAGCCTGCTGCTGGCATCGCCGGCCGCGAGCTATATCACCGGATCGGTGTTCACCGTGGACGGCGGAATCAGCGCGGCATGAAGCACCTCGAAGGCAAGGTCGCGGTGATCACGGGAGCTGCCAGCGGCATCGGGCGCGAGCTGGCCGCTGCCTGCGCTGCGCAAGGAATGAAGCTCGTTCTCGCCGACGTCGATCGCGACGGACTATCAGCCACGAAAGACCCGATGCCGGGCGGGATTGCCGTGCACACGGCGCAGTGCGACGTGTCCAGCGTCGAAGCGGTTCAACGCCTCGCCGACCTTGCCTTTGAAGAGTTCGGCAACGTTCACCTGCTCTTCAACAACGCCGGTGTCGCGGCGCTTGGCCCGGTCTGGTCCGCAACTCCCGAGGACTGGACGTGGGTGCTCGGAGTCAACCTCCTGGGCGTCGTCAACGGCATTCGCAGCTTCGTGCCGCGCATGATGGCTGCAGGCGACGAGGGCCACATCGTCAACACGGCGTCAGCCGCGGGGTTGACCGCCGTTGCGGGCTCCGGCGCCTACTGCGCCAGCAAGCACGCGGTCGTAGCCTTGTCCGAGTGCCTCTTGAAGGACCTTCAGCTCGCCGGCTCTCCTCTCAAGGTCAACGTGCTGTGCCCCTCGCTGGTCAAGACCGCCATCGCCGACTCAGGCCGACATCGGCCCGCACATCTGGCTTCGACAAACCCCGACACTGCAGCATATGATCAGCGCGTCAGAGCGGGAATGGAGGAATCCGAGGTCAGCGCCGCCGATGTGGCCAGCATGACGATCCAGGCCATCCACGACGACGAATTCTACATCCTTCCGCATCCCGCGGTGCGGCTCCGGGTCGAGGAGCGGCTTCGCAACATCATCGGTGATCAACATCACCACCAGCCAGACGGCCTCCTTGGGTCGACGGATGAACCATGAGCAATTCAAACGAGACCGCCGACCTCAGAGCCAGGATCGAGGCGCTCGAGAAACGCGTTGCCGAGCATGATGATCGCGAGGCGATCCGGACACTGCGCTGCACGTACCACGAATACGTCAACCAGGAGCGCGTCGCCGAACTGGCCGATCTCTTTGCGGAGAACGCCACCGTCTCCTATGGCGGTCGGCCGTCGGTGACCGGCCGCGAGGCCATCCGCGACTTCTTCCTCAACTTCCCGATCAAATGGGCGCGTCAATTCATCCACGCGCACGTCGTCGAAATCGATGGCGACCGCGGCAGAGGCTACAGCCATCTCGACGGGCGCCCCGTTCTCAACGGCAAGAGCCTCATGGTCGGCGGCCGGTTCGATGATGAATATGTCAGGGAAAACGGCCGTTGGCTGTTTTCGAAAGTCGTGTTGACGACCTGGTACATGGTCCCGGTCGAGCCCGGCTGGGAAGCCGCGGCAGCGACCAGGCCGGCCCAGACCTGAGCTGCACGAACTGAGGCCTGCTGATTTGACGGCCGAGCTCCGTCAGACGTGGATAGCGGCGCCGACAAGGACGGCGTCATGCACGATCTTTCACGGGCCGTGCCCCGGCCCGCCCCGACTGGCGCCAACGCTGGGCACGCGTCGCTGCGGGGTCACTTACCCTAGCAACGTCACTGCGGCGGAGTCGGGGCGCCCGGCGCGACGGGTTCCATCAGACGGAATCAAGCTGATTTGGCCCTGTCCACAACTTCTGAATAAATTAATTCTGTTGCTTTTTTTCAGAAACCATGTTTATGTATCGCCATCCTGGACCCGCCGAGAGGGGCGCTTCGCGATCGTCACGAGACGTGGGGTCTGGGGATGCGGTGGCCGCAGGCGTGCTGCAGCGGGCTTACGGGCTCGCCGACGAACGGCAGGCTTGCGGACGTGAAGACGCGTGGTCCTGGCGCCCCGATGCTGGCGCCAAGTCGTCGGGCGATGATCCCGAGGGCGACGGTGGCTAAGAAGCCGGACACCGGGGAGATCGCGACATAAGCGTGAAAACCATCGCGCGGGGAATGCCGGGATGTCTCGGCTGAACCTGTGGTTCCTGCCGCCTGCTTTTTTTCGCAGGCGGGCCATGGGTGCGGCCAGCGCCCGGCATTCCCCGCGCCCTCTCATTCTCGAGGGCGGAACGACCGGCAGAACTCGGACGCCATCGCGCCGCGGGACCGCAGCCCCTCGCCCGAACGAAAGGCGCGAGGCTGGAACAAACCGCAAACAGATTTGAATTTGAGGAGAGAGAGATGGTGCGCTCGGAGGGCGGAGACGTCGGTTGCGATTCCAATGCCTTATCTCGCAAGCGGACCGAAACGGTGCTTATCGAACGGAGATGGGCACTTTCTGGCGCCAGTATTCTTCAGCATGACCGCCGTTTTCAGACCGCCAATTTCCACATCCGCACCTTGGTTTCGAGCTAATCGCCCGGCATTTTCACGCAGGAGATTAGGTGGTCAGACCTGCCCCTGGTGCGTCGTCCCCCTGATGATCCCTGTATCTTCTGCCCCCATGGGTTTGAAGTCGATGTACATGTCGGCGCCAGGGATGGCGGCCGCGCCAGCGCGGGCGACGGCGAGATCCTGCGCACCAGACCCGGAGCCCGCCGCCACCGCGCCGAGGATGAAGCCGTCGACGCAAATCGGCAGCCCGCCGATCAGGTTGGTCCAGCGGCTCTCATGCGCCAGGGTGACCTGGATTTCCACATCCGCGTGAGCCCCGCCGGTCGGCGTCCCCGACAGCGCCGAGGTCCGCGCCTTGTTGATCGACGAGGTCACGCTCAGTCCCTTCGCGCCGTCCATGCGCCCAAACGCCAGCAGGTTGCCGCCACTATCGACAACAGCAATGCACATGGGCTGTCCGATCCGCGTCGCCTCCGCGATGGCAGCGTTCAGCACCTTGAGCCCACCTGGAAGCGTCAGCGTCCTCGTGTCCTTGACGTCGGTCATGGTTGCTCGTCGAACAGGCCTATGGAGAAGTCCCGGGCCAGCGTGCGCGCTGCAGCGATCAGCGGCGCATCGCCGCCGCGCCAGCCGATCAAAGACAGCCCAACCGGAATCGGGCCGGATGTCGCCACAGGCAGGCTCACCTGCGGAAGCCCCGTCAGTCCGGCGATGCACGTGAGATCGACGATCCGGTGCACGGCAGCGCGGATCTCCGACAGACGCGCATTGCGCGCGATCGGCAGAATGGGCGAGGTCGGCAGACACAGCATGCGCCGCCCGTCCAGGAGATCGTCGAGACGCTTCGCGGCTGCCGCGCGGAACGCCTTGGCGGCAGCGAGTTCGTCCATCGTGATGCGGCCGTCGTCAGCGAAGGCGCCGGCCACCTCCGAGGAGAAGCGCGGGTTCACCCGATCGATCCAGTCGCGAAACGTCGCGTGGAATTCGCTCTTCTGCAGGACGCGCTGATGGCGTGCCCAGTCGAGCAGCTGACCGTCAGCCAGAGGCGACGAATGGGTTGTCGTGGCATTGCCGAGCCGGCCGAGAACCGGTTGCAACGCGTCCCAGGCCGGCGCATCGGCGAGCGCGAAACAGTCAGATGCAATGACGATCTCCGGGAGCAAGGCGTCCGCGATCGGCTCGCTGAGAAGCACGGCGCCGACCCGGCTGAACGTCTGCGCGTCCCTGGTAAAATAGCCCACCGTGTCGAACGACGGCGCCTGAGTCATCAGGCCGGCGACCGAGATACGGCCGTGCGTCGGGCGCAGGCCGTAGATCCCGCAGAAGCTCGCGGGCGTGCGCACAGAGCCGCCGGAGTCGGTTCCCAGGGCGACATCGACCAGGCCACCGGCAACGGCCGAGGCCGAGCCGCTCGACGAGCCGCCGGGGACGCGATTCGGCGCGCGCGGGTTGAGCGGCGTTCCGTCAAACCTGTTAATGCCGAGCAGCCCGAGCGAGATCTCATCGGTGATGGTCTTGCCGGTCAGTGCGGCGCCGGCGCCCAGCAGCGCGTCGACAGCCCAAGCGTCCGCCTCCGCGGCGTCATGCGTGGCGGCCCAGTCGGGATTGCCGCAACCGGTCACCTCGCCGGCAACATCGAACAGATCCTTGACCGCAAAGGTCAGGCCCGACAACGGGCCCGACCGGTGCGGTGCCCGCCGAATGATGGCGCCAGGAATGAAGGCCCCGAGAGTGTCCTGCACGAGATGTCCCCGATGAAAAGTAGGCGCGCCCGACGCGAGCGCACCTGCCGTCCTCTTATCCCGCATCACTCCTTGTAGAGCTTGCGGAAGTCCGGATGCGTGTGGAACCAGTACTCGAAGCCCTTGACGTTCTTCTGCATCGCATAGTCGGCAAAGCGTGTGTAGAGCGGGATGCGCGGCAGATCGGTCATCACGATGTCGACCATCTTGTTCAGGCTCGTCTTGTAGATCTCGGGATCCCTGGTGAAGCGGGCCTCGTCGATCACCTTGTCGAGACTGGGATTGACGTAGTTGGCTGTGTTGAACACCGAGTTGTTGCCGCCATGGAAGGTCCAGAAGAAGAAGTAGTCGGGGTAGTCGAGCCAACCGTAGAACTCGGCGATGACCATCGGCATCGTCTTGCTGGCCATCTGGGCGAACCAGTTCGAGCCCGGTACCTTTTCGATCGTGAGTTCGACGCCGATCGACTTCAACGCTTCCTGGATCAGGATCGCGGTCGGCTCACGCACGGTGGACTCGCTGAGATCGATTGACAGCGTGGTCTTGAAGCCATTCGGGAAACCGGCCTCGGTGAGCAGCTGCTTGGCTTTCGCGAGATCCTGGCCATGCTTGATCGGGACCGGCCAGGTCGCATCAGGATAGGGCTTGGCCGGGTCGCCGTCGAACATCGGCTTGGCGCGGTTGTAGAGGGCGGAGCTGACGATCTCCTTATAGGGGATAGCGTAGGAGATCGCTTCACGCACCTTGGGATTGTCGAACGGGGCGATCTTCACGTTCATGTCGACGAAGACGAGGTCGTTCTGCACGGGCACGCCGATGATCGTGACCTTGCCCTGCTCCGCCAATTCGGCATAGTCCTTCGGCGGCAGGCCGACCGACATGTCGACGTCGCCCTTCTCCAGCAGCGCGCGGCGCGTGCCGGCCGATGCGATCTGCCGATAGACTACGCGCTTGAGCTTTGGCAGCGGTCCGGACTTCCAGGCGTCGAAACGGGTGAACACGGTCTGCTGTCCCGGCGTCCAGGACTCCACCTTGTAGGCGCCTCCGCCGCAATCATTGCGTGACACCCAGTCGAACGCCCAGGGGTCCTGCGCGGTGGCGTGCTTCTTGGCCAACTCGGAGTTGATGATGACTGGCACGGGCACGACGAGATCCGGCATGGTCAGCTTGTTGAACTGATCGAAGGTGGCCTTGAAGGTGTGATCGTCGACGACCGAGAACTGTTCGGGCTTGACCAGCGAGCCGGCCGCCATCTGCACCGCCGGGAAGCCGCCGGCGGCGATGGCACGGTCGAACGACCATTTGACGTCCTTGGCGGTGACCGGCGTGCCGTCGTGGAACGTCGCGTCCTTGTGCAGATGGAAGATGTAGGTCTTGCCATCCTCACTAGCTTCCCAGCTCTCGGCGAGCTCCGGCGTCATGATCTTCGCGTCATAGGACACCGTGCCGTCCGCGAGCGTCTTCTCACCATGGCTGACGAGCCGGTCATAGGCCTGCCAGACCACCATGCGGCTGTGATCATTGGCGGTCGGCACCATCGTGTCGAGACCGTTGGGGCCCATCTCCGACACGATCACCAGGGTGTCCTTGGCGATCTCGGCCGCGCGCGCAAGGGCGCCTGGCAGCACAGCGGACGCTGTGAGCAACGCCGCTGCAACGAGACTGCGATAGAGCTTCATATCGTGCGTCCTTTCTGGATGTTTCAGGTGGGTGGTGGAGGCAGTGTCAGAGGCCGAGCTCGGTCAACAGCTTCGGCCATTTGTGCGCCCACGGACGCGCCTGTTCGAAGGCGCCGGAGGCGGCGAGCACGGTCCGATCCGCCAGATGGCGGCCGATGATCTGCATGCCGACAGGAAGACCCGTGTTGGTGAAGCCCGCGGGGATGGTCGCGGCGGGCTGGCCGGTCAGGTTGCAGATGAAGGTAAAGCAGAGCCAGTCGCCGGTCGTGACCATCTTGTCTTCGATGATCTCGGGCCCCTGCATGTAGAGCGGAAAGGCCGGCACCGCGAGCGTCGGCGTAATCAGGAGATCGTAGTTGGCCATGAACCGCCACATGCGGTTGCAGACCATCTGGCGGATCATCTTGGCGTCGGTGAATTCCTCGGCCGTCCACTGCCGCTGCAACAGCGCGACGAGATGCGGCGACATCTCCTTCTCGCGCCCCTTCATCATTCGGCGCAGGCCGGTGAGGTCGGTGTCGCCGGCGACGATGGTCCAGAAATGCGGAAACGGATCGTCCCAGCCGGGATTGGCGCGCTCGACCGTGCAGCCGAGATCGGTCTCGAACACGCGGACCGCCTCGGAGACGACGCGACGGACTTCCGGGTCGACGGGCGCATAGCCCCAGTCCTCGCTGTAGGCAATGCGGAGACCCTTGATGCTCTCCTTCGTGGCCTCGACGTAGTCGAAATCGGCTGATGGAATCGAGTACCGATCGCGCGGATCGGGTCCGGTGATCACCTTGAGCATCAATGCGGAGTCGGCCACGGTGCGGCTCATGGGACCGACATGTTCGAGCGACTCCCAACTCGATACGCCGGGATAACGCTCGTCCCGGCAGCCTGGATACAGCGGCACGCGGCCCATGGAAGCCTTGATGCCGTAGAGGCCGCACAGCGCCGAGGGAATGCGGATCGAGCCACCGCCATCGGAGCCGATCGCGAACGGCGCAACGCCTGACGCGACCGAGGCGCCGGAGCCGGCGCTCGATCCGCCCGACGTCATGTCGAGATTCCAGGGATTGCGCGTCGCCGGAAATACAGGATTGTGGCCGACGCCGCTGTAGCCGAACTCCGGCACGTTGGTCTTGCCGATGATGACGGCGCCGGCTGACTTGAGGCGTTCGACGACGATGTCGTCCTCATCCGGCACGAAGTCGCGGTAGAGCGGCGACCCCATCACGGTGAGGATGTCCTTGGTCGCGACCAGATCCTTGATGCCGATCGGCACGCCGGCGAGCAGGCCGGGATCCTCGCCAGCCGCGATCTTCGCGTCGACGGCGGCGGCCGCAGCACGCGCAACGTCGGGGGTCGGCGTGCAAAAGGCATGAATGTGCGGCTCGAGCTTGTCCATGCGGCGCAGGACCGCCTCGGTGACTTCAGTGGCCGAGAGAGTCTTGTCCTTGACCTTCGCCGCAACGGTGACGGCGTCCATGCGGCAGATCTCGTTGTCAGCGCTCATCGTTTCCTCCAGCGGGTGAAACAGCGAAGTGGCAGGCGGCGAAATGATCCGGCCCGGTCGCGCGGAGCGGCGGCATGGCCTTCGCGCAGATGTCAGCTGCTTTCGGACAGCGTCCGTAGAAGCGGCAGACATTGGGATCGGGATTGATCGGGCTGGCCGGGCTGCCGTCGAGGCGCGGCCGGGCTTCACCGCGCCGCGCGGGATCCGGGATCGCGGCGACCAACGCCTGGGTGTAGGGATGGCTTGGTGCGGTGAACAGCGCCTCGGCCGGCGCGATCTCGACGATCTTGCCGAGATACATCACGACCACGCGCGAGCACAGCAGCCTGACAACGTTGAGATCGTGCGACACGAACAGATAGCTCATCGACAGCCGCGCGCGCAGGTCGGCCAGCAGCCGCAGGATCACGGCCTGCACGGAGACGTCGAGCGCCGAGGTCGGCTCGTCCAGGATCAGCAGCGAGGGCTCGACGGCGACCGCGCGCGCGATGCCGACGCGCGCGCGCTGGCCGCCCGACAGCTGATGCGGATAGCGCTGCAGCAGCTCGTCCGGCAGCCCGACAAGCGCAGCGGTCGTTTGAACACGGCGCGCGATCTCGGCGCTGTCGGTGATGCCGAGCAGCCGCTTCAGCGGATCGGCAATTGCCTGGAACACGCGGAAGGATGGATTGAGGCTCTCGGTCGCGTCCTGGAACACGACCTGGATGCGCCGCCGGTTCGGCGACGCCGCGAATTTCGTCTGCGTGATCGCGGTGAGATCCGCGCCGTCCATCAGGACATGGCCTGCGGTGGGGTCGATCAGACGGCCGAGCAGGCGCACCATCGTCGACTTGCCGCAGCCGGATTCACCGACGAGGCCGACGCTTTCGCCGGCTGAGATCGTCAGGCTGACATCGTCGACCGCGTGGAGCATCGCCCCCTTCCCTGCCTGCTTGATCGGGTACAGCTTGGACAGCGAGGTGACCTCGAGCAGCGGGGTCATGACAGCGGAAACCGGCAACGCACGAGATGCTGGGGCGACAACTTGGTCCACGGCAGCTCCGCTTCATCGCAGATCGGCTGCCTAAGCTCGCAGCGCCCGCTGAAGCGGCATGGCGGCAATGCACCGCGCAGATCGGGCAGATGGCCGGGAATGGCATTGAGGTCCTCGAGGCGCGATTCCGGCACCGGCGTCGCCGCCAGCAGCCGGCGCGTATAGGGATGTGCCGCACGCGCGAGCAGCTCTTCGGTCGGAGCGATCTCGACGATGTGGCCGGCATGCATGACGGCGATGCGGTCGCAATATTCGCCGGCGAGACCGAGATCATGGGTGATCAGCAGTGTCGACATCTGCGACGCGCGGCTCATCTCGCGGATCAGGTCCATGATCACGGCCTGGGTCGTCACATCGAGTCCCGTCGTCGGCTCGTCCGCGATCAGCACGGAGGGCGTGCAGGCCAACGCCATCGCGATCATCACGCGCTGGCACATGCCGCCGGAGAGCTCGAACGGATAAGCCTCCGCGCGGCGTTCGGGATCGGGAATGCGTACCCGCGCGAGCGCGGCGATCGCCGCCGTCTTCAGCTCGCGCCGTGGCAGCGCGGCATGCTCCTGCAGGACGTCCTCGATCTGCTTGCCGACCTTGCGGATCGGATTGAGCGCGGTGCGTGGGCTCTGGAAGATCATTGCCATCTCGCGGCCGCGCAGCTCGCGCATCGCCTCGGGGCGCGCTGCGAGAAGATCGATGCCGCCCATCGTGATCGCGCCCTTGGTGATGCGCGCAGCCGCATCGTTGAGGCCCATCACAGTGTAGGCGGTGACGGATTTGCCGGAGCCGCTCTCGCCGACCACGCCGACGATCTCGCCGCGCGAGACCGACAGGCTGACGGCATCCAGCGCCCTCACTACGCCATGACGCGTGCGGAACTCCACCGAGAGATTGTCGATCTCGAGCTGGGCCATCACACGCGCTTTCTCGGATCGAGCAGATCGCGCAGCCCGTCACCCAGCATGTTGAAGGAGAATACCGCGAGCACAAGCGCCGCGCCCGGGAACATGAAGGCCCACCATTCACCGGAGATGATGTAGCTCGCGCCTTCCGAGACCATGATGCCCCACTCCGGCGTCGGCGGCCGGACCCCGAGTCCGATGAAGGACAGGCCGGCGGCATTGAGGATCGCCCAGCCCATGTTGAGCGAAGCCTGCACCATCATCGGCGGCAGGATGTTCGGAACGATATGGTTAATCAGGACGCGCAGCGGCCCGTTGCCGCCCATGCGCGCCGCCTCGACATAGCCGAGCTCGCGCCGCACGTTCACCTCCGCACGCGCGAAGCGGCAGTAGAACGGGAGATTGATGATCATGGTGGCGATGATGATGTTGGCCACGCTGTTGCCGAGCGCCACCACGATGCCCATTGCAAGCACGAACAGCGGGAACGCCATGATGGTGTCCATCGCCCGGCCGATGATGCGATCGGTCCAGCCGCCGAAATAGCCGGCGACCGCTCCGAGCGCGAGGCCGACCACGAAGGACAGCACCACCGCCGACACCGCCATGCCGAGATCGAGACGCGTCGCGACGATGACCCGGCTCAGGATGTCGCGGCCGAGCGCATCGGTCCCGAACGGATGCAGAAGGCTTGGACGCGCGAGCTTCGTGGTGGCCGACGTGAGCAGCGGATCGTACGGTGCGATCGACGGACCGAAAATCGCGCATAGCGTCAGCAGCGCCAGGATGATCGCGGCGACCAGCGTCAGGCGGTTTTCGCCGAACGCGTAACTGGTGTTGCGGGCGAGCGTGACGAGACTCATCGCTCAGCCCTCGAACCTGACGCGGGGATCGACCAACGTCGCGAACACGTCGACCGCGAGATTGAGCAGCACGTAGAGCACGGCCATCATCAGCACGAAGCCCTGCACCGCCGCGTAGTCGGAAGCGATCATGGCGGCCACTGCATAGGCGCCGACGCCTTGCCAGCCGAACACCTGCTCGATCAGCACGTTGGAGCCGATCAGGAACGAGAACACCATGCCGAGCACGCTCGAGACCGGCAGCAGCACGTTGCGGAAGGCGTAGGCCATCAGGATCTTGCGCACCGGCAGGCCGCTGGCGCGAGCCGTGCGGATGAAATCGCTGCTCAGGGCCTCCAGCATCGCGGCCCGCGTGATCCGCGCGATCGGCGCCAGCGCGAACAGGCCGAGCGAGATCGCCGGCAGGATCAGTTGCGCCAGGGCCGCGCGCAACACCGGCCAGTCGCCGGCGATGACGGCGTCGATCGTGTAGGCCCCGGTGACGCGGGGGGGCGGCGAGAAGGCGATCTCGTCGAGCCGGCCGAGCGGCTGCGGCGCCCAGCCGAGCAGGAAGTAGAAGATGTAGACGAACAGCAGGCCGACGAAGAAGGTCGGAAACGCGGCGCTGACCGTGACCAGCGCACGGCAGGCATGATCGACGCCGCCGTCGAGACGCGTCGCCGCCCAGACTCCCATCGGGACGGCGATGCCGATCGCGAACAGCAGCGCGAAGGACGACAGTTCCAGCGATGCAGGCAACCGTTCGAGCAGATCGGTCAGCACCGGCTGCCCGGTCGTGAGCGAGCGGCCGAGATTGCCATGCGCGAGGTCGGCGATGTAGCTCACGAACTGCACCGGCAGCGGACGATCGAGGCCCAGCGTGGCACGGATGCTGGCGATCGACGCGGCATTCGCCGCAGGCCCGGCGAAGAACGCGGCAGGATCTCCCGGCAGCGCGCGCGAAATGAAGAATGTGAGAACGACGACGCCCACCAGGCTCGGGATGGTGCCAAGCAGTCGCTTCCAAACGAAAGCCATCAGCGGTTCGCCTGCCATCATTCGCTGCGGCGACGGCTTGCGCCGCACGCCTCAGCGGGTGAGGCCCCATCGACAGTCGGACGCAGCCGGGGGCAGTCGGCATGCATCACAGTCATGTCGCTGATTAAGCAAGCGCTATGCCATGATCGCCGCACAGCCTCTGAAATGCAGGGATATGCGGAACTGCTGTGATTTAACTTCCGCGCAGCTCTGCCGTGAGGTTGCGAACGCAGAGGTTCCAAAGCCCTCTGCATCCGTTCTCGTCACATGCATGAAATTCATGCAACGATCCGATCATACGGGCCGCCTTGCGCCAAAGGAACCGGTTCTAGTGAACCTGCGGGGTGTTGACCCAGACGATCCGCGCTTCGTCCGGTCCAACGTTACGATAGCTGTTGGTCAGATACGCCTTGAAGAAGAAGGAGTCGCCGGCGGTCATCAGATAGGTCGTGTCGTCGATGGTAAGCTCGATCGTGCCCGACACGAGGTATCCGACGGCTTCGCCCTGGTGGGTGATGAGATCGACCTTCTCGCCGCCGGGTGCCACGACGTGAACGTTGGCTTCGAGCAGATTCCCAGCAGCGACCGGCACCAGACGCTCATAGACGACGCCTTTGCCGCCGCGCAGCGCATCGACATGCACTTTGAGCCGATCCTCAGGCTTCTGCACCAGCTTGTAGTCGTCGACCCTCAAGCCGAAGAACGAGGCCATGTCGCGGTCGAGCGCGCGGACCATTTTGTCGAGCATTGGCAGCGACGGCATGACCTTGCCGGCCTCGATCTTGGAGATCATGCTCTCGTCGCAACCGACAGTTTGTGCCAGGTCGCGCATGCGCATGCCCTTAGCCAACCGGGCGCGCCGCAGGCGCAGACCAATGTTCAATGTGCCGTTGTCCGAGCTCACGGGACCGTTTCCAGCGATTTCAACGGGAACGTATATGCATAACAATCAAGTGATTTGCCAGCATGTTATGTCACGCCCGCGGGTAAAATGCGGACGCCAGACCCTGCGCCGCGCAAGGCAAGCCGAGCCGACGGGCCATCGGCGCCTGGCTTTGACATGCGGCAGCTTGGCGACATGGCGTCCCTGTCGGCCACCTTGCGGCGGTCCCGGCAGAACGCGCCGACCAGAGGGAGTGCTTCTGGACGTCGACCGGACATCCCGGTTCTGGCGCCATCGGCAACGATGAGGCAAGACCGCACTCAGCGTCGCCCTGAGCAACGCCGGCGCGCGGCATCGTCACAGGAAGCTTTCTCCACGTTCGAACAGCAGGCATGGCTCGGCCATCTCGCGGCGGCCTGCGCCCGAGCGCTGCTTTCGTTCGACCTCTCCTCCCGAAGAAGAGGCGCAGAGAAGACCGGGTATCGACTGATACCCGCGGTCCGCGTACAGCAAAGCGGTGAGCGCGCTGCTGACGCGTCAAGCGTCGGACAAGGTCAAGACCTGGGACCGGCGGTCGCCAAGCGCTCTGACACCGCACGGTGGTGGTCGCGGTGGCGCGCAAACTCACCGTGATCATGCACGCGATGTGGTGCGACGGCACGGTGCATTGCGTCGATCAGGCCGTCAGCGCCGCCGACGTTGCCGCGCATGCCAAACGCAAGAACCGCAGGCTGCTGGGAGCCCTGGCATGAACCGAAGCAGCAATCCAGCAGCAACGAATAGGCGTCGAGAACGACGCGCGAAGTGATGGAGCTCCGCTGTCAGCGGATGAGAACCGGTGCAGATCGAAGACGACGGAACGCGCGCTATCTTGCCTGCGACGCGGTGCCCGAAGCGGCAGCGCGATCGCGCCAAATTGCCTGTGACGTGGCTCTGTCAGACCGATGGAACAGTGCGCCGCAACGGCTATGCTGTGGCCGACGTGCACCGGCGCGATGCCGTCGCTGAGCGCGGAAAGCTGCACGGGGCATTGGGACTCCTCGCTGTCAAAGAGCTGCAGATCAGGCTGCGTTGCAGACGTGTTCTTGACGATGAGGATGGAAAGCACGATAGCGAAAGCGACAAAGACGATCGTGGCCAAAAAGATCGTGGCCAAAACCCAGCACATCCGACCGATTAAAACGGCAAGATAAAAACGCCTCTCCGCGTCGTAGGTTGGACGGTCGTAAGCGCTTGTTTTGACTACCGGCGCTTTGGCACTCACAAAGATCGTTGTTGCTGCTCAAATCAAATTGGTGAGGTGCATCAATCCTCCGAACGGCACTATTCGCACCCTAGCGTATGTCTGCGCGGGATCGGCGGAATGGAATACTCGACGGATCAATGTGCTTTCGTTGGTGATCCGAGACTGCACAGATGGGCCTGGTGGATCAACACACGGGATCGCCGGGGTCACGAGCGATGGTTGCTCTAGAGGAGCGCATTTTTCCATCCGGGACATGACCGGCACTTATTCGAAACATGAGCAACTTTGTCGAAGCGGATCGCAGGATCGGCATGATGATCGCTCGCGTCTGCCATGGCATGTTCAATCATGCGCCACCGCAATCCTCTCTCCCAACAACCACGTCCTGCTACGGAAGCTAGTCCAACTGCAGCCGTCGAGAGCGCGTCCCCATGCATCCTCGATCGGCCTGCGATCAAACTTACCTGCCCGGGATCGGGCTCAGGATCAATGGAGACCGGCGCACGGGGGTCTCCCCGTGGGCTTCCACTGCAGCCGCCCCTCATCAACGACCTTCAGCAACCTCTTCCATACGGCCGCCCTGCTCTCCGACCGCTGCGGCTGAGAGAGGCCGTGAACGCTCCCAAGCTCGCAACGCTCATGAGCGGCGCTGTTGGTGTTCCCGCATCTCGGTCCCGGTCGATTGCGCGGACAAGGGCCGACGAATTGGGGCCGCAGGCTTGACCATCGTTCGCCGCGAGCACAGGGCGCATTTCACGATCGTGCCGAATGCCGTGTTCACCGACGAACGGCTTTCGGTCGAGGCCAAGGGCGTGCTCGGCTTCCTGCTGTCACGCCCACACAAGTGGCGCGTCCGTCTCGACCATATCGGGCGGACGCTTCTGGTCGGCCGGAAGAAACTGCAACGCATTTTCCGTGAATTGATCTCCGCTGGTTACGTCACCCGGGAGCAGCAGCGACTCGCCGACGGCCAGCGGTTCGGTGAGATCGATTATGTCGTCCGCGACGTGCCGGTACCTGCCAATGTCGCTGGTCCGCCGCGGGGCCGAAACGGACCTGCGGCTCCGCGGGTCCAAAAGGGACCTGCGTATAAAGAAGCACCGCGGGGCCCTAAGGGACCTGCTTATAAAGAAACAGATAAAAACAGACTGCGATCCTCAGCGAACAATCTGCCTCGGGCTTCCCGCAAACATCTGGAGGCCAAGCCGATCGAGGCAGCCCACGACGACGATGATGCCGCGCGGCTCGATCTACGGATCGTCGAGCTGTTTCCGGACAGGGGCGAAGGCTGGGGATTCCTGATCGCCCTGTCGGCGGAGGATCGTGCTGTTCTGCGCGACCGTCAGCGACGAGGTGAGCTCGACCGAATTGCGGTGGACGAATTGCGCAAGAGGTACCGTGCCCTGCGGGACGACGGCCCCGTCAAACCGACGACAAAAGGCCAATAGCGCCGGTTCGGGCGCCGTCGGAAGTGGATCTGCCGCAACGGCGCCTCATGCCGTCAATCGTCAGACTCGGCACCGACTGGCCGTTTCATGCGCAATCCCCGCCAAACGTTCTCCACCGAGAGACCCAGCACTGTTTCAATGGCGCATTTCGGCGTTTCTTGCTGGCGATCGCCCTAGGCGTTTCGTAGAGCCGAACAAGCGCAGTCCGACGGCGATCATAGATCGGATGGAGATCCTCGATGCCCCGCCGCCCAGCCAGGGTCACACAGGCCGATATTGCGCGCGCGATCCGCGCCGCAAAGGAAGCTGGCGCCACTGAGGTCGTGGTCGATACGGACGGCGTGATCAGGATCGCTCTGACCTCGAGCGCGCGATCCCCCCCTCAGCCAAAGAACAATTTCGACGAATTCTGGACGCCGTCCGAAGCTCTTGCGCGCCGCCTCAATGGCACCGAAACCGGGTGAAACACACCTTTCACCGTTGATGCCGAATCCGAGGATTCGTAGACTCCAGGCATTGGTTCAGGGAGCCGACCAATGCCTGAGACGGAACGTCCCGCCCCCCGCGCGCCCGGGGATCGTCGCATGTACCTCTATTTCAACTATTCCGAATCCGGATCGTTGCGCTGGTACGTCAAGGTCAGCCGGAAGGGACGCCGGATCGGGATCGCCGAAGACTACGGTACGAGAGCGTTCGATGCCGCCTATGAGGCGGCGGTCGCCGCACTCGGAGGAGTGTTGCGGATGCGGCGCGTCAAAGGAACCAACAAGCCCGGTCAGCCGGAGCGCCGCTACCTCTACGTCGATGTCAGCCAGCGCGGTCAATTGCGCTACTACGTGCAGCTCCGCAACAAACTGCCAAAGATCCGGATCAAGGCCGCCTACGGTTCTTCAGAATTTGATGCTGAGGTCGATGTCGCCATCGCCTCCCAAATCGCGCTCTACGGACAGGAGAGCGACTACGTCAACGCCCAGAAGCAGCGCAACGCGCCCTGCCCTGCGCGCCCCGCTTCGCCGCCTAAGCCCGGGACACTGCGCTGGTACTGGTACGGATACCGGCAAAGCGATCATTGGCTCGGCGATCTCAGTGTCGGCCATGCCGGTCTTGCCGAGACAACTCGCCTCCAGCGGGCAGGGTTGATTGAAAGCCTGCTGATCGAGAATGGCGAGAAGCCGTTTTCAGTCCTCACGCGCAACGTCATCAAGGCCGAGATGAAGGCGCGGACCCCCTCTCAGGCCGGCAATCTGTTGTCGGCCCTGCGCGGCATGATGCGCTGGATGATCGAGGAAGGCCACCTGGACGAGGACGACGATCCAACGATCGGTCTGCGCTCTGGGAAGGCGCGTGCGTCGCGAGAGAGCGGTGGCTTTCTGCCCTGGACCGAGGATGACATGGCCAAATACCGGGCCACATGGCCGCTCGGTACCGAGGCGCGGCTGATGTTCGATATCCTGCACTACACGTTCCTGCGGCTTGGGGATGCGCATCGCTTCGGGCCGCCGCACCTGCGCCAAATCGTGCGCAAGATGGCCGTGCAGATCACTACCGAAAAAAGCCGTGGCAATACGATGGTGACCGTTCCGGTGCACCCGGAGTTCGCGGAGAGCCTGCGGGCCGCAAGAGCCGCCGGAATCATCGGCGCCGACGTGTTCACCGGAAAGCGCCTGAAGGGGCGCGTGCTGCCGATGAACAAAAAGGCGTGGGCGATGAAGTTCAAGAAGTACGCCGTTCTCGCCGGCGTCAACGAGGCGAAGAAGAGCTGCCATGGGGTGCGCAAGGCGCGCGCCGAAGTGGCTGCCTAAGCCGAATGCACCGAGAGCCAGATGATGGCGATGTTCGGCTGGACCGACCCGAAGATGCCGGCGCACTACATCGCCCAGGCCAACCGCGAGAAGCTCGGCATCAGCGGAATGGACAAGGTGGTCGCGTTCGACCAGGGCCAGTCGCTGGATGATTTTCTGCGGCCTGTCGCGGAAAACAGGACGGGAACGGCCGGCGGGAACGAAGTGGTAACATTCCCGGGTAACATCCGGAAAAAACCGTAACGATTTCAAGGGAAAACGTGGGTTTGTGGTGCGCTCGGAGGGACTCGAACCCCCACGGTGTTACCCACTGCCACCTCAAGGCAGCGCGTCTACCAATTCCGCCACGAGCGCGAAGAAGAAGCCGGAGCCAGAGGAAGGGCGGCACCGGATCAGTGGCGCCCGTGTATCAAATCGATGTCAGGGGGACAAGGCCCGCCCTGCCCTAAAATACCGGATTGTGGACGGTTTTGGCGTGGGCCGTGGCGCGCTATCGCGACGTCGGCGTCGGCGAGCGCGGCAGCATCTGCTTGACCTCGACCGCGATGCGGTTGCGGTCGACCAGCACCACCCCATTTGCGATCGGCAGATTGTTGGCGAGCACCTTGACGTCGTCGGCCTCGGTGGCATCCAGCTCGATGATGGCGCCGCGGGACAGGCGCAGAACCTGGTGGATGGGCATGGAGCAGGTGCCGAGAACGACCATCAGGTCGACTGTCACTTTATCGAGGGTTGACACTGCAGGACCACCGAAGTCACGACTGGATTTTGATTGCCCAGACATCACCATGTTGTGGTTAGCCAATGGTTAACAGCCGCGAAACACTCGACCTGACCACCTTTGCGGGCCCTCCCGGCAACGCCGTGGATTGGCGCATCTCCGATTCGCCGGTCGACTACGCCCGGGCGACCGAATTCATGGAGGCGCGGGCGGCCGCGATCGCCGCCCATGAGGCCGCGGAGATGGTCTGGCTGCTGGAGCATCCGCCGGTCTACACCGCCGGCACGTCGGGCAAGGCCGAAGACCTGCGCGATCCGCGCTTTCCGCTGGTGCCTACCGGCCGCGGCGGCCAGGTCACCTATCATGGCCCCGGCCAGCGCGTGGCCTATGTCATGCTCGACCTCAAGCGGCGGCGCCCCGACGTGCGCGCCTATGTCGCCGCGCTCGAGGAGACCATCATCCGCACCCTCGACGCCTTCAACGTGCGCGGCGAGCGGCGCGAGGATCGCGTCGGCGTCTGGGTCAAGCGGCCCGACAAGGGCGAGGGCCACGAGGACAAGATCGCCGCCATCGGCGTGCGGCTGAAGCGCTGGGTGACCTTCCACGGCATCGCCATAAATGTCGAGCCGGACCTGTCGCACTTCCAGGCCATCGTGCCCTGCGGCGTGACCGATCCGCGCTACGGCGTCACCAGCCTGGTCGATCTCGGCCTGCCGGTGACGCTCGCCGATGTCGACGTCGCGTTCCGACAGGCGTTCGAGAGCGTGTTCGGCGCCGTCAGCGTCGCGCAGCCGGAGACGGCATGAGCTCACGCGGCGCCCTGCTGCGGCGGGACGTCGAGCTTCGCCGCAACATAGCGGCGCTCCTGGCTCAGGCCGCCGAAGCCGTAGGCATCCGCCTTGACCTCGTCGACATGCAGATAGGTCTCGTGATGCAGGGGGCCGATCAGCTCGGACATGCGCGCGAACACCGCGGCGAGATAGGCGGCCTTCTCGTCCTTGGTGTTGGTGCCCTCGCTGACGTGAACGTCGATCCAGTAGCTGGCAAGCCCCTGCTCCGCCAGCGAGGCGCCGCCGGCGAACCAGTCCGCGGCATCCGCTTCCGAGACGATGACGGCGGTGACCTTGGGATCCTTGCGCAGGATGTGCGCGGTCAATTCGGTGATGGCGTCCGCGATGGCCTTCTTCAGCGACGGCGAGCGGCGCTGGCTGGCATAGACGATGTTGATCAACGGCATGGTCGGCTCCCGGTATCCAGCGCGTGACTGCGCTTCGGGAGCAAAGCTAGCCGCGCGCCGCTCATTTTGGTATCTTATCGATATGGATATCAATGATAACGAGTTCATATGACCGCCACGCTCGACATCGCGACCGTCCGCGCCTTTCTGCTGGTGAGCGACCTGCACAGCTTCACCCGGGCGGCCGAGACGCTCGGCACCACCCAGGCCGCGGTCAGTCTCAAGCTGCAGCGGCTCGAAGCGCTGCTCGGAAAGCGGCTGGTCGAGCGTTCGCCGCGCGCGGTCCGGCTCACCGCCGACGGCGCGGCCTTCGCCGAGAACGCCCGCGCGCTGGTTGCCGCGCATGACCTCGCGCTCACCGGGGCCCCCCGCATCCGGCCGCTGCTGTCGCTGGGCATCAGCGATCACGTCGCCGGCCCCGAGCTGGTGCCGATGCTCGAGCAGTTGCATGCTGCCATGGCGGACCTCGTCCTGTCGGTCAGCATCGGCTTCTCGCGCGACCTGCTCGACCGCTACGATGCCGGCAAGCTCGACGCCGTGATCGTCCGCCAGGAGGCGAGCCGCCGCGGTGGCGAGGCGTTGATCACGGACGAGTTCGGCTGGTTCGCAGCGCCCAGATTTCGTCTGCCGGCCGGCGGCACGCTGCCGCTCGCCACGCTCGCACCGCCCTGTGGCGTGCGCAGCATCGCGGTCCGCGCGCTCGAGCGCGCGCGAATCAGCTTCAGCGAGACGTTCGTCGGCGGCGGGGTGACGGCCGTTGCGGCCGCCGCGCGCGCCGGTCTTGCGATTGCGCCGCTGGCCCGCCGGATCGCACCCAGCGGACTGATCGATATCGGAACGGATCTCGGCCTGCCCAAGCTCGGCCGCTCCAAGGTGATGCTGCATGCAAAGGCGGGAGATGCGGCCAAGCGCGCGGCCTTGCGCACGCTGGCCGCGGCATTCCGAAGCGCCGCGATGTCGAAGTAATTGACGCCGACAGGACCTGATGTAGCATGGGTTAATAATCGGAGTTCAGGAGCAGCGGCTTGAACCGTCTCTTGACCGCAGCTGACATCGTCAGCGCCCCAGCAAAGCCGAGCCCGGCCTCGACCGGCGCGACCGGCCTCGAACCATTGCATCGCCACGCGCTGATCCGGACCTCGAACGCCGACGTGCTGCGCGACCTCGCGGGGCGCCGGCTCGGCGCCGAGCGCGTCGACTTCAGGAACGCCGAGCGCTTCGAGGCGATCGTCAACCTGATCGAACTCGAGACCATCGGTCTCGCCTTCGGCACCACGACCTGCGACATGGTCTGCGACCATCGCGCCGCCGACTTCATCAGAGTGCAGATCGCCCTGAAGGGACGCGCGGTCAGTTGCACTCCCGGCGAGGCGATCGACGTCAATGAGCATCAGTTCGCGGTCGCGCCGGCCGGCGTGCCATGGCAGATGGCGTGCCAAGGCGGCCATCGGCGACTGACCCTGCGGCTCGATCCGCAGGCGCTGCGACGGCGCCTCACGGCGCTGGTCGGCGTGCAGCCGCGCACCGACTTCGTGATCGACCCTGCCATTCCGGCCGCCGATCCGCAGGCCCGCAGCCTGATGCGGCTGCTGGACTTCCTGACGACCCAGCTCAACGAGCAGGATACGGCGTTCCCCGCCGCAGTCTATCGCGAGCTGGAGGATGCGGTACATGTCGCCTTCCTCTGCGCCAGCCGTCATCGTTTCCGCGACACGCTCCTGGATCCCTCTCCGATGCCGGATTTCGGCCTGGTCAAGCGGCTCGAGGACTATATCGAGGCCAACTGGCGCGAGCCGATCACGATCGAGCGGCTGGCGCGCGAGGCCGGCGTCAGCGTCCGGTCGATCTTCCGCCTGTTCGAGCGTGTGCGCGGCTATTCGCCGATGGCCTTTGCCAAATCGGTGCGCCTACGGCGCGCCCACGAGATGCTGCGCTCGGGCGATCCCGCCGTCACGGTGGCGGCGGCAGCCGCCGCCTGCAACTTTGCCAATGCCGGACACTTCGCCCGCTACTACCGCGCCACGTTCGGCGAGCTGCCATCGGCAACGATGGCCCGGGGCGAGCGGTCATGACGCGCTCGGCCGCTCACAGGATGGATTCGAGCGCGCTGCGCAGGCTCTGATGCCGGAACACGAAGCCGCTCGACAGCGCCTTGTTCGGCACCACGCGCTGGCCGCCGAGCAAGAGCTCCTCGGCGAAGTCGCCGCCGATCCGGCGCAAGAGGCCGGCGGGAACACGCAGCAGCGCCGGACGCCGCAGGCAGCGCGCGAGCTCGGCGGTGAAGGCGAGATTCCGCACCGGCAGCGGCGCCGTCGCATTGACCGGCCCGGTGATGGCATCGGTCGCGATCACATGGGCGATCAGCCGAACGAGATCGTCGCGCTCGATCCAGGACATCCATTGCAGGCCGGAGCCGAACGGCCCGCCCAGGCCGAACTCGAACGGCGTCAGCATCCGCGCCAGGAAGCCGCCGTCGCGGCCGACGACGAGCCCGATCCGCAGCAGTGCGACGCGGACACCGTGCGCTTCGGCACCGCGCGCCGCCTGTTCCCAGGCGTCGCAGAGGTCATGGCTGAAGCAGGCATGCGACTTGGCCGATTCGGTCAGCGGCTGGTCCTGCCACAGGCCGTACCAGCCGATCGCCGAACCGTTGACCAACACCTTCGGCTTGCGGTCGAGCCGCGCGATCAGGGATACGACCGCTTCCGTCGTAGCAAGCCGGGACTGCAGGATCGTCGCGCGCCTGGCCGCGGTCCACGGCGCGTTGCCGATCGGCTCGCCGGCCAGGTTGACGATCGCGTCGATACGGGTGCCGGAGGCGAGCTGATCGAGACGTGTGATCAAGGTCAGCGGCGCCGGCAGCATGGCGGCCTTGGCCGGGTCGCGGACCAGGGCGACGACGTGATGGCCGGCCGCGGCGAGACCGGCCGCCAGCCGCGCGCCGATGAAACCGGTCGCACCCGTGATCAGGATGGTCTGCGCTGGCGGCAGCGCCGCGACCAGCCCGGCCGCATCCGGCTGCGACATCCGCGCAAGGCGCCGGGCCGCGGCGAAGTCGCGCAGGCCGCACAGCGCGGCGCCAACCGCGGCAGCAGCAGCAATCCAGCTCAGCACGCCGGCATAGGCCGGCACGATCACCGAAGGCCGCATCGCCCAGCCGATCAGCAGCGGCACCAGCAGCATGAGGATCGCGCCGTAGTTGATGGCGAGCAGTGTGTGATTGACGCGTTCGCTCGGCGGCAGCTTGCGCGTCAGATCCTCCTCGACGAAATCGGTGAGGGTGATAGCGATCTCGGCCAGAAGCACCGCGAGCACGAGGATCGCGAACAATCCATGCACCTCGCACCAGCCGAGGACGGCGAACAGCAGCGCATAGAGCCCATTGCGGACGCCGTGCAGCTTGAGCTCGCCCCGCTGTGACGGGCGCCAGGCCAGGCGCTCGGTGAACTCATGGTGATAGAAGGTGTCGAACACGCCCATCACGATCTGAAGCGCGATCAGGGACCAGAGCAGCGGCGTCATGGTGCGGACTCCCGGAACACGGCGCTCTGGCGGATGATGCGCCCGAAGCGCGGATGGACGATCTCGAGCGAGAAGCGAAAGACGCCGCTGCCGAGATCGGAATGGGTGACGGTGAGGTCGCCGGGCGTGAGCCATGCCGGCAGCACCCAGCGCCGGCCGGCGAAGTCGAACGTGTAGCCGGCGCTATGGAAATGAAGCGCGCCATCGGCGACGCCGACGCGCAGGCTCATGCTGAGGCCCCAGCCGAGATATTCCTCGAGCCCCGTCGGACCGGCGAAGCGCTTGGCGGAATGGATCACCTGCGGGAAGCCATGCGGGCGCCCGCAGATGCGCGTCCAGATCTGGCCGCCACTCGCCGCGTCCTCGGTCACCGCGACGATCATCGGCACGCCGATGTTCGCGCGCGTCGGCAGCGGCCCGCCGATCAGCCGCGCCAGATGCGCGAACCAGAAGCCGGCACGGCTGATCTCGGCCTGATCGACCTCGCCGACATAGACGACGGTGGCGCCATCGGCGAGGCGCTTGGAGAAGCGGCGCCAGATCGACACCGGCAGCCGTCCCCAATCCTCGGCCGACAGCAGCGCACGAAACCTGTGATCATCATGAAGCCTGGCGCTGGCGGGCGTTGAAAGTCCGGGATGTCGCATGGTCACCATGACGCCCTCCACTCTCTTCAAACGCTGCCGGACCTGGACCTTCCCGACGGCAGCAGGTTGACGATCTTCTCGCCGAGCTTGATCAGCGTGACGAGGCGCGGCCGCGGCACCTTCAGCATCTGCACGTACCAACGGTCGACCAGCTCGGTGAACGCCAGCATGTCCTTCAGCCGCTTGGCTGCGACCGCGCTGATCGCGGGATCGCCGGTCGCCTCCGCGACGCAGGCGCGCAGCGCCGCGATGGCGGGATCGATCTCGCGTTCCTTGCGGCCGGCCGCGATCCGCTGCGCCACCTCCCAGATGTCGGTCTCGGCCTCGAAATGATCGCGGCGGTCGCCGAGGATCGGCACGCGCCGGATCAAGCCCCAGG
Organism: Bradyrhizobium sp. HKCCYLS3013; assembly: GCF_051167615.1. NCBI lineage: Bacteria > Pseudomonadati > Pseudomonadota > Alphaproteobacteria > Hyphomicrobiales > Nitrobacteraceae > Bradyrhizobium > Bradyrhizobium sp. HKCCYLS3013. The sequence goes on from NZ_JBNPTK010000003.1 coordinate 395,830, forward strand.
CGAGCAGCTCCTTCAGCGAGTTCGAGACGTTGGAGCGGGCCATGCCGAGCGTGTCGGCGATGTCCTCCGCCGTCATCGGCTTCTCGGCGAGGTACAGCAGCCCGTGGATCTGGCTCACCGAGCGGTTCACGCCCCACTGGTCGCCCATGTCGCCCCAGTTGAGGATGAAGCGCTCGACGGCGGGAGGAAGTTTTCGATGACCTGCAATTTCTGTCATGACAGAAATATCTGACTGAAGAGAGTGAATGTCAAGAGGCGCGGCTTTGAACCGGACTGGCGGCCGGCCAGACGGATGTTACGGCGCACATTTTGCGCCTGCCGACCGCCCGGTTCTCCGCCTGCCCCCCTCTGCAACAGGAGCAAGCCATGACGGCATCCGACAAGGCGTTCACTGGATCGATCCCGCAGATCTACGATCAACTGATGGTTCCCTTGATCTTCGCGCCCTACGCGCTGGACCTCGCGCGGCGCATCGCGGCGTACCTGCCGCGCGACGTACTGGAGACGGCGGCAGGCACCGGCGTGGTGACGCGGGCCCTGCACGCTCAACTGCCGCCGGAGGTCCGGATCACCGCCACCGATCTCAACGAGCCGATGCTCGCGCAGGCGAGGACCCATCTCGCCGCTGCGGACCGCATCGCATTTCATCAAGCCGATGCGCTGGCCCTGCCCTTTGCCGATGCGAGCTTCGATGCCGTCGCCTGTCAGTTCGGCGCGATGTTCTTCCCCGATCGCGTCAAGGGCTATGCGGAGGCCCGCCGCGTGCTCCGGCCCGGCGGACGTTTCGTCTTCAACGTCTGGGACCGGATCGAGGAGAATGAAATTCCTCACGTCGTTCACGAGACGTTGCAACAGGTCTTCCCCGAAAGCCCGCCGCAGTTCTTCACCCGGACTCCGCACGGCTATTTCGATGCCGGGCGGATCGAGGCCGATCTGACCGCAGCGGGCTTCACGGACATCGCGATCGAGACGGTGACGCATCGCAGCCGCGCGGCTTCGCCTCAGGACCCGGCCATGGCATTTTGCCAGGGCACGCCGATGCGCGGCGAGATCGAAGCGCGCGGCAGGCCCGGCCTCGCCGCCGTGACGCAGGCGACCGCGGAAGCGCTGGCGCGCCGCTTTGGCGAGGGTGCCATCGAAGGCCGGATACAGGCGCTGGTGATCTCAGCGGAGTGAGCGACGGGCTCGCGCGCCGTGTCGTTAGAGCGTCGGCAACACGGAGAACGCCTCGCCCGGCCGGCGCGGTTTGAGCTGATCGGCCGTCGCCGGGTTTTCCATCACGGCATCGACACGCGCTGCTGGCGGTCCCTCGCGGCAGGCTGCCAACACGGCGGCGACGTCGTCCGAGGGACCCGCGAACAACGCCTCGACACTGCCATCGCTGCGATTGCGCACCCAGCCTTCGAGGCCGTTGAGGATGGCCTGATCCTCGACCCAGGCGCGGTAGCCGACGCCCTGGACGCGGCCGCGGACCATGACGTGGACAATGGCGCGATCGGTCATGATCCGAGCCCCAGAAAATCGCGCAGGCGCTTCTTCACATCGGCGTCGCGCATCATGCGTGCCGTCAGCTCGGCCGACGGCAGCCCCTTGAGCTGCTTCGGCGAGACCCCGTCACGCAGCGCCTTCAGCGTCTCATACACCGCCTGCGTCGCGGCGGCGATCGGCGCATGGCCCTGCAGCGCGACGCGGACACGGCGCGAGGCGAGATAGCCGAGATCGGACATCTCCTCCGGCGCACCGCCGAGCACGATCGGCAGCGTGGTGGCGGCCGCGATCGCGTCGAGCTGGTCGCGCGCGGTGATGCCGGTGAAGAACAGGCCGTCGACGCCGCACGCCTCATACGCCCTGGCTCGCGCGATCGCGTCGTCGAGCGAGGTGATGGAGACCGCGCCCGTCCGTCCCAGGATGACCAGCGCGGGATCGTCGCGGCCGTCGAGCGCGGCCTTCACCTTGCCGACCCCCTCGGCCAGCGAGATCAGTTGCGGCTTCGCTTCGCGATAAGCCTGCGGCAGCAGCGTATCCTCGATGGTGAGTCCCGCGGCGCCGGCAGCCTCCAGCTCCTGGACGGTACGGCGCACGTTCATCGCATTGCCATAGCCGTGATCGGCATCGACCAGCACCGGCAGCGCGGCCGCGCGCGACATCCGCCGCATCTGCTCGGCGAGCTCGGTCAAGGTGATCAAGGCAATGTCGGGATCGCCGAGGACGGCGAGCGAAGCCGCCGAGCCGCCGAACATGCCGAGTTCGAAACCGAGGTCCTCGGCAACGCGGATCGAAATCGCGTCGTAAACGGAGCCGGGATGGACGCAGCGATCGCTGGCGAGGATTGTGCGCAACGCTTCTCGGCGAGTACGGAACGTCATCACGCCCTACCTCTCTCCGTCATTGCGAGGAGCGAAGCGACGAAGCAATCCAGAGTCTCTTGCTGGGCCCTGGATTGCTTCGCTTCGCTCGCAATGACGGCGGTTAGACTTACTACGCAAACTCCAGGATCAGCGCATCCACCGCGAGCGTCGCGCCGGCGGTCGCGTGGATCTTCTTCACCGTGCCGTCCTGTTCGGCGCGCAGCACGTTCTGCATCTTCATGGCTTCGACCACGGCCAGCGTCTCGCCGGCCTTGACCTCCTGCCCTTCGGTCACGGCGATCGAGACCACGAGGCCGGGCATCGGGCACAGCAGCTTCTTGCCGCTATCACCCGCGGTGACGACCGGCATCAGCCGCGCCGCGGTCGCCTCGGTTTCCGTGTAGACGTAGACCGGTGCTTCGACGCCCTGATGCGCGAGCCGCACACCGTTCGCAATCAGGCGCGTCTGCACGGCGATGGCCGCGCCATCGATGGTGCCGTGCCAGACCGCATCGCCCGGTTTCCAATCCGACACCAGCTGATGCGCCGGGCCGACCTTGCCGTCGCCCCCGACGAAGCGGACCGTGATCGCGCCGTTCTCCCTGGTGATGTCGAGCAGGATCTCGTCGCGCCCGAGCCACACCGCGCGGCGGCCCTGCCGCTTCACAGGCCGGCCGATCATCTGCTGCGAAATCTGCCGCTTGCGCTCGCCGAGCACGTGGTCGATCGCAGCACCCACCGCCGCCAGCCGGCGCGCGATCTCGCCTTCCGGCGCGCGCGCGGCAAAGCCCTTGGGAAACTCCTCGGCGATGAAGCCGGTCGACAGCCGGCCCTCGCGCCAGCGCGGATGGTTCATCAGCGCCGACAGGAACGGGATGTTGTGACGGATGCCGTCGACATAGAACGCATCGAGCGCGGTCGACTGCGCCTCGATCGCGGCAGCCCGCGACTCCGCATGGGTGACGAGCTTGGCGATCATCGGATCGTAATAGATCGAGATCTCGCCGCCCTCCTGCACGCCGGTGTCGTTGCGCACGGTGATGCCATCAGCCTTGCTCTCGGCCGGCGGGCGATACTTCACGAGGCGGCCGATCGACGGCAGGAAGCTCCGGAACGGATCTTCCGCATAGACGCGGGATTCCACCGCCCAGCCGGTCATCGTCACGTCCTTCTGCGCAAGCGAAAGCTTCTCGCCGGCGGCGACGCGGATCATCTGCTCGACGAGATCGATGCCGGTGACGAGCTCGGTCACGGGATGCTCGACCTGCAGGCGCGTGTTCATCTCAAGGAAGTAGAAGCTCTTGTCCTGGCCGGCGACGAACTCGACGGTGCCGGCGGAGTCGTAGTTCACGGCCTTGGCGAGCGCCACGGCCTGCTCGCCCATCTTGCGCCGCGTCTCCTCGTCGAGCAGCGGCGACGGCGCCTCCTCGATGACCTTCTGGTTGCGGCGCTGGATCGAGCATTCGCGCTCGCCGAGATAGATCACGTTGCCATGCTTGTCGCCGAGCACCTGGATCTCGATGTGGCGCGGATCCGTGATGAACTTCTCGATGAAGACGCGATCGTCGCCGAACGAGGCCTTGGCCTCGGCCTTGGCGAGATTGAAGCCCTCGGCCACTTCGGCAGTCGAATGCGCGATGCGCATGCCCTTGCCGCCGCCGCCGGCGGAGGCCTTGATCATCACGGGGTAGCCGATCTCGTCGGCGATGCGCACCGCGTGCTTGTCGTCCTCGATGACGCCGAGGAAGCCGGGCACGGTCGAGACCTTGGCCTTGGCGGCCGCCTTCTTCGATTCGATCTTGTCGCCCATCGCGGCGATCGCGCCTGGGTTCGGGCCGATGAAGACGATGCCGGCCTCGGCCAATGCCCGCGGGAAAGCCTCGCGCTCGGACAGGAAGCCGTAGCCCGGATGCACCGCCTCGGCGCCGGTCTTCTTGCAGGCCTCGACGATGCGGTCGATGAGGAGATAGCTCTCGGCGGCGGCGGGCGGGCCGATCAGCACGGCATCATCTGCCATCTCGACATGCAGCGCATCGCGGTCGGCTTCCGAATAGACCGCAACGGTTCGGATTCCCATGCGGCGGGCAGTCTTGATGACCCGGCAGGCGATCTCGCCGCGGTTCGCAATCAGAATGGTTTTGAACATGTTCTTGCTTGATACCTTTGGGCGGGCTCCCCGCTCGTGGCACAGGCGTCACACCGCGAGCTTGATCGGTTCGTCTATACCAAAATCGCCCGCGCGCAACCCGCCTCTCGTTCCGACCGTGCCGTCCGGCGAGGCATGCCAGCCGCAGGCATTGCCGTTACCCGGAATAGCTGTGGAAACGTCCGCGGGCATAGGCGTGGGACACCGCCTTCATGAGCTCACCGACCTCGGTCTCGAGAAAATCGTTCGCAACAATCAGGGCCCGAATGGCCGCGCGCAGATCGCCGCCGCAGGCAGCAATGGCCTGGTCCACGGCGGCCTCCAGCGCGAGGTGTTCAGCGTCCGCGGCTTGAGCATCGATGTTGGATTGCGATCTGGGCTGCATGCGCGATGACGGTCCTCGCTCCGGTCACGCCGCCATGTTCACTTTATGTTCGCTGGAGTCAAGGCGGATCACGCCGCCCCGATCTCTTGATGCTGCGGCTCGGCCTGCGGCTTTTCGGGCGCCAAGGTGACGGACGTCTCCCGGCCGCCCTGCCGCACCAGGCGGTGGATGAAGCCCAGCTTGCCGATGACCGGCGGCGTCAGGATGAAGGGATAGAGATCGCGCGCGCCCATCGCCCGGGCGACACTGTTCATGGCGAAGGTGAACGGCAGCCAGGCGTTGACGATGGTGTCGAAGTCCTCCGCGACATACGGATCGAAGGTGACGCGCGCTGTCAGTCCGCCGATCTGGTCGGCGGGCGGATCGATCTCGATACCGAACTCGGAGGCCATCTCCAGCGTATCGACGATGTGGAGGTAGTGCGCCCAGGTCTCGGCAAAATCCTCCCACGGATGCGTGGTGGCGTAGGCGGAGACGAAATTGTCCTGCCAGTTCACCGGCGGCCCCTGCTCGTAGTGCCGCTTCAGTGCCTCGCCGTAGTCCTGGGTATCGTCGCCGAACACCGCCCGGCATTCGTCGAGCCGGCCGGCATCGCGCACCAGCACGTCCCAGAAATAGTGCCCGACCTCGTGGCGGAAATGACCGAGCAAGGTCCGGTACGGCTCGCCCATTTCCAGCCGGCGCCGCTCGCGCTCGAAATCGTCGGCCTCGGCCAGCGCGATGGTGATAAGGCCGTTGTCGTGGCCGGTCATGACCTTCTGCTGGCCGGCGGGGTCGTCGGCGAGGAAGTTGAAGATCAGCCCGTGCTCGGGATCCTCGATGCGTGTCTTCACAGGGAGTTTCCAGCGGATCAGCGAGTAGAACAGCCGGTGCTTGGCCACCTCCAGCTCTCGCCATCCGGCGAGTTGCGCGGGATCAGACAGATTGGGAATCGTGCCGTTATGCCGGCAGGCGCGGCAGAAGCCTGCGGTCTCACCGATCTCGAGCAGCCAGTTGCAGGCGTCGTGCTCGGCATTGGCGCAGAAGAAGCGCCCCGACCCGTGGTCGGCGAGCGTCCGAACCCCCTCCTCCGCCGGCTCGATCGCCGACAGGGTCTGGCGCTCCGGCATGAAGGCGAGCTGATGGCCGCAGCGACCGCAGCTGCGATTCTCGAAATACAGGATGTTCTTGCAGGCCTGACAGACGAAGAGCTTCACGGTATGGACCTACGTGTTGCGGAGTTCAGGGCCTGACGACGCACGACAGTAACAGTCCGTTCCGGGAGCGCGGAACTTTTTATCTGCCCCGACGTTCACGTCATGCGGTCGTTTGCCCGCCTTAATCTCTGCCCAGTTTGCTTTCCTTGAACCCAATGTCGCCACGCTTCCGAACACCCGCGGTGGAATTCTCGGACGACTGCTCGCCACACCAGTACAGGTCAGCATGAACAGCGCGGATGCGCCCAGAGACGACGTGAGGCCGGAGGCTGCCGCCGACGCGCTGCGCCAGCATATCGAGGAGATCGCCCGCGATCGCGATCAGGCCTACCGGGCGCTGCAGGAGCGCGAGGCGGAGCTCGCGCGCATTCAGCGCATCGCCCGGGTCGGCGGCGTCGAGGTCGATTTGCGCGAGGGCTACCGCAACCGCCGCTCCCCCGAATACCTGATCATTCACGGCCTGCCGCCGGAGGCCGTCCACGAGACTCACGAAGACTGGGTCAGGCGCGTCCATCCCGACGACCGCGTCAAGGCCGAGCGGGACTTCATCGCCGCGGTGAAGAGCGATCAGGAGGACTACACCACCGAATACCGCATCATCCGTCCCAGCGACGGCGAGATCCGCTGGGTCCGCGTCATCGCCCGCATCGAGCGTGACTGGAACGGCCGTGCGATCCGTCTGGTCGGCGCGCATATCGATGTCACCGACCAGATGCTGGCGCAGGCCAAGCTGCGCGAGAGCGAGGAACGCTTCCGGCTGATCGCCGACAGCGCGCCGGTGCCGATCTGGGTGACGAAGCTCGACCGCACCCGCTCCTTCGTCAATCGCGCCTATATCGATTTCCTCGGCCTGCCCCCTGACGAGGCGCTGGCCTTCGACTGGCGCAAGGTGCTGCATCCCGAGGACCTTCCGCGCATCCTCGCGCAGCAGCAGTCGGGAGAGTGCTCGCTGAAGCCGTTCTTCCTCGAGGCGCGCTACCGGCGCGCCGACGGGGAATGGCGCTGGCTGCGCTCGGAATCGCAGCCACGCTGGGATGCGAACGGCAAACATGTCGGCTTCATCGGCGTCGCTCACGACGTCACAGCCGCCAAGCAGGCCGAGATCGAGCTGCGCCGCGTCAACGAGACCCTCGAAGAGCGTATCAGGGAGCGCACCGCCCAACTCGAGGCCAATGAAGCGCGCATGCGCGCGATCTTCGACACCAGCAATCAGTATCAGGCCATCCTCGACGTCGAGGGCCGCGTGATGCATGCCAACCGCATCGCGGTCGCCGGCATGCGCGCCGGTGAAGTGAACGTCATCGGCCAGCCGCTCTGGGATGCGCCCTGGTTCACCCATACGCCGGGCGTGACCGAGATGCTGCGCAAGGCGTTCGCCCGCGTTCTCGCCGGCGAAAGCTTCCGGACCGAGATGCGGCTCGACTTCGCCAGCGGCCAGCGACATTTCGAGCTGTCGATGCGGCCGCTGTTCGACCAGCATGACGTGGTCACCGGCGCGGTCGCCGAGGCCGTCGACGTCACCGAGCGCATCCAGGGCGAGGAGCTGCTGCGGCAGTCGCAGAAGATGGAGGCGGTCGGCCAGCTCACCGGCGGCGTCGCCCACGACTTCAACAACCTGCTCACCATCATCCGCTCGGCCACCGACTTCCTGCGCCGCCGCGATCTTCCCGAGGAGCGGCGCCGGCGCTATGTCGACGCGATCTCGGAGACGGTGGAGCGCGCCTCGAAGCTGACCGCGCAGCTCCTGGCCTTCGCCCGGCGGCAACCCTTGACGCCGCAGGTGTTCAATGTCGGCGAGCAGGTCGAGAACGTCGTGCAACTGATCCGTCCTCTTGTCGGCAGCCGCATCCAGATCGAGCTCGCGGTCACGGACAGCGGGCTGTTCACCCTCGCCGACGTCGCGCAATTCCAGACTGCGCTGATCAATCTCGCCGTCAATGCGCGCGACGCCATGAACGGTGAAGGTCATCTGCAGATCGGCGTGCAGCGAACCGAGAGCATTCCGGCCTTGCGCGGCCAGGGCCCCCGCCCCGGGGCCTTCATCGCGATCTCGGTCACCGACACCGGCGGCGGCATCGCGCCTCAACATCTCAACGCGATCTTCGAACCGTTCTTCACCACCAAGGAGGTCGGCAAGGGCACGGGTCTCGGCCTCAGCCAGGCGTTCGGCTTCGCCAAGCAGTCCGAAGGCGACATCGCGGTCGACAGCCGCATCGGCCACGGCGCGACCTTCACGATCTATCTGCCACAAGCCGCGGCAACGGAATCCGGCGCGGAAGCGGGCGCCGCGCGCATCGAGCCGGCGACCATCGGGCGCGGCTACCGCGTGCTCGTGGTCGAGGACAATGACGAGGTGGGGCAGTTCTCGACCGAGCTGCTTGAAGACCTCGGCTACGTCACCCGCCGCGTCGCCAACGGCGCCGATGCGCTGGCGATCCTGGCGAACGATGAGTTCGCCGTCGATCTCGTGTTCTCCGACGTCATCATGCCCGGCATCAACGGCCTCGAGCTTGCCGGCATCATCCGCGACCGCTATCCCGGCCTGCCGGTGGTGCTGACATCCGGCTACAGCCACGTGCTGGCGGAAAATGCCCATCACGGCTTCGAGCTGATCAAGAAGCCCTATTCGGTGGAATCGCTGTCGCGCATCCTGCGCAAGGCGATGGCCGAGAAGGCGCCGCTGCCGCGCTGAGCCGGCATCGGGAACCAACATTGCCGATCGGACGTTCTGTTCCGCAATGAGGTGCCGTGAGCCGCGTCCGCGCGTCGCGCCGCACTCGGTCATCCGATGTCATTGCGGACCATTTGATGCGCTCCCTTCGCTCGCGGCTGTCGGCGCTCTGGCTCATGCTGGCAGTTTCCGGCGCGGCGACGGCGTATCTTCTTGTCGAGTCGTTCCAGCAGTCGAACGACGCCCGCGTGGCGCGCGCGCAGGACCTGGTCACGCGCGGCTGCCGCGACATCGCCGACCGCTATCAGTTCTTCGTCTCGGGCTGGCGCGGCGCGCCGGTCGACGACAGCCTGAAGCAGGACCTCATCCCGCTGCTGCAGTCCGCCTTGGCCGCGACGCCCGGCGTCGAAGGCGGCATCTGGCAGACGGAGACCGGGTCGCTGGCCTACGCCTATCCGACCTACGAAGGCACCGGACCCAAGACCGACCTGCCGGCCGCCGAGCTCAGCGTGATCAAGCAGATCAACAGCGACGCGCAGCGCAGCGGCCGCCCCTTCACGACAAAGAATGCCGGACGGTCGCAGACCCTGATCGTTCATGCCTGCCCGTTGCGCGGTCCGCTCCAGAACGTCACTGCCTGGACCATGACCCGCGCCGCCGCGGCCGAAGGTCCGGCCTACACGCATCTGCTGATCGGGCTGATCGTGCTGGCGGCGACGCTGCTCGGCTCGGCGATCTGGCTGGCCTGGATCCTGGTGTCGTGGTCACGCCGCATCGCCATGATCGAGACGGCGCTGGGCGAGCCGACGGACAATGCCGACCTGCCGCAACTGCCGCACACCGGCGCCCGCGAGCTCGACCGCCTCGTCGACGCCGTCAACGATGCCGGCCATCGCCTCTCGGCAGAGCGCATGCGCGCAACCGCCGCCGAGCGCCTCGCAGCCGTCGGCCGGCTGTCGGCCACGCTCGCCCACGAGATCCGCAATCCGATCGCGGCGATGCGCCTGAAGGCGGAGAACGCGCTCGCCTCTCCCGACCCTGCGCGCAAGGCCGGCGCGCTCGAAGCGATCCTGCAGCAGGTGGCGCGGCTCGACGCGCTGCTGCGCGATCTCCTGGCGATGACCCAGGCGAGCCAGCCGAAGACCCGTCCCGTCGAGCTCGACGACTTCCTGCAGGCCACGATCGAAGCGCACCGCGATGTTGCCGCGCGCCACGGCCAGTCGCTCCGCGCCGTCGCGCCCTCCTCCGCGCGGTGCTGCTTCGATCCCGCGCAGCTGCAGCGCGCGCTCGACAATCTGATCCTCAATGCGATCCAGAACACGCCCGAGGACGGCGAGATCGTCGTCGCAGCCGAGATCGCCGATGGACGCCTGCTGTTTCGCGTCACCGACAGCGGCCCGGGCATCGCCCCCGGCATCAGGGATCGCCTGTTCGAGCCGTTCGTCAGCACCCGCGCCGACGGCACCGGGCTTGGACTTGCCATCGTGCGCGAGATCGCGCGCGCCCATCATGGCGATGCGCAACTCGCCCCTGTCAGCACCGGCACCAGCTTCGAGATCTCCCTGCCATGGCAACCATCCTGATCGTCGACGACGATGCGGCGCTACGCGACGGGCTGGCGGAGACGCTGACCGATCTCGGCCACGAGGCGATCACGGCGGCCTCCGGCCGCGAAGCGACCGGCATGGTGTCTCCCGCGACCGATGCCGTGCTGCTCGACCTGCGCATGCCGGGGCTCGACGGCATCGAGACCTTGCGCCGCATCCGCGCCGATGGCGATGCGCCTCCGGTGATCGTGCTGACCGCCTATGCCAGCCCTGAGAACACGATCGAGGCGATGCGGCTCGGCGCGTTCGATCATCTGGTGAAGCCGATCGGCCGCGACGCGCTGCGCGAGCTGATCGCGCGGCTGCCGCCGCGCCGGTCTCAGCAGCAGGACACGGCCTCCGCCGACGACAGCGGGCTGATCGGCACCAGTGAGGCGATGCGCCGGGTGCAGAAGACGATCGGCCGCGCTGCCGATGCCGATGCCACGGTGCTGATCCGCGGCGAGACCGGGACCGGCAAGGAGCTGGTCGCGCGCGCGCTTCATGTCCACAGCCGGCGCAGCGCGTCTGCCTTCATTGCCGTGAACTGCGCCGCGATCCCGCGCGATCTGCTCGAGAGCGAATTGTTCGGCCACGTCAAGGGATCGTTCACCGGCGCCAGCTCCGACCGCGCCGGCGCCTTCCGCGATGCCGGGGCCGGCACCCTCTTCCTCGACGAGATCGGCGACATGCCGCTGCCGATGCAGGCCAAGATCCTCCGCGCCCTGCAGGAGCGCGTCATCACGCCGGTCGGCGGCAAGCCGGTGATGGTGTCGGCCCGCGTCGTCGCGGCCACGCATCGCGATCTCGCCAGGCTGGTCGCGAGCGGCGCCTTCCGCCAGGATCTGTACTACCGCCTCAACGTGATCCCGATCGAGCTGCCGCCACTGCGCGAGCGCGTCCAGGACATCCTGCCACTGGCCAGCCATTTCCTGGCGCTGGCATCGGAGGGACGGCCGCGCCCACGCCTGAGCGACGCGGCCATTGACAAGCTCGCTCACGCGCCCTGGCCCGGCAATGTCCGCGAGTTGCGCAACCTGATCGAACGCGCCTGCGTGCTGACGCAGGGCGCCCTGATCGACGCCGATGACCTCGACATCGCCGACGCGCCACATGACGAGGAAACGGAACCTTCTGATCTGCCGGCGGCGGTGGCCAGGCTGGAAGAACGCCTGATCCGCCGCGCGCTGGCAGCCTGCGGCGGCAACCGCACCGAAGCGGCGCGACAACTCAAGATCAACCGGCAACTGCTCTACACCAAGATGCAGCGCTACGGTCTGGGTGACGAGCCGGCGTCAGGAAATCCGACGCGAGCCGTCGGGAAAGACGACGCCTAGCGCCGCAACCCGTCATGCAACCCATTGATTTGTCGTCGTCCGGCACTTGGCACGGCCGTTGCGAACCATCTCGCGTCACCCCTGCCAAAGGAGTTCCAGGATGACGCGAAAGATGACGCCGATCATGGCCGCGCTGATGCTCGCCGCAGCAGGCTGCGGCATGACTGCGGCCAGCGCCCAGGCCCCGCTGTCCCCGCCGGATGCGACGTGGGATGCATCGCAGCTTCCGGAGACACGCGGGATCGTCAAGCAATACACGCTGACGCCGCGCGGCGATGTCGACGGACTGATTCTCAACGACGGCACCGAGGTGAAGCTGCCGCCGCATCTGACGGCTCAGGTCGTGTTCACGATCCGGCCGGGCGACGGCGTCTCGATCCGCGGCCTGCGCGCCCGCGCGCTGCCGCTGGTCGACGCGGCCTCGATCACCAATATCGCGACCGGCAAGACCGTCGTGGACGACGGTCCGCCCGACCGCCCCGGCCGGCACGGCGCCGACCAGACGGTCAGCGGACGGATCGCCACGGTGCTGCACGGCAAGCGCGGCGAGGTCAACGGCGCGGTGCTCGATGACGGCACGTCGCTCCGCCTGCCGCCGCCCGAAGCCGAACGGCTGGCCGACTGGCTGCATCCCGGACAGACGATCTCGGTGCGCGGCGACCTGCTCGAGACCGCCCTCGGCAAGCTCGTCGACGTCAAGGCCATCGGCACCTCGCCGGATCAGATGACGGAAATCGACGGTCCGCGCCCGCCACGCGGCCCGAGGGGCGGCCCCGACCGGCTCGGCCCGCCGCCGCCTCCGCCGCGCGGCTGATCTCTTTCCTTTCGATCACGAACGAACGCACCACAGGAGACGAACATGCATTGGATCGATCCCGAAAGCCTGCCGCTCGTGAACGGCGTGCTCGAACGCTTCGTGCTCAATCCGCATGGCGAGGTCGACGGCTTCGTCATGCGGGCAGGTGACAAGGACATCCTCGTCCATACGCCGCCGCATATGGCGGCGGAGCTGACGCGCCACATCAAGGCGGGCGATACGGTCGGCGCGCGGGGCGTCAAGCCGCGCGGGGCGCAACTGCTCGCGGCGGTCGCCGTGTCGGCTGAAGATGGCCGGCAGATCATCGACCACGGCCCGGACGAGGAGCGCGAGCACCCCAAGCACGACCATCACCGGATGGACGTCGAAGGCAAGGTGCGGCTGTCGCTGTTCGGCCCCAAGGGCGAGCTGCGCGGCGCGCTGCTGACCGACGGCACCGTCGTGCGCATCGGGCCGAAGGAAGCCAAGGAGATTGCCGAGCTGCTCGCGCCGAAAGCGACGCTGGCGGTTCGTGGCGACGGCATCGACACGCGCTTCGGCCGGGTCATCCACGCCCGCGAGGCGGGCCCGGACCTGAAGAGCCTCAAGCCGCTTAAGCATGGCCCCAAGAAGGGCCCTGAGCATGGTCCCAAGAACGGACCGAAGCACGGACCGAAGCACAAGCATGGGCCCAAGCACGATCACGCGCACGCGTGATCGCCTGCACTGACGCAACGAGGGACCGAGGCCTGAGAGCATGTCACAGGATGAGACTACCACGCGCCGGGCGCGCCGCGCGCTCGACGCCGCCAATTTCTTCCTGGCCGACGTGCGCGATGGCCTCGGGCCCTATCTTGCGATCTATCTCCTGACCGAGCAGAAATGGGACGAGGCCTCGATCGGCGTGGTGATGTCGCTGGCGACGATCGCCGGCATCGCCGCGCAGACGCCGGCCGGCGCGCTGGTCGACGCGACCAGGGCGAAACGGCTGGTCATGATCGTTGCCGCGATCATCGTCACGGCGGCGTCCCTGCTGCTGCCGCTAATGACGAGCTTCTGGCCGGTCGCGATCTCGCAGAGCATCGCCAATGCCGCCGGCGTGATCTTCGCCCCGGCGATCGCGGCTGTGTCGCTCGGGATCGTCGGCGCCAAGGCCTTCACGGCGCGCGTCGGCCGCAACGAGACCTTCAACCATGCCGGCAATGCCGTCGGCGCCGTGATCGCCGGCGCCGCCGCCTATGCGCTCGGACCATCGGCGGTGTTCTACCTGATGGCGGTCACGTCGGCCGGCAGCCTCATCAGCGTGCTCGCCATCCCCGAGCGCGCCATCGACCATGACGTCGCGCGCGGGCTGGCGCATCAGGCGGAGGGCAACCGAGCGGGCCAAGGCGAGCAGCCGTCGGGCCTGGACATTCTCCTGACCTGCCGTCCGCTGCTGATCTTCGCGGTCTGCGTCGCGCTGTTTCACCTCGCCAACGCCGCCATGCTGCCGCTCGTCGGCCAGAAGCTGGCGCTGCAGGACAAGAATCTCGGCACCAGCCTGATGTCGGCCTGCATTGCCGCCGCCCAGCTCGTGATGGTGCCGATGGCGCTGCTGGTCGGCGCCCGCGCCGACCGCTGGGGCCACAAGCGCTTCTTCCTGGCGGCGTTGCTCATCCTGCCGCTGCGCGCGGTGCTCTACACGCTGTCCGACGACAAGGCCTGGCTGGTCGGCGTGCAGTTGCTGGACGGCGTCGGCGCCGGCATCTTCGGCGCGATCATGCCGGTCATCGTCGCCGACCTGATGCGCGGCACCGGCCGCTTCAACGTCGCCCAGGGCGCGGTCATCACGGCGCAGAGCATTGGCGGAGCGCTGTCGACCGCGCTCGCCGGCCTGGTCGTGGTCCATGGCGGCTACAGCGCCGCATTCCTGGCGCTCGGCGCGGCTGCCGCCCTCGCCGTGATCGTGTGCTGGCTGCTGCTCCCCGAGACCGGTGGAGCAGAGGCCGCCCACCCGAACGCGGCGCCCTCGCCCGCTATCCCCGCCGAATGATTTGCTCTATCGATCCCCGATCATGTCCCTGCACGATACCTGGCTCGCCTACGCCATCATCATTCCCGCCATCGCCGGCGTCATCATCCGCCCCTTTCGGCTGCCCGAGGCCGTGTGGGCCGCCGCCGGCGCGATCCTGCTGGTCGCGCTCGGCCTGCTGCCACCAGCCGATGCGCTCACCGGCATCCGCAAGGGCGTCGACGTCTATCTGTTCCTGATCGGCATGATGCTGATCGCCGAGCTGGCGCGCCGCGAGGGCCTGTTCGACTATCTCGCGGCCTATGCGGTGGAGCATGCGCGCGGCTCGCCGCAACTGCTGTTCCTGCTGGTCTATGCGGTCGGCACCCTGGTCACGGTGCTGCTCTCCAACGATGCCACGGCGATCGTGCTGACGCCGGCGGTCTATGCCGCGACGCGCGCCGCCGGCGCCTCGCCGCTGCCCTATCTGTACGTCTGCGCCTTCATCGCCAATGCCGCGAGCTTCGTGCTGCCGATCTCCAACCCGGCCAATCTCGTCGTGTTTGGCGAACGCATGCCGCATCTGACCGAATGGCTGCGCCAGTTCACCCTGCCCTCGATGGCCGCGATCGCCCTCACCTATGTCGCGCTGTGGCTGACCCAGCGCCGCGCGTTGCGCGAGGAGACGCTGCGCACCGATGTCGAGAAGCCGCATCTCAGTCGCGAAGGCCGGCTCGCCGCGTTCGGGATCGGCGCCATCGCAGCCGTGCTGCTGACCGCCTCGGCGCTCGACGTTCAACTGGGCCTGCCGACCTTCGTCTGCGGCGTGGTCACCGCGGCCGCGATCCTGCTCGTCGGCCGGCAATCGCCTTGGCCGGTGATCCAGGGCATCTCATGGGGCGTGCTGCCGCTGGTCGGCGGCCTGTTCGTGATGGTGGAAGGTCTGAGCCGCGTTGGCGCGATCGGCCAGCTCAGCGCCTGGCTGCACCAGGGCGTGACGTCGTCGCCGCACGGCACGGCGTGGGCCGCGGGCCTGATCACCGCGGTCGCCGACAACATCGCCAACAACCTCCCGGTCGGCCTGGTCGCAGGCTCCGTCGCCACCAGCGATCACCTGCCGCATGAGGTCATCCGGGCCATCCTGATCGGGGTCGATCTCGGCCCAAACATCTCGGTCACGGGCTCGCTTGCCACCATCCTGTGGCTGACGGCATTGCGGCGTGAGAAGATCGAGGTGACGGCCTGGCAATTCCTGAAGATCGGACTCGTGGCAACGCCGCCCGCGCTGATCGCAGCGCTGGCGGCGGCCATTTGGTAAAGACGACCGAGGCTTAGGCGGCCGCCTCGTAGTTGACCGCGGTCTCAGCGATCTTGGTCAGCGACTCGTCGGTCTTGCGCTCTTCATTCAGCGTCTGGTCGAGCAGCTTGGCGGCCTTCGGCAGGTTGAGCTTGAGCGCCCAGGCCTTCAGGGTGCCATAGCGCGACATCTCATAGTGCTCGACCGCCTGCGCTGCAGCAAGAAGGCCGGCGTCGAGCGCCTGCGTCCCCTTGTACTCGTCCATGATCTCCTTGCCCTCGTCGATGATGCCCTCGATCGCATCGCACTTCTTGCCGCGGGCGGGCTTGCCGATCAGCTCGAAAATCTGCTCGAGCCGCTCGATCTGGCCTTCGGTCTCCTCCTGGTGCTTCTCGAACGCCGCCGCCAGCTTCTCCGACTGCGCCGCCTTGGCCATCTTCGGCAGCGTCTTCAGGATCTGCTTCTCGGCGTAGTAGATGTCCTTGAGGGTATCGAGGAAGAGCTCGTTGAGGTCTTTGTCGGCAGGCATGGTGTGCTCCCTGAATTGTGTGAGCCGACAACCGGGAAGCCACACCCTGGTTCCTGCCGCGGACTACCGCTCGACGAAAATCCTGTCCGGAGCGGTGCCGATCGGGCACGAGCCCCTTGTAACAAAACTGTCACCCGGCAAAACTAAAGCTCTTCCCTGCGGCGAGACGCCGCGATTCCGCCGATTGCTTTTCAGGAGTTTTCAATGCGCCGCCCGCTCGTGCTGCTGTGCGCCGGACTGACCCTGCTGTCGTCCAGTGCCGCATTTGCGCAGAACGCCACGCCCCATAACCTGATCCTGTTCATTCCCGACGGCCTGCGCGCGCTGAAGGTGACGCCGGAGACGGCGCCGGCCATGGCCGCCGTCCGCGACAAGGGCGTCAACTTCAAGAACTCGCACTCGCTGTTTCCGACCTTCACCATGGCCAACGGCTCGGCCATGGCGACCGGCCATTACCTCGGCGACACCGGCACGTTCTCCAACACGATCTTCACCGGCTACACCTCGGCGCCGGCCGGCGACACCATCGTGCCCTTCATCGAGAACGACGCCGTGCTCGGCGACATCGACGAGCATTTCAACGGCGACTACCTCAACGAGGACACGATCCTGAAGCTCGCCCGCAAGGCCGGCTATTCGACCGCCGCGATCGGCAAGCTCGGCCCGACCTATCTGTTCGACCACACCGGCTGCCCCTGCAAGCCGGGCGCGAGCTCCTCGATCGTGATCGATGACTCCACCGGCAACAAGAACGGCGTGCCGATCACCGACGAGATCAAGGACGCCCTGACCAAGGCCGGCCTGGCGCTGGCGACGCCGTCACGCGGCGACAACGGCAAGGCGGGCGACGCCAAGACGCCGGGCACGACCACAGCCAACGTCGCCCAGCAGGCCTATATGGTCGACGTCGCCACCAAGGCGGTGCTGCCGATGTTCAAGGCCCGCAACAAGCCGTTCGTGCTGGTGTTCTGGTCGCGCGACCCGGACGGCAGCCAGCACAATCAAGGCGACAGCCTGAACACCATCACGCCGGGCATCAACGGCCCGACCTCGATGGCCGGCATCAAGAACGCCGACGACAATCTGGCCGCGCTGCGCAAGGCGCTCGATGATCTCGGCCTGGCGGCCTCGACCAACATCATGGTCCAGGCTGACCACGGCTTCTCGACCATCTCCAAGGAGAGCAAAACGAGTCCCTCCGCCAAGGTCAGCTATGACGACACGCCGAAGGACTTCCTGCCGATGGGCTTTCTGGCGCTCGACCTCGCCAAGGCGCTCGACCTGCCGCTGTTCGACCCGAACGACAAGAACGCGGCGGTGCCCGAAGGCAAGCACCCCAAGGCCGGCAATGGCGTGCTCGGCAAGGACCCGGCCAAGCCCGATCTCGTCGTCGCCACCAATGGCGGCTCCGACTTGATCTATTTGCCCAACAACGACAGGAAGCTCGCCCGCCGCACCGTCAAGGCGCTGCTGGCGCAGGACTACGTCTCCGGCATCTTCGTCGACGACAAGCTCGGCGAGATCCCGGGCACCTTGCCGCTGTCGCAGATCAACCTGCAGGGCAAGGCGGTGACGCCGCATCCGGCGATCGTGGTCAACTTCCGCACCTATGTCGCGCCGGGTTGCGACCAGCCGTCCAACTGCCAGGTCGAGGTCGCCGACACCGTGCTGCGCCAGGGCCAGGGCATGCACGGCTCGTTCGGCCGCGGCGATACCTACAACTTCATGGCGGCCATCGGTCCGGACTTCAAGGCGGACTTCGTCGATCCGCTGCCCGTCAGCAACGCCGATGTCGGCGCCACCGCCGCCAGGCTGCTCGACCTCAAGGTCGCTCCGAAGGGCAGACTGATCGGCCGCGTCATGACCGAAGCGATGCCGAACGGCGCGACGCCCAAGGCTGTGTCGGACGTCGTCAAGTCCGATCCGGCCGCCGGCGGCCTGCGCACCGTGCTGAAGCTGCAGCGCGTCGGCACCCAGCGCTATTTCGACGTCGCCGGCTTCCCCGGCCGCACCGTGGGGCTGGATGACGAGGCGCCGAAGCAGAAGGCCGCGGCGAAGTAGTCAGTCGATCGCCAGTACTTCCATGCGATCACCGGAGTGCCCCGCGAAAGCGAGACACTCCTGTTTCGATCAAACGCGATGCCGTAGCCCGGGTGAGCGCAGCGACACCCGGGGACACTTTTCCCGCATGTCGCTTCGCTCATGCGGGCTACGGCTATCTCCTCGCCGACGGAGTGTGGTCCACTTACTCACCGCGCGACGTCCAGCGTCACCCGAACCTCGACGGTCTTGCCGCCGCGGAGCACG
The DNA here is from genome assembly GCF_051167615.1 of Bradyrhizobium sp. HKCCYLS3013. Classification (NCBI taxonomy): domain Bacteria; kingdom Pseudomonadati; phylum Pseudomonadota; class Alphaproteobacteria; order Hyphomicrobiales; family Nitrobacteraceae; genus Bradyrhizobium; species Bradyrhizobium sp. HKCCYLS3013. The sequence continues at coordinate 414,418 of NZ_JBNPTK010000003.1, forward strand.
CGCAGCACCACCCGGTCGCCCGGAGCCTTGTTCTCCAGCGCGCGCGTCATGTCCTCGGGCGACTCCACCGCCTGCCCGTCGACCGCCAGCACGACATCGCCGAGCGCGAAGCCGCCGTCTCGCGTCAGCCTCGCCGGAACGAGCCCCGCCTTCTCGGCCGCCGAATCCTGCTCGACATCGAGCACGAACACGCCGGACAGGCCGAGCCGCGCCGACAGCGCCTCGTTGGCCTTGGGATCGGTGCGGATGCCAAGGCTCGGGGTGACGTAGCGGCCGCTCGCGATCAGGCGCGGCACGACCCGGTTGACCCTGTCGACGGGCACGGCGAAGCCGATACCGGCAGAGGCGCCCGAGGGGCTGTAGATCGCGGTGTTGACGCCGATCAGCCGTCCCGCGCTGTCGAGCAGCGGGCCGCCGGAATTGCCCGGATTGATCGCGGCATCGGTCTGGATCAGTCCGTTCAGGGTGCGGTCCTGCGTGACCTGCAGGTTGCGGTTGAGCGCCGAGACGATGCCGGTGGTGAGCGTGCTGCTGAGACCGAACGGATTGCCGATCGCGAACACCTTCTGCCCGACCTTGAGGTCGGCGCTGGTGCCGAGCGGCAGCGGCTTCGGCCGGTCGACGCCGACGCCGATCACGAGCACCGCCAGATCGTTCTCCGGACTGGCGCCGACCAGCGCGGCGCGGAACGAGCGTCCATCGGTCAGGCTGACCAGCGCCTCGGTCGCGCCTTCGATGACGTGATAGTTGGTGACGACGTGGCCGAGGTCGTCCCACACGAAGCCCGAGCCGGTGCCGGAGCGCTCCTGCTGCGAATTGCCGGTCCACGGGTTGACCGATTGTTGAACGGTCGTGATGAAGACGACCGAGCCGCTGCGGCTCTCGAACAGCGCGATCGTGCTCTTCTCGTCGGCGGCGAGATCGCCGCGCGGCGTGATCTCGCGGGGCTTGGCGCGCATCCCGAGCAGCTCGGCCTGGATCAGCGGAAAGGTCTGCCAGGCCATCATGAGCAGCAGCGCCGTCGCCGCCACCGCGAACAGACGCGCGGCGAAGCTCCATCGGCTCATCTCGACATTCTCCGTGTTCGGTCGCATCACCGCCGATTGATTCACCGGCCGGGCGGCGCCATCAAGAGCCGTGATGCGATCGCCGCCGGTCAGAAAGACCGGTCAAAACGAAAAGAGCGCGATGAGATCATCGCGCTCGTCGAACTCATGCGGCTGGATGAACGCGACGCGCCTACATCCCGATGTCGATCATCGAGGGCAGTTGCGCCAGCGGCAGCACGGTGACGCCGACCAGGGTCGCGACCATCGCCATCAGCGCGCGGTTGCCCTGGCGCTTGCCGCGCATCTGCTTGGCGACCCATTCCAGCGCATCGGTGCGAATGCCCCGCGCATTGATCGGAGCCCAGCTCTCGATCGCCGTCTCCGGCGACAGCGCAACGCTGCGCGGCGGCACCGGCAGGCCGGAGGCGGCCGCGGTGTGATGCGCCACCGCCTTGGCGAGCAGATCCTCGAACCGGCCGTCGTCCTTGCGCTCGGTCGCGGCGGCATCGATCGCGAACAGCGCCTCGGCCTCGGCGCGGCTGACCGGCACGTCGTTGATCGCGGCGGCGCTCAGAATGCGCGCGCACCAGGCTGCGTCATCGGCATCGAGCACGCGGGAGAAATGCACGCGTCCCGCCGTGGTCGGCCCCTCGCCGGTGATCACGCCGTCGCGCACGATGCCGAGCGCGAAGGCAGCGGTCTCGCAGGAGGACGGTTCGAGACCATCGATGCCGATGGTTTTTGGTGCAGAGGTAGCCATGTTCTCTTCTCAGTTGCTGTGTTGACCCACCTTGTCGGCGCGCGTCTGAACGAGTGGTTAACGGTTCGAAACGGTGCTGTGGGTTTTTGTATCGGTTGCCGATTTGCCGCAGTGACCTCGATCACGGTTCAAAGCCGTGGGGCGTCCTGGGGGCGGCGTGTTGCGACCAGCAGATGGCGAAATCTGGGCAAGCGGTCGTCTGACGGATGTTTCGCCGCAGCCCGGGAACTCAAAAGAAGTTGTTGGCCTCGTGAGCTTTGGGGCAATTATCTTCTCTTTTCCGTCAGCCGGTTCCCTTTCGCGGCGGTATTTCCTATACTGTTTGGAAGATTTATTCCCACCACCTGCAATGAATTGAGGACTGCCATGGCTCTCCAGATCGGCTCCACTGCCCCCGACTTCGAGGCAGACACCACCGAAGGCAAGATCAAATTCCACGACTGGATCGGCGACAGCTGGGCGCTCCTGTTCTCGCATCCGAAGGATTTCACCCCGGTGTGCACCACCGAGCTCGGCGCGCTGGCGCGGCTGAAGCCGGAGTTCGACAAGCGCGGCGTCAAGCTGATGGGCCTGTCGGTCGACCCGGTCGACAACCACGCCAAATGGTCGGAGGACATCCGCGAGACGCAGGGCGCGGCGCCGAACTATCCGATGATCGGCGACACCGACTACAACGTCTCCAAGCTCTACGACATGCTGCCGGCGGCGATCTCCGGGGACCCGTCCAAGCGCAGCGCGGCCGACAACCAGACCGTCCGCAACGTCTTCATCATCGGCCCGGACAAGAAGATCAAGCTGATCCTGGTCTACCCGATGACCACCGGGCGCAACTTCCAGGAAATTCTCCGCGTCATCGATTCGCTGCAGCTCACGTCGAAGCACCGCGTCGCCACCCCCGCCGACTGGAAGCAGGGCGAGGACGTCATCATCGCCGGCTCGGTGTCCGACGACGAGGCCAAGACGATCTATCCGAACGGCTGGAAGGCGCCGAAGCCCTATCTGCGCGTGGTGCCGCAGCCGAAGTGAGGTCGGCAACCGACGTTTGACGACGTCATCCCGGGACGCCTCGCAGAGGCGGCCCCGGGATCTCGGTCGACTGGGATTGCACTCCGAGCGCTTCGGGCCGATGCCCCTTCATCCCCGCGGCGTGACCCAGTCCGCGATCAGCAGCCCCGCTGTCGCCGACACCGCCGTGACGAACACGCCCCAGCTGATATCGACCGCCACCACCGTCCAGGTCCACTGCTTGAGCATCGCGAGCGAGGTCAGCTCGAAGGTCGCGTAGCAGAACAGCCCGAACAGCGCGCCATAGAGCAAGGTCGAGCGCCAAGTCGCATCAAGCGTGCCGCTGACGAAGATCAGCACGCCCACGACATAGAGCAGATAGAACAGCACCGCCGGCACGGGACGGATCTCGCCGAGCATCTCGCCGACCTGCGACTGGAAGAAGCCCTTGGCGACGATGCTCAGGAACGGGATGTCGAAGCCGAGCAGCACGGCCAGGGTTGCAAAATACAGGACGGCGTAGCGGCTCAAGGACGGCTCCTCCTTCACGTTTCACGCACTGCCGTCGGCGCGGGATCGGCCGGTGCCGTCAGCCGCGACGCTTGGTCTTGGGCTTCTTTCCACCAGGCGCCTTCGACCGTGGGCTATGAGACGGAAACGCCGGTCCGCCACGGCTGGACTTGTCGCCGTGCTTCTTTTTCTTCGTGAACGCCTGGGCATGGCCGGACTTCGACGGCGGAGCGTCGTGATGCGCCCTGCTCCGCGGCGGAGCTTCCTTGTCCCGGCGAGGCTGATCGCGATGCAGCGGATGGTAGGCGCTTTCCTCTGCCTGGCGCCGTGGCTCGGCCTCGCGCCGCGCCGCCCGCTTCTCCGGACGCGGTTTGTCGGCGGCCCCCTGCCCCGACGGCGCAGCCGCCAGCGGCTCGATGCGGATCGTATCCTCCTTGTCGGGACGGCGGATGTTGGCGGCGAAGGCGTCCGCGACCCGCGCGGCGATCTCGAACTCGGTCGTCGTGTCCTGGATCTTGATGGCGCCGATGTCGTGCTTGTCGATGCCGCCGCGCCGGCAGATCATCGGCAGCAGCCAGCGTGCCTCCGCATTCTTCCTGCGCCCGATCGTCGCCCGGAACCAGACGCTCGGCTCGCCCATGCCGTGGCGGGCCGACGGCTTCCCGGTCTTCGTTCGGGGCGACGCTGGCCGCTCCTCGCCGCGCGCCGGCCGGGCGGTGTCGCGACCACGATCCTGGCGCGGGCGGCCGCGGTCCTGGCCCGGATCCAGAATGTCCTCCGGCGACGGCAGCCGCGCGCGATAGAGCCGCGCCAATGCGGCGGCGATGTCCTCGGCCGACCGCTCCGCCAGCAGCGCTTGCGCGAGCGCCAGATCCTCCGCCGTCGTCTCCTCGGTGAACACCTGGTCGTGCAGCATGCGCTCCTGATCGAGCTTGCGGATCTCATCAGCTTGCGGCGCCGCGCCCCACGCGGCCTCGATGCCGGCGAGGTTCAGCAGCGTTTCCGCCCGCCGCCGCCGCGCCGGCGGCACCAGCAGCACGCTGACGCCCTTGCGGCCGGCGCGGCCGGTGCGACCCGAGCGATGCTGCATCACCTCGGGATCGTTCGGCAGCTCGGCATGGATGACGAGATCGAGATTGGCGAGATCGATGCCGCGCGCCGCGACGTCGGTCGCCACGCACACCCGCGAGCGGCCGTCGCGAAGCGACTGCAGCGCCATCGTGCGCTCGTTCTGCGTCAGCTCACCCGACAGCGCGACGACGGAAAAGCCGCGCTCCAGCAGCGCCGCCTGCAGATGCCGCACCGCCTCGCGCGTGTTGCAGAACACGATTGCGCTCGGCGACTCGTAGAAGCGCAGCACGTTGACGACCGCATGCTCGACATCGTCGGCGGCGATGCGGATGGCGCGGTACTCGATGTCGGCATGCCCGCCTTCATCGCCCTCGACCTCGATCCGGAACGCGTCGTCCTGATACTGCTTCGCCAGCGCCACGATGCCGCGCGGAAAGGTCGCCGAGAACAGCAGGGTCCGGCGCGTCTCCGGCGTGGTCTCGAGAATGAACTCCATGTCCTCGCGAAAGCCGAGATTGAGCATCTCGTCGGCCTCGTCGAGCACCACGGCCTTCAATTCCGAGATGTCGAGACGCCCGCGCCGCAGATGGTCGCACAGCCGCCCGGGCGTGCCGACCACGATATGGGCGCCCGCCTCGAGCTCGCGCTGCTCGCGGCGTGGATCCATGCCGCCGACGCAGGAGACAACGCGCGCGCCAGCGTGCTGATAGAGCCAGCCGAGCTCGCGCTGGACCTGCAGCGCCAGCTCGCGCGTCGGCGCCACGATCAGCGCCAGCGGCGCCGCCGCCGGCGCGAACCGTTCGGCGTCACCCAACAGATTCGCCGCCATCGCCAGCCCATAGGCGACGGTCTTGCCAGACCCCGTTTGGGCCGACACCAGGAGGTCGCGATCGACGGCGTCGTCCGCGAGCACCGCGAGCTGGACGGGCGTGGGAGTCTCATAGTTGCGCTCGGCCAGGGCGCGGGCGAGCGGCGGATGGGTCGCGGGAAAGGGCAATTGACGGAAAACCTCGTTTGATTCCGATGGCTTTACGCCATGCGGAGCGAAATCGCCATGCCCGCCCGCACCCAATCAACGCGGCGCTCCCCGGCCCCCCGCTACGCCGCTACTCGTCGCTCCACGGCCAGTGCCAGTGACGCCAGCCCCAGTTGCGGGGCCCGCTGCTGTCCATCGCCGCCTTCTGCTTGTCGTCGAGCGAGTCGTAGAGCGCCTGGAACGCTGGCCGGACGATCTTGATCGCCTGCTGCATCGTGTCGAGGCGCTGCTCCGCCAGCGCGAGGCGGTCGGTCGCCTTGGCCGGCGGCGTCGCCGGGCAGTCCTTCGTGATCAGCTCCGCAGCTTTGGCCGATGCCGCCTTGAGATCATCGAGCCGCGCCCGCTGCGTGTCGTTCGGCTTGATGGCCGCCTCGATCTGCGACATCCGCCATTCGGCAAATCCGGCCATGCGGGGATTGCAGAGGAAGCCGAACCCCCGGCCGCCCATCATCCCCGGCCCCATCATCATGCCCGGCCCCCAACCCGGTCCGCCTGCGCCCGGCTGGGCAAGGCCCGGGGCGGCGGTGACGGTCACGATTGCGGCTGCGAACACCAGCGCGCGTGGATCTAATCGCATGGCAGAACTCCTCGACGTGGCACCAATGAGTTCGCGCAAACTAAGCGCACGGCGAACTTGCCTTTTGAGCAAGATCAACGGACCAATGATGGGCGACGGCCAAATTGAGGAGATGACAACGATACGCAGCTATCGCTGGATATGGACGTCGGCGGTCGCATCGGGCTGCGGGACGTTGGCTCATATAGGCCTGATGGAGCTCAAGAGCGGGCTTCACCTGTTGCCGCAGTTCGATCCCGCCTCGGCGCTGCTCGATACGCTCCAGCCCCTGTTCGCCCGAGCGATGCAGGACGGGGCGCCGCTGTGGCTGCTCTCGCAGCTCAACGGAGCCTTCCTGATCGGCCTGCTGTTCGGGCGCTTCTTCCACCGCCTGCCCGGCGGCAGCGGTGTCGCCAAAGGCTTCCTGCTCGGGCTCGCCGGCTGGCTGCTGCTCGGAATCGTGTTGTTTCCCGCCATCGGCCTTGGACCGTTCGCAACGTCGCTCGGGCTGGGCGCCGGCCCGGCGCTGTTCTCGCTGGCGATGGTCGAGGCGTATAGCGTCGTGCTGGGCGCCGTGTATGCGGCTCTGCAGGGACCGGATCAGAAGATCGAGGTCGGCCGCGGAGACGGCGGTCACGTCTGAGCGCCGCCGGGAGGGACCCCTGGCGTCATTTCGAAAAGACCGAATTTTTTTCTTTCGTTTTCTCGTAACTCATGTATGATCCGCGTCGTCCTGCCCATGCAGAGGGACGTACGCGTCGTCACGAACGTCGGTGCGGGATGCGGTGGCCGCGATTCATGCCGGACGCGCATTTCGCGCAGACGACCGGCATGATTGCGGACGTGAAGTCGCAGCGTCCCGATACCCCGAAGCTGGTATCACGCTCGTGACGATGCTTGCGCATCGCGCGGACAATGGTGGCCAACAAGCCGGCGCACCAGGGAGACTGCGTATAAGCGTGAAGACCACCGCGCAGGGAATGCCGGAGTGTTCGGCTTTGCCTGTGGTACCTGCCGCCTGCATTTTTTTCGCAGGCGGGCCATGGGTGAGGCCTTCACCCGGCATTCCCTGCACCCTCTCGTTTGCGGAGGGTGAGCAAGCAGCAGAAACTCGGGCCCATCGTGCCGCGGGAATGCGAAGTCATGTTTGGCGCGTTCGATCAACACACGGTGTCATTCCGGGACGCCCGCACGGCGAGCCCCGGAATGACGTTGTGGAGATGGTCGTCGGTCTCACGCCAATCGTCGCGCGTGGCGACATGACGGTGTCGCAAACAACAGCAAGCCGATCGGCCAAGTTGATCGCCCATCGCACCGCGACTTCAAGTCCGCACCGCAGCAAACGCAGAGCAGCAAACTGCATCCCCGCTGGCGCAATGGCATGGGACTTGCTCAAATCGCACATCAGTTCGTCGCTTGCGGAGACATGGAATGCTTGAAGGAGCCGAAGTCCGGCTGGCCGTCGATATCGGGGGCACGTTCACCGATATCGTTCTCGACATCGGTACGCAGCGCCGGACGCGCAAGCTGCTGACCACGCCGACGCAGCCGGAGCAAGCCGTGCTGGACGGCACCCGTCTCATTCTCGCCGACGCGAAGGCGCGCATCTGCGACATCGATGTCTTCATTCACGGCACCACGCTCGCGACCAATGCCATCATCGAGCGCCGCGGCGCCAGGACCGCACTGATCGCAACGTCCGGCTTCCGCGATGTTCTGGATATTGGAACCGAGAGCCGCTACGACCAGTACGATCTCTCGATCGACAAACCGAAGCCGCTGGTGCCGCGCTCCCTGCGCTTCACCGTGCCCGAGCGCGTTGATGCCCACGGAGACGTCAGACTGCCGCTCGACGAAGCGGCGGTGCGCGCGCTGGTGCCGCAGTTGCGCGCCCTCGATGTCGCCAGCATCGCCGTCGCCTTCCTGCACGCCTACGCCAATCCCGCGCATGAGCGCCGCGCTGCCGAGATCCTGACCGAGGCGATGCCTGATGTCTCGGTCACTTTGTCCTCGGCGGTCTGTCCCGAAATCCGGGAATACGAACGCACCTCGACCGCGGTCGCCAACGCCTATGTGCAGCCGTTGATGGACAGCTATCTCGCGCGCATGGAGCGGGCGCTGCAAATCGAGCAGTTCCGCGGCGCGATCTATCTCGTCACCTCGGGCGGCGGCGTCACCTCGATCGCCACGGCGCGCCGCTTCCCGGTGCGGCTCGTCGAATCCGGTCCCGCGGGCGGCGCGATCTTCGCCGGCCAGATCGCAGCTACGCTCGGCGAGCGCAAGGTGCTGTCGTTCGACATGGGCGGCACCACCGCCAAGATCTGCCTGATCGAGAATTTCGAGCCGGAGAGCTCGCGTGTGTTCGAGGTCGACCGTGCCGCGCGGTTCCTCAAAGGCTCGGGCCTGCCGGTGCGCATCCCCGTGATCGAGATGGTCGAGATCGGCGCCGGCGGCGGCTCGATCGCGCGCATCGATGCGATGAAGCGCGTCACCGTGGGCCCGGAGAGCGCCTCTTCCGAGCCGGGTCCGGCCTGCTACGGCCGCGGCGGCCAGCGCCCGGCGGTCACCGATTCCGATGTCGCGCTCGGCATGATCGATCCCGACGCGTTTGCCGGCGGCACCATCAGGCTCGATCCCGAACTGTCGAAACAGGCCCTGCTCCGCGACGTCGGCGCCCCGCTCGGCTTGGACGCCGAGACCGCTGCCTACGCGGTGCACGAGGTCGTCTGCGAGAACATGGCGAGCGCGGCGCGCGTCCATGCCGTCGAGCGCGGCGCCGTCATCGGCCAGCACACGCTGATCGCCTTCGGCGGCGCAGCGCCACTGCATGCCGCGCGCGTCGCCGAGAAGATCGGCGTCGCCAGGGTGATCGTGCCGTCCAATGCCGGTGTCGGCTCGGCGGTCGGCTTCCTCGCCGCACCGATCGCCTATGAGCTGGTGCGCAGCCGCCATGCGAGGCTCGACGATTTCGACACGGCGCTCGTCTCCACTCTGCTGCAGGAGATGGCCGATGAGGCCCGCGCGCTGGTGGAGCCTGGTGCGGCCGGCGCACCGTTGCGCGAGCGCCGCTCGGCTTTCATGCGCTATGTCGGCCAGGGCCACGAGATCAATGTCGAGTTGCCGAACCGCCCCCTGACGGCGGACGACCTGCCCACCCTGCGTACGACCTTCGAGGCCGGCTACGCCGCGCTGTTCGAGCGCCCGATCCCCGGTGCGGCGATCGAGGTCCTGAGCTGGTCGGTGCTCGCGACGACGGATGCGCACCAACCGCCCGCCGTCACCGAGGTGCAACGCAAGCCTGCGGGCAAGGCTGCGGGGCACCGCAGGTTCTTCGACGGCCGCGCCGGACGCTTCGTCGAGATCCCGCTGTATCGCCGCGAGCAGATGGCGCCGGGCGCGGTCATCGCCGGCCCCGCCGTGATCGCCGAGGACGAGACCTCGACTTTCATCTCCAACAGTTTTGACGCGCATATCGATGGTGCCGGCAGCATCGTCATGGAACGGAAGGCGGCCTGACAATGAGTCCATCACAGAGCAGCCTGATCGACTTGCAGATCATGTGGCACCGGCTGATCGCCGTGGTCGAGGAACAGGCCCAGGTGCTGCTGCGCACCGCCTTCAGCCCGATCGTGCGCGAATGCGGCGACCTCTCCGCCGGCGTGTTCGACCTGAACGGCCGCATGCTGGCGCAGGCCGTCACCGGCACGCCGGGCCACGTCAACTCGATGGCGGAGTCGGTGAAGCACTTCATCGCGCATTTTCCGATCCACACGATGAAGCCCGGCGATGCCTACATCACCAACGATCCCTGGATGGGCACCGGGCATCTCAACGATTTCGTCGTCACCACCCCCTGCTTCAAGGACGGCCAGCCGGTCGCCTTGTTCTCCTGCACCAGCCATCTGATGGATATCGGCGGCATCGGCTTCGGCCCCGACGGCACCGACGTATTCATGGAGGGGCTGTACATCCCGATGCTGAAGCTGATCGACCAGGGCGTCGTCAACGAGACGCTGATGGCCATGATCCGCGCCAACACCCGGCTGCCGGTGGACACCGAAGGCGACACCTATTCGCTCGCCGCCTGCAACGATGTCGGCTGCCAGCGCCTGGTCGAGATGATGACCGAGTTCGGCATCGCCTCGCTCGATGCGCTCGGCGACTACATCTGCGACCGCTCGCGCGACGCCGTCCTGGCCGAGATCGCCAAGCTGCCCAAGGGCACCTGGCGCAACGAGATGGTGGTCGACGGCTATGATGCGCCTGTCACCCTGAAGGCGGCGCTGACGATCTCGGAGAGCGGCATCCACGTCGACTTCGACGGCACCTCGCCCGCCTCGAAATTCGGTATCAACGTGCCATTGTCCTACACCACGGCCTACACGGTGTTCGGGCTCGGTTGCGTCGTGGCCTCCGCGATCCCCAACAATGCCGGCTCGCTGTCGCCGCTGACCGTGTCGGCGCCATCGGGCGCGATCCTCAATGCGCCGAAGCCGGCGCCGGTCGCCTCGCGTCATGTCATCGGCCAGATGCTGCCCGACGTGGTGTTCGGCTGCCTGCGCCAGATCATCCCCGAGCGCGTGCCCGCCGAAGGCACGTCGTGTCTGTGGAATCTCAACGTCCGCGGCCAGACCCGCTCCGGCGCCGGCGGCAATTACGGGTTCTCGATGGCGGTGACGTCGAACGGCGGCACTGGCGCCCGTTTCGACAAGGACGGGCTGTCGGCTACCGCCTATCCCTCCGGCGTGCGCGGCACGCCGGTCGAGATCGCGGAGACGCAGACGCCGCTGATCTTCTGGCGCAAGGAGCTGCGGCCGGATTCCGGCGGCGCCGGCCGCACCCGCGGCGGCCTCGGCCAGATCATCGAGGTCGGCAGCGGCGTCGACGCGCCGTTCGACATCCTCGCCGCCTTCGACCGCATCGACCACCCGCCGCGCGGCCGCGACGGCGGCCACCATGGCGAAGCCGGCTATGTCGGGCTCGCGTCGGGCAAGAAGCTGCGTGGCAAGGGTTTTCAGACCGTGCCGCCGGACGACCGGCTGGTGGTGCTGACGCCGGGCGGTGCAGGCATCGGCGATCCCCGCGAACGCGCGGCGGAGCTCGTGCAGAGCGATGTCGAGAGCGGGCTGGTGTCGGCGGACAACGCGGCAAAGGTCTACGGGCAGGCGCGGTGAGATCTCATGCCAGTCGAAACATTGGTGGCCTCATGGTTCGAGACGCGTCGCAAGAGCGACGCTCCTCACCATGAGGGTTTAGCACCGCTATCGGTGCTGCACATTGACCATGAGGGGCGTCCTCATGGAGAGGATCAGCATCTGGCCGCGCAACGAGCCCTCATCCTGAGGAGCCCGCCGCAGGCGGGCGTCTCGAAGGATGGCCACGACCACACGGCTCGCCAAACCTCTTCCATTTCCCTTAGCTCAGCAACGAAGCGGAGACACTGATGATCACGCGACGGACGTTCACGGCAGGTGCAGCGGCGCTGCTCACGGCGAGCCAGGTCTCGACAAGGGCACGCGCGGCGACGACCAACTGGGACATGTCGACGGTCTGGCCGGAGGGCAACTTCCACACCCAGAACGCGATGGCGTTTGCCGAGGAGGTGAAGAAGCAGACCAACGGCGCCGTCAACATCACCGTGAAGGCAGGCGGTCAGCTCGGCTTCAAGGGCCCGGAGCATCTGCGCGCGGTGCGCGACGGTCTCGTCCCGCTCGCGGACGTGCTCAACATCCAGCAGGTCGGCGACGAGCCCTTCATGGGCGTTGAGAGCATCCCGTTCCTCGCCGGCTCGATGGACGAGCTCAAGGTGCTGCACAAATACGTGCGGCCTGAATATGAGAAGATCGCCGCGCGCAATAACCAGAAGATCCTCTACATCGTGCCGTGGCCGACGCAGTATCTGCACCTGAAGGTCAAGACATCAGACGTCGCCGGCCTGAAGAACATCAAGATCCGCGTGCCCGACAAGAACGCGGTCGACATGCTCAACGCCATCGGCATGGCCGCGGTCATGATCCCCTGGGGCGAGACGATCCCGGCACTGGCCTCCGGCGCCGTGGCGGGCGTCTCGACGTCGTCGGTGTCGGGCGTCGACGGCAAGTTCTGGGAGTTCCTCAAATACATCTATCCGACCAACCATGTGTGGTCATCGCAGATGCTGAACGTGAACCTTGATTCCTGGAAGGCGCTGACGCCGGAGCAGCAGACAATCATCACCGACATCGCCGGCAAGATGGAGCCGACCTTCTGGGCCAACTCGGTCAAGGCCGACGTCGACAGCCTCAACCGCCTCAAGGAAGGCGGCATGGAGGTGGTGCCGGTCTCGGACGCGATGATGACCGAGATCCGCGCCAAGACGGCGCCGCAGATGGAGGCGTTCCTCAAGCGCGTGCCGGCAGCGGAAGCGCCGGTGAAGGCCTATCTCGCCGAGATGAAGCGTGGCTGAGGCCCTCGCGGAGCCGCCGCCGGGCCCAACGGCGAGCCTCAACGCAGCGGCGCCCGCGCCGCTGCGCATTCTGCTCGACGTCATCGACCGGCTTGGCCGGCTCGACGGCTGGATCGGCGGCGGCTGCCTGCTGGCCCTGACGAGCCTGATGCTCGCCGAGGTCACGACGCGGGCGCTGTCGAATGTGCTGCCGTTCTTCCCGCCGACCATCTCGATCGCGTGGGAATACTCATCCTATCTGATGGCGGCGTCGTTCACTTTCGGCGCCGCCATGACGCTCCGCGTCGGCGGCCACATCCGCGTGGTGCTGCTGCTGAAGAACGTGCCACCACCGCTGCAGCGCGCGCTGGAGGTACTGGCGGCGGCCGCCGGCTTCGCCTTCATGGCATTCCTGACCTCCGCGATGACCAAATTCGCCTACGGCTCCTTCATTCGCGGCCAGGTCTCGACGTCGAGCGACACGCCGCTGTGGTTTCCGCAAGCCGTCGTCACCTTCGGCATGCTGTTGCTGACCCTGCAATTCCTCGCGCGCGCCATCCAGGCCGCGCTGGGACTGCCGCTGGAGGATCACCGCATGAAAGCGTCGCCGGTCGAATGAGAGAGCGCGCCCACGTCGCGACGATCGGTTCGCCGCGAGCAGCGGCCGCCGAACTACGCAGTTCTTGTCCATCAACTGATAGGCGAACTCTCGCCCCGCACGCGGTGCGCCCCCTCTCCCCGTCCTTACGGGGAGAGGGTTGGGGTGAGGGGCAGACGCACGGGAAGTGCGTGCGGAGAGACCTGTACCCCCTCACCCGGATTGCATCTAGCGATGCAATCCGACCTCTCCCCGCAAGCGGGGCGAGGTTGCACCGCGCTCGCCACGCGAGATGTGCACATCAGAGGCTCGGGCAGCAGCGATGGCAACCACCCAACTTGCCGTCCACAACCCATTTCCCGCCCGCCTCCCTCACCGCGGACTCCCCCTCCCCATGACCATCGAAGTCATCAGCCTGTTCGTCATCCTGTTCGCGCTGCTCGCCGGTGGCCTGTGGATCGGGCTGACGCTCGCCTTCACCGCGACCCTGCTGCTGGCGATGTTCCGGTCGATCCCGCTCGACAAGCTGCTTCCGCAATATGCCTGGAACATCCTGACCACCCAGGAGCTGCTGGCGCTGCCGCTGTTCATCCTGATGGGCGAGCTGCTGTTCCGCACCCGGCTGTCGCGCTCGCTGTTCCAGGGGCTGGCGCCATGGGCCGGGCTGCTGCCGGGCCGCCTGCTGCACGTCAACGTCATCGGCTGCACCATCTTCGCTGCGATCTCCGGCTCCTCGGCGGCGACCACGCAGGTGATCGGCCGGATGTCGCTCAACGAGCTGCTGCGCCGCGGCTATTCGCGCGACATCGCGATCGGCTCGCTCGCGGGCGCCGGGACGCTCGGCTTTCTGATCCCGCCGTCGAACATCATGATCATCTATGGTGTGCTCGGCGACGTCTCGATCCTGAAGCTGTTCACCGCCGGCGTATTGCCGGGCCTGCTGCTGGCCGGCACCTTCATGGGCTGGGTGATGCTGCACACGACGCTGAAGCCTTCGATGGTGCCAGAGGCGGAGGCGCAACTGTCACAGGTGCCCTGGGCGGAGCGGTTCGCGGCGCTGAACGATCTCGCCCCTGCCCTGTTCCTGATCGCCTGCGTCCTCGGCTCGATGTATGGCGGGTTGGCGACGCCGTCGGAGGCCGCCGCCGTCGGCGTGCTCGGCGCGGCGCTGGTGGCCTATTTCCAGGGGGCGATGTCGCAGCAGGTGGTGCGCGACGTGATGATCGGCTCGGTCATCACCTGCTCGATGATTGCGCTGATCGTGCTCGGCGCCTCGATCCTCGGCAATGCCGCAGCGTTCCTCGGCATCCCCCAGGCGGTGGCCGCCTTCGTCAAGGGACTCGGCCTGTCGCCGTTCATGCTGATCGCCGTGCTGATCGTGTTCTACCTGATCCTCGGCTGCTTCCTCGACGGCTTCTCGATGATCGTGATGACCTTGCCGATCGTGCTGCCGATCGTGAAGGGCGCCGGCTTCGACGAGGTGTGGTTCGGGGTCTTCCTGGTGCTCGCCGTGGAGATGGCCCAGATCACGCCGCCGGTTGGCTTCAACCTGTTCGTGATCCAGGGCCTGACGGAGGACGGTCTCGGCTATATCGCCCGCGTGACCGCCCCCTATCTCGCCATCATGGTCGCCTTCGTGCTTCTGCTCACGCTGTTTCCGGGCATCGTGACCATCCTGCCACGATTGCTCTACGGGTGAGCAGCCGTGTCAGGCCGCGCGCATGCCGTCGAGGAACTTCTGCACCTCGGCCTTCAGCCGCAGGCTTTCACTGGACAGCGCCTGGGCCGAGGCGAACATCCGGTTGGAGCTTTCGCCGGTCTCGCCCGCTCCGCGCGCCGCGCTGCGGATGTTCTCGACGACCTCGGCGGTGCCGGTCGCAGCCGAGCGGACGCTCTGGGTGATGTTCTGCGTGGCGGCGCGCTGCTGTTCGACGGCGGCCGAGATCGAGGCGGCGATCCCGTTGATGCGCTCGATGGTCGAGCCGATCGCCTTGATGGCGTCGACCGATTCCTGGGTCACGGTCTGCATGTTGGCGATCTGGCTGGAGATCTCCTCCGTCGCCTTGGCGGTCTGGCCGGCCAAAGTCTTGACCTCCTGGGCGACCACCGCGAAGCCGCGGCCGGCATCGCCGGCACGGGCGGCCTCGATGGTGGCGTTGAGCGCCAGCAGGTTGGTCTGCTCGGCGATCGAGGTGATCAGCTTGACGACGTCGCCGATGCGGTTGCCGGCGTCGGACAGCTCCTTGATGCGCTGGTCGGTCGCGGTCGCCTGGTTGACCGCCTCGGCGGCGATGGCGTTGGACTCCTGCACGCGACGGATGATCTCGGCGATCGAGCCGGACAGCTCGTCCGAGGCAACGGCCGCGGTGCGGACGTGCTCGGAAGCGCTTTCCGAAGCGCCGGCCGAATGGCCGGACAGGTCGGCGGTGGTCCGCGCGGTCTGGGTGAGCTGGCGCGCCTCGCGCTCGAACTCGCCCGACGACGTCAAGACGTTCTCGATGATGCCGCCGATGCTGGCCTGGAAGGAATCGACGAAACGCTGCAGCTCGGCCTTGCGCTGCTCGACAGCCGCAGTGGCCGCGGCCGCCTGCTCCTCGCGCATCCGGCGCCGCTCGCTCGCGGCACTGCGGAACACGACCAGGCTGCGCGCGATCTCGCCGATCTCGTCGCTGCGGTCATCGGACTTGATCGCAACGTCCTCGCGCCCCTCAGCGATTGCGGTGAGCGCGTCGGTCACGGCGGCGAGAGGCTTGGTGACACGTCGCACCGCCAGCATCGTCAGGCCGAGCACCAGCAGCGCAGCGATCGCCGCGGCGACGACCATGGTCCGCATCGCCTGCGACAGCATGGCGTCGAGCTCGGCCATGGGCACGCCGACATAGAGAATGCCGATCACCTTGTCCGCCGGATTGGTGACGGGAAAATAAGCGGTCATGAACGACTTGCCGAACAGCGTCGCGGGGCCCTTGTAAGCCTCGCCGCGGCGCAGCAGCGCCTGCGCCGGATGATCCGCGGCAAGCTGGGTGCCCACAGCGCGGTCGCCATTCTCCTTCTTCACGTTGGTCGAACGGCGGACGAACTGTCCGCTGTCATCGACCACGAACAGCGTGGCGCTGCCGCCGACATAGGACACCGCGCGATCCACGATCGCATGATCCTTGATCTCGGGAATCGCCGGAATCTCGATGCGCGTAACGACGCCGTTCTGCACGCTGACTTTCGCATCCTTGAACGTCTCGGTGAACGTCAGCGCAAAGGTGCGCAGATTGCCTTCGATGTCGCGCTTGGCGCGATCGGTGAAATCGGAGGACAGCGACCAGTACGCTGCGCCGACGACCAGGGCGGTATTCAGGGCGATCACGACAACGGCGCCGATCAGCGCCTTGGTGCCGAGTTTCAATTTGACGGACACGTCATAAACCTTCCAGGGGAACTGCAACTGAATCTCAAAGTGCCCGTAGTTGGTTTCAAAGCAGTTATTTTCCGGAACGTAGAATACCGGAACTCACGATAAAAACGGCAATAAGATACCCTGATCATGTCCTCCTCCCCCATCATCGTATGGTTTCGCGAGAGCCTGCGGCTGTCCGACCACCCCGCGTTGTATGAAGCCGCGAAGTCGGGCGCTCGGATCGTTTGTAGTTACGTCCACGATCAGGAAAGCCCCGGGTTGCGTCCGCTCGGCGGCGCGTCGCGCTGGTGGCTCGCGCAATCGTTGCGTGCACTCCAGGCCGAACTACATGCGCTCGGCGCCGACCTCGTGATCCGGCGCGGACCCGCGGCCACCGCGCTCGGCGAGCTGGCACGCCAGACCGGCGCGAGCGCGGTGCACTGGAACGATGTCGCGCAGGCCGCACCGCGCGCCGTGGCTGCCGATGTCGAAGCAGCACTCGCCGAGATCGGCGTCGCCTCACGCGTGTTTCCCGATGACCTTCTGGTCGACCCCGCCGAGTTGCGCGGCAAGGATGGACGCGGCCCGCGCGTGTTCACGCCGTTCTGGAAGCGCGTGCTCGCTCTGGGCGATCCGCCGAAGCCGCTGCCGCGGCCGGCCCGGCTGTCGCACGCCCCGGGCGTCACGAGCCTGACGATCGACGAGCTCGCGCTCGAGCCGAGCAAGCCGGACTGGGCCGGTGGACTGCGTGCGACATGGCAAGCCGGCGAGCGCGCGGCGCAGGCGCGCCTCGCCAGCTTTCTCGAAACGGCCGTGCAGACCTATGCCGCCAATCGCGACCGGCCCGACATCGAGGCGACCTCCCGGCTGTCGCCGCATCTGCGCTTCGGTGAGATCAGCCCGCGCCAGGTCTGGCATGCGGCGCGATTTGCCGCTGCCGAGCGCCCGGCTTCCGCCGCCGGCATCGACAAGTTCCTGAGCGAGCTCGGCTGGCGCGAGTTCAGCCGGCACCTGCTCTACCACAATCCCGACCTCGCAACCCGCAACCTGCAGCCGTCCTTCGATGCCTTTCCCTGGGCCGGGGATGATGCGGCGCTGCAAGCCTGGCAGCGCGGGCGAACCGGCTATCCAATCGTCGACGCCGGGATGCGCGAGCTCTGGCATACCGGGAGCATGCACAACCGCGTCCGGATGGTCGCAGCCTCGCTGCTCGTGAAGCACCTGCTGATCGACTGGCGGCGCGGCGAAGAGTGGTTCTGGGACACGCTGGTCGACGCCGACCCGGGCAGCAATCCGGCAAGTTGGCAATGGGTTGCGGGATCGGGCGCCGATGCCGCGCCCTACTTCCGCGTCTTCAATCCCGTGCTGCAGGGCGAAAAATTCGATTCTCGCGGGACCTATGTCCGCCGCTGGGTCCCGGAGCTGGCACGCCTGCCGGCCGCGCTGATCCACCAGCCCTGGGCGGCGAAGCCGCTCGAGCTTGCCGAGGCCGGGGTTGCACTCGGCCGCACCTACCCGGCGCCGATCGTGGATCACAAGCCCGGGCGGGAGCGCGCGCTGGCAGCCTACGCGAGCTTGCGCGCAAGTGATTAGTTGGGGCGCGCTTTGACAGCACGGAGAATCCAGCTATCGTCGCAGGGTTTCCAACAAATCGGGGGACCCGATATGGACGACACTCCACTCTCTGATCCGACCGTGACCGAAACCAGCATGCCCGCCGAGGCGCCGAAGGATCCGGTGACCGCGACGGCACCCAAGGCCCGGCGAGCGGCCAAGAAGACCGCGAAGAAGACCTCCAAGACGGCTGCACCCAAGCGGGCCGCCGCCAAGGCCAAGAAGGTCGCGACCAAGAAGTCCGCCAAGAAGACTGCGAAGAAGACCGTGAAGAAGGCGGCCAAGAAAGCTGCGAAGAAGACGGCCAAGAAGGCCACAAAGAAAGCGGCCAAGAAGACGAAGAAGGCCAAGCGCTGATTCTGCCTGGCTCGGGACCGAAGGCGACTCGTCACCGTCGCTGATGGTCTTGGCGAAACAATCCAGTGCCCGGTAGTGGGGACGATCTGGCGCTGGATTGTTTCGTTTGTCGCCGTGCGGTTGGGGGCCGGGACCTCGCATCCGCGGCGCGACACGGCAAACGGTGATGCCGCGCGGATGCCGGACCGGCTTGCGGTCGGATTGCCGGCAGAGGTCTGCTTGGACAGAGCTTTCGTGCGGGCGGCGCCCTCACCAGACGTCAGGACAGGGGTCGACGATCTTCCAGAGTTCGATGCCGTTCTTGATCCGCTTCATCTCGGTGGTGAGCCCGCCGTTGCGCCGGATCCAGTCCTTCACCGAATCGGGGTAATAGGACATCAGCTCGGACGTCCCCTCCACGCTGGTGACCTTGATGCCGAACGTGAACGCCTTGTCGTAATAGGCCTGGTGGAAGCCGAGGCTGGCCCTGGGCGTGACGCAGATCCTGTTGAGCGGCACAAAGCCGAAGACGAGCGTGCAGGCGGAATTGCAGATGCCGTCGATGATGACGCGCTGACGCGTTTCCCTGACGCGCTTGTACTTGGCCTTGTACTCTTCGATGTAGCCACCGTGATCGCGCGTAATGTGCAAATCCGCACGCGCCGGGCTAGCGGCGACCAGCAGGAGCAAGACGCTTGGGATCAGGCGATTCATGGACAGGACGGCAAACCCGGTCTTTTCTGGCGCTGTCGCGACAACGCCTCGGGCCCAATGCGCGACGGCACTTGCCGGACCTTGTCATGGTCTTCTTAAGCACGCGGAAAAGGCCAAAAATTTGACGGATTGTCGCCTTTTGCGCACCCTTTCCGCCACTTCCGCGTTAGGCTATCAGCCGGACGGCCGGCCTTGACGTCGTTTTCCGGAGAAGAGAAAAGTCATGAGCAAGCTCGCATCCCTCGCCGCCGCCTTGATCGTGTCGATTGCCGCCCTGGTGCCCACCACGTCCGAGGCGCGCAGCCATCATCGGCATCACCGCCACCACTACGGGCTGCCCTACACCGTCAGCTTCCTGCACAATTATGGCCCCGGCCCGCTGCCCGGCACCTTTGCGTTCTATGACGGTCCTTCCACCAACCACTGCTACCAGAGCTCGGCCGCCTATATCGGCCAGGACCGACGCCGGCATCCCTGCTTCTGACGCCATCCAAGGACGCCCGGCCAGCTTCGGCAAACGACCGTTGATATCCGACAGAGGCTGGCCTTGCCCATCCAAGTCTGGTATCCCGGTCACGCGGGAGATTTGGCCCGCATCGCGCGCTCGTAGCTCAGCTGGATAGAGCATCGGATTTCGATTCCGAGGGTCGGGAGTTCGAATCTCTCCGAGCGCGCCAGGCCCGTCTTCGCCCCCCTTCACCCGCCATCGCCGACCAACACCGAAGCGCACGCTAACACCTTGTTGGATCGTGTTTTTTCGCGCTTTCGGTGACTGCAGCGTACGATCGGCGATCGTCGGCGAACTCCGCCAGGCCGTCCATTTGGCCATCCCTCGATCTGAGTTAGAATCCCCCTCACCTGAAACGCTGCATTTTTTCAGCGAAGGACAGGAGTTCGAATCTCCCATGCAGCTTCTAACTCAAAAGCCCGAGATCACTGCCAAGAACTATTTCTCCGTCGGGCCCGGTGAATACCCGTGCGGCAACAATCTCTACCTGATCGTCACCCCAAGTGGCGGCCGCCGCTGGACGTTCCGATACCAGCGCAACGGCATCGTCAAGAAGATGGGCTTCGGTTCGGCCAAGGAAACAGGCCTGAAGCTCTCCGAGGCCAGGGACAAGGCGATTGACGCGCTGCGGCTGCTGGCAAAGGGGACCGATCCGAGAGAGCACCGTGACGTCGAGAAACGCCGCACCCAGGGATCGCGCCAGTTCGGCGAATTCGCCGAGGAATGGCGGCGCACCTACGAGACCGGCATGAGGCACAAGGCCGCAAAAGCAAAGTTGAAGCGCATCGTGCAGGTCATCTGCCGTCCGCTCCACAAGCACTGGGTCCACGAGATCGAAACTGCCCATGTCGTCAATGTGCTCATGCCGATCTGGCAGCAGCCTGAGACCTCCCGCTGCGCTCGCCAGATCATCAAGAAGATTCTCGACGCAGCGATCGCCCACAACCTGCGACCGAAAGACAACCCGGCTGACTGGGCCAGCCGATTGCAACCGATCATGCCGAGGCAACGGCGGCGTGGCACGATACGGGGCGGCCACAAGGCGATGGACTACCAAGATCTCCCGGCGTTCATGCACAAGCTCAGCGCCATCTCGACGCAAAGCGCGCGGGCGCTCGAGGTCATCATCCTGACCTTGGGACGAACCGCCGAAGTTCAGAACATGCGCTGGGCGCAACTCGATCTCGATAACGGAATCTGGGATCTTGGCTTTCTCGGCACCAAGAACGAGCGGTTGAAGCGCACGCCGTTACCCCGGCAGACGCTGACCTATTTGCGCGAGGCTTACGACAGCCGCGTGAGTGACGAATTCGTGTTTCCAGGTCGCAGTCTGAAGCGACCGATGAGCAACATGACCATGCTCAAATATCTCAAGGAGCTCACCGGAGACGACTCCCTGACCGTGCACGGCTTCCGCACGACGTTTCGAACCTGGGCGCAGGAGCAGACCCACTTCGAGGAGGAAATCGTCGAGCATTGCCTGCACCACATCACAGGCGATGATGCCGAAAAGGCCTATAAGCGCGGCGAGGCCCTGAAGAAGCGACTGCATGTGATGCAGACATTCGCAGACTTCGCAACGCAACCACCAAGGAGCAATGTGACCCCGATGAAGGTCGCCTGAAAGTTCAGACTATCCCCTGCCCCGCCGAGGATGTCACAGCTCGGGCTGCTTGGTCGCGTCGGGCAGGCCTTCCAAGAAGGAGGCGAGATCCGCGCGCGTGATGATCGTACGCGTGCCATACTTTCGGATTCGCAGCCGCCCTTCTTTGATGGCCTTGTAAAGGGACGTTTGTCCCAGCGAAGACAGTAGCGCAGCCTCAGGAACGGTGAGGGCGAGCTTTTCCGCAGCGTTTCGAAGCATCGGTTCGCGCTTTGGCATCCAGGGGTGGTCTCGCCTCATTTGATTGCCGCGGCGACATCGAAGGCACGCAGATCAGACGGATGAAGGCTGAGCGAATGCCTGGCAACATCCGAAATCCCCTAGGCGGAGTTTCGGACGCGATTTCGTACAACTGGGATAGTTGAGAATCCTGACTGAATTAACTGGCAGCGAAGCGCGGATGCCGAGACCAGCTGAGAGGGCAGCCGCAGCGTCAACCTGGTTGGAGCCGATCCATTCGCTTCAGTCTCCTTAGCCCGCTCTGGGCCTTGCAGCGCATGTTCACGAGGAGGCATAGATCAGGACGATACACGGCATAGTTCCGGTTCGGCCCCTGGACCACCCCGCCGCCTCCCCCCAACGGTTTGGAGCTTCGTCACGTCACTGCGCGCAGCACAATCTGGGCGCCCCGCGACAGCCCGATCCGCTTACCTGCCTTTCGGCCGACCGCCATCCAGCAAATGTCGGTATCGGATCCGGATCTCTATGATCGCAAAGCGGTCGAGCTCACCCCGACTGTAGCGTTGACGCAACTCATCCCGCGCGGGGTCCGGGAGCGCGGCGATCAATTCCCAACCTTCAGCAACGTCGTCGAAGAGCGCGACAATCCCTGGATCAAGGCGAGCGTCATCTTGGAGCCCGGCCATCTGATCGCGCATCACGCCGATGGTTTCCGGCCGCCCCTCAAGAGGGAGGCCCGCCGGCAATGCAGATCTGTTTTTATATAGTTCTTTATAGGCAGGTCCCTCAGGGCCCTGCGGTGAGTCTTTATACGCAGGTCCCTTTTGGACCCGCGGAGCCGCAGGTCCCTTTCGACCCCGCGGACGCGCCGACTTATCCACAGGCGCCGGCACGTCACGGACGACGTAATCAATCTCACCGAACCGATGTCCGTCGACAATTCGTTGCGCTTCGCGGGTGACGTAGCCGGCGGCGATCAACTCTCGGAAGATGCGCTGGAGCTTCTTGCGGCCGACGAGGAGGGTTCGCCCGATATGATCGAGGCGGACGTGCCATTTGTGGGGACGCGACAAGAGATAGCCGAGAACGCCCTTGGCCTCGACCGAAAGGCGGGAATCCGCGAAGACCGCGTTCGGGACGATGGTAAACTGCGCCCTGTGCTCGCGGCGTACGATCGTCACTGGCGGCACACCGCCCAGGCGCGTCCGTCCAGATCGTTGCGAACTTCAGCCGGCCGACGGCCCAATTGCCCTACGCGATGACGTGCGAGGCTCTCACGAGGATACGTGCCGTTCAGGCGCTTGCAGGACCTCGCATTCGTCGGAGCGCGCAACTCGCGCTGGCAATGGCTGCACGACGACATAGGTCGATTGTGCCACAGCAACTCCGGGCTCGCATATCGCCGAGTCTTCGCTGTGCTACGCCGCTATGCGATCGACAGGTCGCGGGGGTCTGGGAGACGTAAGGGCGCCAACCAGAATGAGCGTCGCCAGTGCGAGGCTCGCCGTGCACCGCATGCAGTCCCCCAAAACCGGCCGCCCCTCTTCAGCCGACCGTCCCTCAAAGAGGCCGGCTCCCCTACTCTTCCAGGCCTTCTCCCACTCGATCAGTGCCGATTGTGATGTGATAGGACTGACTCAAGGCCGCGTTCTGTATCGCTAGAGCTCACAATGCGGGGCTCGCCGCCCTCGGCCGCCTGCGCCGCCTTAACGAGACGCCTGACCTGCCGTGCAGTGCCGGCCAGGGCACGTCCCTGGATCTCCCGGAGCTCCTCATCAGTCGCCGCAATGACGTCATCGCTGAGCGCCTGGAGCAGGCGTGCGAGTTCGAGACGGGGGTGCCAGCGTGTCATGGCGAGCTCCAATTCCGTTGGTGACGGAGCAGCGCGCGCCGCATTCGCCGACGCGCAGTATCGTAATCGATTTCCGAGATGCCATACGCCCGGCAGATGTCCCTGGCCGTGAGGCCGTTGGCCAGCCCGTCGATGATCTGCAACACGACTGGATCTCCTGCAAACAGCCGGAACACCTCGGCGAGCCCTGCGACCGCCACGGCGACGCGCTCGGGATCGGCCAGTTCGTCAACGGGATCGCTCGGGACGCCGTGCTGGCCGGGATCATCGCGGCTGATCAGTAGCCGTTGCTCGCTCCGAACGCGCCGCCAATAATCGTCGCAGAGGCTGCGCATGACCCCGGACAAGAAAGCCAGGATCGGCACACCCAGCGGCCAGACCCGCGATCCGTCGAGAACGCGGAGGATGGCCTCATGCAGAACGTCGGTCCAGCCGATTCCTCCGGGCAGCCCGCGGCTCCACAATTGCGCCAGAGCTTTCAGCCGCACCAGATCGGTCTCAGACAAGGCCTCGATCGCCGCCGCTGCATCGGCGACGGTGCGACCGGCGTTTGAGCCAACTCCAGGGGTGCCAATCGATCGTTCCATCACCCCTATTATGCGGCCGAGCAGATACGTTGCGGACAGCCTCGAGAAAATTTTTCCGCCGTGTCCGCCTACCGATCCGAGAGCCGCATCCCCTCCATGCTGAGAGGAGAGAACCGTGGATCAGATCGCAAAAGCACGCCGCTGGT
Organism: Bradyrhizobium sp. HKCCYLS3013; assembly: GCF_051167615.1. Taxonomy (NCBI): domain Bacteria; kingdom Pseudomonadati; phylum Pseudomonadota; class Alphaproteobacteria; order Hyphomicrobiales; family Nitrobacteraceae; genus Bradyrhizobium; species Bradyrhizobium sp. HKCCYLS3013. The sequence goes on from NZ_JBNPTK010000003.1 coordinate 438,418, forward strand.
ATGCCGAGGACCTACGCTGCAAGACGCCAATTCTGCGCAACTCACACATCGTCGAGGCCTTCGGCGCCGTCGCGCGAGAGGCGTTTGTCGGCCAGGGTCCTTGGCGGATCATACCATACCCCTACCCTGAGCCGTTCATCACCCCTGACGACGATCCGAGTTGGCTCTATCACGACGTCCTGGTCTCGATCGACCCGAGCCGGAAGTTGAACAATGGGATGCCGAGCTTTTGGGCGCGCAATTTCGAGCACCTCGATATCGCCCGAGGCGAAAGGGTGCTGCAGATCGGAGCGGGCAGCGGCTACTATTCAGCCGTGCTCGCCGAAATCGTCGGGCCCTCTGGGCAGGTGACGGCGGTCGAAGTCGACCCGGCTCTCGCCGCTCGAGCCCACACCAACCTGAAGGGCTGGCCGCAGGTCCAGGTGATCTCGGGCGACGGCCGAGATGTCCATGCCGACGCGAGCGACCATGACGTGGTGATCGTGTTCGCAGGCTGCACGCACCCCGCTCCGCAATGGCTGGATGGCCTCGCCGACAACGGCCGGCTGCTGCTCCCGCTGACCAGCGAGGATTGGTCAGGCTTCCTGCTGCGCGTGGTCCGCCGCGGTGCCTCCTTCGAGGCCTCTTCGATCGGCGGAGTCAGCATCTTTCCCTGCGCAAACGGCCGCGATGAGGACGCCAGCCGCCGGCTGAGGAGCGCCCTCGAAAATTTGACGATGATGAATGTTCCAATCCAAGCACTCCACCGCGGCACTCCATCATCCACCGCGTCCGAGCGCGTCTGGTATCAAGCACCTGGCTTCTGGCTGGAGCGACAAGGGCCCGAGGTCGATGCGACCACACAGCAGGTCGAGGGCGGCAGCAGCGACACTGCCTGACGCGCGAACCGGTGAATTGGTCTCGCCTGGGCGGAACGCGTCAGCCGATCCCCTGGGGCACGACGGCCGCGATAGGACGTCATCCTCCGGCTTGAACACTGCGGAGCGGACGCGTCGACACGCGCCGCGCTCGGGTTGATGCAAGCATCGGCCGCAGCAGGGACAACGTCACGTCGCAACCGAGCCGCGGACCAGAGCTCCCTTGTCAACGAGACAAAGACCGTACGGCGCCCTCCCCGGCAGCGGACATGGCTTGGCAGAAGATCGTTCATCGAGGCCGCGGCGGACGCTACAAAACGGCCGATCCAAAGGCGGGATTCGCTTCCTCCTTGATCGGAAGCGACGGATGGCGCTCGGGTGATTGATTTGCCGCGCCTTTTCACGAGAACAGCCAGCCGGCGTGTTCTCTATCGCAGCTGAAAATCGGGTCGAACCAACGACATGCACCCGACCGCCGTCGGTGCTTTTATCTCGCCATCCAACCCGCACTCGTAAGCGTGCGGTCTCTGCACACCTTCCCCCTCGTGTGTGTTGTCGTTCCATTTCGGGCTCTCTGCTGCTCTGGAGAATCTACGGTGGGACCGAAACACTTCCAAAACATAGCGCGCCGCGAATGGTGTTCGCTGCACATCAAAGCAAGGCGTCGCAGCGGTCTCGGGATCCGCAAATACTCCCAGCAACAACGTCTCACCGAGACCGCCTCGCGGCCTTCGCGAAGCGGCTGACCGGACAACGAGATGCGTTTGAGCTCAAGAAATATCAGACCGAACTGCGCCGCGAGCGCGCCCAAGAAGAACGAGAAAAGGCGCTCCGAAAGAAGAAGCAGCGCAGGTTCACGATCACCTCAGTTGTACGCAATCGGCCGTCGCAGGCGTTCTGGGCGATGCATGTCGAGGCGCTGAACTGGAGCGAAATGGAGCTCCGCGCCTATGCCGCGGCGATACAGCTGTCGCCGCATTCGCTGCGCAAATGGCGCGACCAACTGGCCGCTAGCGAGGTCACGATCGACTGGCGCGCCATCTTCACCCCTCCGCCCGTCCGGCCGTTAGCACTGGTGCTAGGAACTCTCAGCCCGAACGCTGCTTGACAGCCGCCGAAATCGGCGATCCGGCGGCGCCGCTGGCACCGGTTCGGCGCTTCTTCAGCGACGAGGAAAAGCTAGCGATCGCGAAGGAAGCCGAGCTACCAGGCGCCAAGGTCTCTGCCGTCGCGCGCAAGCATGGGATTGTCACCGGGCTGCTGTTCCGCTGGCGCGCGCAGTTCGGCATCGCGCAAAAGAAGCGCTCCAGGCTCGCCCATGTCGTCCTGCCCGACGACATGCCCGCCGCACGCGCCCTGCGCGATCTCGTACGTCCGCCGGAGGGCATGATGGCCGTCGACCTCCAAGATGGACGGCGCGTCTTCGCTCCCGCCGGCAGCGATCCGGATGCCGTGCGAGCGCAGATCGAGAGCAAAGAGGCCGCACAATGATGTTCGTTCCCGCAGGCGTGAAAGTGCACCTGGCACTCGGCTACACCGACATGCGCAAGGGCATGGACGGCCTTACAATGCTGGTCCAGGACACGCTGAAGAAGGATCCGTTCTCCGGCCATCTGTTTGCCTTCCGCGGCAATAAGGCATCGATCTTGAAGGTCCTGTTCTGGGACGGAAACGGGCTTTGTCTGTTCACCAAACGCATAGACCAGGGCGACTTCGTGTGGCCGGTGATGGCGGGTTATGATGGCTCGATCACCCTCACGCCAGCGCAGCTCTCGATGCTGATCGAAGGCATCGATTGGCGCGCGACAGAACGCGTATGGAAGCCAGCGATTGCAGGATGATTTGCAAAAACTGGTGCTGAACTGAGTTGCGATTCTTCTACGAGGAAGCCGGTTCGAGTACCATCGGACATGCAGCTTGATCTCACCAATCTCTCCTCCGATCCTGAGCTTCTGCAGCGCCTGGTGCGCGACATTGCTGCTGCGATCGACCATCGCGACACCGAGATCGAACGTCTCAAGTCCATCATCAAACAGCTGCAGCGAATGCAGTTCGGCCGCAGCTCCGAGCGCATCGATTCCGACCAGCTTGCACTCGGTCTGGAGGATCTCGACAGCGACATCGGCCGCGTCGAAGAAGCGCAACCGAAAGTCACTCCGGAAGCCAAATCTCCGCCGCGACGTCGTGCGCTGCCTGATCATCTGCCACGCGAAGACGTTCTGCTTGACGTACAAGACCGGGTCTACGGCTGCTGTGGCGGTGCTCTCCATCTGATCGGTGAGAGCGTCAGCGAGATGCTGGATTGGGTACCAGCTCAGCTTCGCGTCCTGCGAACGACCAGACCCAAATACGCTTGCCGAGCCTGCAAAAAGGTCGTGCAAGCCGGTGCGCCCGAGCGGTTGATCGCTGGCGGTCTGGCGACGCCAGCGCTGCTCGCCCACGTGTTGATCAGCAAGTACTGCGATCACCTTCCGCTCTATCGGCAGTCGCAGATCTTCGACCGTCATGGCGTCGATCTCTGCCGCTCGACGCTCGCTGGCTGGGTTGGCGGGGCGTGCTGGTGGCTCGAGGCCTTGCACGAACGGCTGTGCAAGAACGTATTCGCCTCCAACCATCTCTTTGCCGATGACACGCCGATCCCAGTACTCGATCCTGGCCGCGGACGAACCAAGACGGGACGGCTTTGGGTGTACGCGCGTGAGCAACGGCCCTGGAGCGGCCCCGAACCTCCGGCTGCCATCTATTTGTTCGCTCCGGATCGCAAGGCAGAGCGACCGGTCGCACATCTTGCCGCCTTCAAGGGCATCCTGCATGTCGACGGATATGCTGGCTTCGAGCAGCTGGCCGACGAGGAGGGTATCACGCTCGCAGCTTGTTGGAGCCACTCGCGACGCAAGTTCTACGATGTGGCCGAAGCCACGGCGTCTCCCGCGGCAACAGAAGCCCTGCGCCGGATCGGCGAGCTCTATGCCATCGAGGCGCGCATCCGCGGCCAGTCGCCGGCCACCCGACTTGCCGAACGCAGGACGTTCTCCAAGCCGATCGTCGACGCGCTGAATGTCTGGTTCGATGCCCAGCTCCGCCTGGTCTCCGGCCGCAGCACGCTGGCTGAGGCGATCCGCTATGCGCTCTCGCGCTGGCACGGACTTACACGCTTCCTGAACGACGGCCGGATTGAGCTCGACACCAATCCGGTCGAACGGGCGATCCGTCCTGTCACGCTCGGTCGCAAGAACCACCTGTTCGCCGGCAGCGACGGTGGCGGACATCGTTGGGCGGTCATTAGCTCGCTGATCACGACATGCAAGCTGAATGACGTCGAGCCCTACGGCTACCTGCGAGACGTACTGCAGCGGATGATCGATGGACATCCCGCCAACCGTCTCGACGAATTGCTGCCGTGGAGCTGGAAGCTGACTGATCATGTCAAGCCCTGAGGCATGTGCGGCGGCCGGACGCTTACGGCCCGGTGGTCTGCCTCTCTGCCACGATCGTCTTCGTCGCTTTCGCCATCGGTGCTCTCCATCCTCATCGTCAAAAACACGTCTGAAGCGCAGCCTGATCTGCAGCTCGTTGACAGCGAGGAGTCCCAGTGCGCCGTGCAGCTTTCCGCGCTCAGCGACGGCATCGCGCTGCTGCACGATGGCAGCAGCATAGCCGTTGCGGCGCAATTTTCCATCGGTCTGACGGAGCCACGCCACAGGCAATTTTGCGCGATCGCGCCGTCCCTTCGGACACCGCCTCGCAGGCAAGATAGCGTGCGTTCCGCCGTCTTGGATCTGCACCGGTCCTCATCCGCTGACAGCGGAGCTCCATCACTTCGCGCGTCGTCCGCGACGCCCGTTCGTTGCTGCCGGGCTGTTGCTACGATTCATGCCAGCGCGCCCAGCAACCTGCGGTCCTTGCGCTTCGCATGCGCGGCAGCGTCGGCGGTGCTGACGGCCTGATCGCCGCAATACGTCGTGCCGTCGCACCGCATCGCGTGCATGATCACGGCGAGTTTGCCCGCCACCGCAACCACCGCCTTGCGGTGTCCAGACCGCCTGGCAACCGCCAGTCCCCAGGTCTTCACCTTGTCGCGACGCTTGAAGCGCGTCAGCAGCGCGCTCGCTGCCTCGTAGAACGCGCGCCGCACATCGGCGTCGCCCGCCTTGCTGATCCGCCCCTGCACATCGATCGAGGTGCCCGACTGCCAGCGCCGCGACGTCAGGCCAAAATACGCCGCGACATCGCGTGACCGCCGAAAGCGCGACGGATCGTCGATCGCCGTCATGAAGCTCAGCGCGGCGATCGGCCCGACGCCTGGAATCTGCATGAAGCGCCGGCACAGCTCGTGTCCGGCGACCAGCTTGACGACCAGGCCGTGCAGCCGACAGTACTCCTTCCACAGCGCCGCTCGGGCATTGAGCATGGCATCGATCAGCTCGCTGATTAGCGCGTCGCCGGCCACCGCGTCGCGCACGGCTTGCGCAAAGCCGCCGCGGCCGACGCGGTTGAGCCGGATGCCGAACGCCTTCAAGGAGTGCCGGATCGCGTTCTCGATATCGAGGAATTTGCGCTTGAGATTGCGTCGATGCGTCAGCAGCAGGCGCAGCCGGTAGCATGGCGCGGTCTTGATGTGCGCGCGCCGGAACCAGCCAGTGCGCATGATGTGCGCGATCCCGAGCGCGTCCGCACGGTCGGTCTTGTTGCGCTGCGCATGCAGCGCGGCGCGCACGTGCTGGGTCTCCAGACAGATCGCCGGCAGGCCAAGACGCAGCAATTCTGGGTGCAGCCACGGCGACAGCGCGCCGGCCTCGTGGGCGACCCGCCGCAGCCGGCCGAGATACGGCGACAGTGCGCCCTTGATCGCGTCCGGGTCGGTCATCGCCGCGACCTCCAGCAGCACTTCGCCCCTATCGTCGACCACGCAGATCGCGGTCTGATCCATGCCGACATCCAGTCCGCAGAAGAACTCCATGGCGCGCCTCCTGTGTTGGTGAGAGCGCGCATTCTGCATGGCCGCCGCCGTCGCGTCAGCAGCTGGACGGTCAGGCCGATTACGGACGGCAATCGGCCTCTGCCCTCTTCTCATCTGCTCTTCCGACAAAGATTCCTGTCGGATTATTGCTAAGAGGCTAACGGTCGAACCGCCAAGAATAGGCCGGCAGTTAGATTTCCGTGGCGAGAGCTCACCACCATCGGTCGGCGGAGATATTGTTCAATTGTGACCATCATCCCGCTTCTGATCTGCACCAGAGGTGCATAGGGTGTGAAAATTCCTTCCCTTCTCTTCCTTAAGCCTTCGCCTAGCTTCTCGTTTTCTTGCACGCTCTGTGAACCAACCCAACCTCAGCCACCAGCATGCATTCCTCCTGCGATCGACGGATCGAGACGGCCACTTTGAAGCTGCCAACTCGCTGCCGTCCAACTGCGGAATTCACGCACTCTGGTTGCAGAAGAATGAACGAAATTTCCTTCCACGGCTGCACGTCCAAGAGGATCTCTCGGCACTCCTGCTGCAGATCGACCGCACTTGGTGGCGCTGACTTGCGCACATCATCGCCAAACCGACAGCGTTGAGCGAAGGGAAACGAAACCCTCAAAAGACCAGGGTTTAAGGCCAGCGTGTTGACGGTGGCGCTTCGACTCGCACTCTACGCACCTGCAGTGGCTGAAGTGTCGTCCGCAGCCGCCCGCGCGGCGGTGTGCCCAGGGTAGCGTGACGATCGTCATTCCATTCGGAGAGCCGTCGCAGGGCGCCAGCCGCCTGCCCCAGCTTGCCGCCACACTGGATTGGGCGAGGCGCAGCCGACCCGCGCTCAAGCTGCTGGTGGCGGAAGCCGCGCCCCGCCCCGTGGCCGGCGACCTATGCCGGGAGCACGGCGTCGCACACGTCTTCGTGCAGACTCCACCGGGACCGTTTCACAAGACTCGCGCCCTGAATCATGGTGTACGGGTCGCCGACACCAGCCACGTCCTGTTCCTAGACGCCGACCTGTTGCTTCCGCCCGATTTCGTGGCCGATGCACTGCTGGAAGCCGAGCGCCGCGGGCTAGATGGGCTGACGCCTTGGCGCACGATCCTGTTCCTCTCGGAGGCCGACAGCCTCGCGGTGATGCGCGGCGAGCGCCAGCCGCAAGCCTGCCAGCCGATCGCGCGCTTCACGTCAACCGGAACAAACAGGGCGGGCGCAGTGCTGGTGAGCAGCCGTCTCATCGCCCAGTTCGGCGGAATGATCGAACCTTCCAGGGATGGGGCGGCGAGGACAACGGCTTCGCTGCAAAGCTGGAACGTCTTGGCCGAGCCGGTGTGACGCAATCGCCGGTGCAGCACCTCTATCATCTTTACCATGAACTCTCGGCCCTGGACCGGGCGGCGGCCGCTGCGGCAAATCCCCACCACTCGGAGAACGTCGCGCTGCTGGCCCGCGTCAGATCGTTGCGAACCGCGGGGCATTTTTGCGCTACTTTTCCGTGAAGGAGCGACTCGAGTCGCTTGATTGACCGCGCGGGCCACGCCGTAGCGATCTTCGCGCGAGTGGTATTATATTATGATGCGGGAGGCTAGACAATCGACGACTAACCTTCCGGTGAGATGGCGTCAGGAAGCCCTGCGGGCCTTCGCCGCGCGTGAAGATTCCGAGCGAGGACGCCGCGACAGCTGGCGATGACCTCGAATTCGTGCCGGAGTCTAGCTATTTCCGCGTCCGGCTTTTGGCGATGCGACTCGCCGAAGGCGGTGAGTATTTTGTTGATTACCTTCCTCTGGGCGTTTGTGTTGCAGAATACACCTATGGACCGGAGCGCAGCCACGTTCCGTTGATCCTCAGCAACGAAACCGTCAAGCAAATGCCGGCGGACATGGGCGGTCAACCGGGGCATGTGAATTTGCCGATCGTGCGACGCGCGCCGTGAAGCAGGACAACGTCGCGTTATTCGTCGGACTGTTCCGGATGCCGTATACCGACATTGCCCGGTCGGTCCTGCAACTCGCCGCGGATGTCTCCGCGGAAGTTGGGGGAGCTGCTTTCAGTACGGGGGCTCGCGTTGCGAGCAAACTTTTTGTCAGAGTGGCAGCTATCTTTTCGCTCAGCACCGCCCAGCAACGCCTCGCATTTTTCGACGGCATGGCGCTGTCGAAAAGCGGCTATCTGCTCGTTTCCGGACCGTTGCCTCCGAACATGACAGCAAACGATCTCGTGGTTGCGGACAATCAGTTGCGCTTGAACCGCGATCCGAAGGGGCGCGCCCTAAATGGCTTTGATTATTGCTTGTTAGCGACCGAGTAGTGCGGAAGCTTGTTTGCTCCCATCGAGAACAAGCCGGCGAGATCGATGCTTGGTTCGCTGGCCGGGCTGCCGTTTCACGAACGCTAGCGCGGCGTCAGCGCCCTGATCGCGCAGCGCAATACAGCCGACGCCGAGCAGGCTCTGCTGACGCTGAAGGCCGAGGTGATTGCGTCACCAGATCTGACGGAGGAAGATCGCCAAATTGAGATCGGGGGCTACGACGTGGCTTACACTCAGTATGAGCAGCAACTGATCGGCAAGGTGGGAGAAACGGCCACTCGAGGATGTCGCAGCGGCACAGCGGTGAAGGGATTGAAAGCGGTGGCCACGGCTCGGAAGAAACGAGGTGATAAGGGCACCAGGAACACGCTTGATGCGATCGCCCTGAAACTTTAAAGCGCCCAGGCTGGAGGGAGGCAGCTCGTTGATGGAGACACGGACGACCTATTGGCAGAAGCCTTCTTAGGGCTACGCACGCCGATGGCGACTGCACGATCGCAAGGCGTTCGGGCAGCAACTTTGGCCACCGTGTTGTCGGTTGGACAAGCAAAGAGTTGAAGATCGGCTCTGGATCCCGATCGGGAAACCAAACAATTAGCTCCAACAAGAGGATCGAGCGAGCGATCCTGGACCACTGTTCACACCCAACGAGCACAAGCGTCCCGGCCGATTACCCAAACTCGCCGCAAGGGGGGACGGGAAAAACTCGGCCTCCGCTCCTTTGGGCGGTGGACGTTGCGCCGAGAACCTCCCAAGAACGATGAAACCAAGTCCAGGACTTATTCTGGGACTTTTGGACCGGAAATCTCAGATTGTTCGGGTTTTTGTTCGATTTTCGTGCTCGGTCGAGAAGCCGGGGACGGACTAAAAACCCGCCTGCATCGGTCCGGCATAGGTCGCAAGATGCGCCTCTGGATGGGTGCCGGAGCGGTCGGGCGAGTAGAAGAACAAGGCGGCCGGCGGCGCATGCCAGGCGAAGGGCCGATCGTCGCGCACATAGGTCCAGACGCGCCCCGTACGCGTCTTGCCCCTGGCCAGAACCGGCACCGTGGTGTCGTCGGCATGGATGCGCTCGGCAGCGAGGACATGCGCCTTGATCGCCTCGGCCAGCGGCATCAATGTCGCGGCCGCCGCGCCGACCCAGTCGGCCGGCGTCGAGACACCCAGCGTCACGCCCTCATGCGCGCAGGTCATGCTCTGCCGGTTGAGCGGCAGGTGCAATCAGTATATGGCGAACAGGGTGTGCGCCAGCAAGCGCGGCCCGGCGCGTCCCCGCGAGATCGGACGAAACGGCGCTGGCGGTTGCGTGATCGCCTCGCAGGCGCGGCATGAGAACTTCTCGCGCACGTGCTGGATCACCTTTCACTGCCGCGGCACGAGCTCCAGCCTCTCCGTCACGTCCTCGCCGTTCTTGCGCAGCCTGTCGCCGCCGCAGCACGGGCAATTGGTTGGCGCCGGATGCACGATGCGCTTGCGCGGCAGATGTCCGGGCAGCGGCCGACGTGCTGGGCGCCGGCGTTTTGCGCGCACGGCTTGGATCGCAGCCTGCCACGGGTGCAAAGCCAACGCTCGTTCATCCGAACAGAATGAGGCCTTGCATGCAGCCGACGCCGGCGTCGTAGTCCCAATTAGTTGATCACCATGAAAACACTCAATTAATACTTGCGGAGCCGCTCTCCGTGGCGATGAGCCAAACGGTCGAGCGGCCAATTCATAACATCTTTGGCCTACTCAGCCGCCTATCCTAATTTTGGCGACTCGTTGGCGACCCAACAGCCTCGCGCGCCGCTTACTGCACCTTGACCGTGATGGAAATGCAGGACTCGTTGATGCAAACCTGGGCGAAGAAAGGACTGTTCTTGGTGAACTTCACCCGCGCATCGGCCGGCAACTCCACGTTTCGGCTCATCAAATAGCCTTTGGCGTCCGCCATCGCGCGCTCGAAGTCCGGTGTGCCATCGAGTTCGGACATGAGCAATTCGCTGAGAGCATCAGCAAAGGTTTCATTTTCCGCAAGGAAATTGGCGAGTGTCTTTGCGTCCTGTGTGGTTTCCTTGACCCGTGTCCGGGCTAATTCCCTCGAATTGGCCATAATATGCTCCTTGGTTTAGGACAGTGACCAACGCCTAGTGCCATTAGTCTATCAGCTACGCCAATCCGCGCCAGATACTTTTTTCACCATGTTTTCACCAGGTGATCCCATGACAACCATCGATAGTATTTCCGAATTAGCGCATTGGCTTCGTCGCACCGGCCACAGGACCGAGAACGTGCCCTGCACCATCGCGCCCTCCGTGATCTCCGCGCTCGACCGCATCGCAACGCTGTTTTCCCAGTGTAGCCGGGGCGACCAGAGACTGATGAGCGCGTCCTTGTTCATATCGACCTTGCGTGAACATGCGGGAACTCCGGACCGACTGTCCGAGTTCATGGCCTGGCTCGCGACGGCGGCGCCGCAGCGCGCCGCCAGGGTTGCCGATCTACTGTCGGCGGTGGAGAGCTATCGAGGCGACCAGATTGAATTGGCAGCGGCGCTGGACAGCTTCGCCGACCACATCGGTACACCCGAGCTTGCGCGCGACTTCATCAACCTCACGCTGGCTCATGCCGAGCGAACCTGCGCTCGCTACTCCGATCCGCGATACCCTGCCGCCGTGTCATCTCTCGACGACTTCCAGGCCTTGCCGACGTTGCGGCGACGCGAGCTGGAAATGGACTTGCCTTCCATCTGCGCCGACGGAGAGCCCATCGACTTCTACACGGCGACATCCGCGACGACGACCGGTCGATCGTTACTGGTCCCGCACTGCCGCGCCGAGCACGCGGCCTTGTCCGACTGGGGCCTGATGGGCGAGACCGCACCCGCCCCTTCCGGAATGACGCTTCGGCTGATGCCGGCGGGGCGCCTGATCGGAGCGCCGCTCGGCGCCAGCGACACCGTGCTCGCCACCTACGAGACCAACGCATTGCACGAGAATGTGTGGGACCTGTGGGACTACATCGCAGGGCAGGTGTTCGCTGAATTTCCCTCTCCCAAAGGCACGCGGCAGATCGAGACGATCCACGCCACCCCCTCGTTCGGGCTGATCCTTCTGACCAAATACATGCTGCAACGCGGCTTGTCGCCGCGCCAATCCGCCGTCAGAACACTGCTTGTCACCGGCTCCTGGATCGGTCCGGTGACGCGGCGCTGGCTGGAGGACAGCTGGGGCGCACAGCTGCACACGGTCTACAGCTGCTCAGAACTGGTCGGAGGCGCAGTGGAATGCCCGGCCCAGCCGGGCCGCTATCATTTCGCCCCAAACCTGTATCCCGAGGTGCTCGACGCCCAAGGCCGGCAGGTGGCCGAGGGTGCGCAGGGCGGGATTCACCTGACCGCGCTGTATCCCTTTCAACGCTCGGCCGCGTTCCTGCGCTATGAGGTCGGTGACTGGGGCCGATGGGGCGGCCGCGGCCCCTGCCCTTGCGGGCTGCACGGCCCGGCCATCGAGCTCCTCGGGCGAACCACGGACGTGCTGACGGTCACCAGTGCCGATGGCACGCGGTGGCCGATCCCGCCGGTCCCGATCCGCAACGCGCTCGACCGGTTCGACTGCGTGCCGAAGATTCCGCGCCCGCAATACAGGCTGCGGATCGAGCCCGGCAACAGGATCGAGTTGCGCGTCGATGTGGAGTGCTACGCGCTCGCCGGCGCCGATTGGCAGTACCGAACGCGCAACGCCATCGCCGCGGCGATCCTCGACGAAGACCGCTCGATCGGCGGGCTTGCGTCGGCCGGCGAGTTGAATCTCGACGTCAACCTGTTTTCCCGTTCCAAGCTCACCAACATCAGCAGCGTGATCTGAGCCCGAATCCGCGTATCCCACACTGTGTGGCTGCGCGCATCGTGGCTGCGGCGGGCGTGCTCGCGCGCGATAAGATGGCCAAGCGCCCATCGCATCTGCGACGGCGCGGGCATCGCCAGGTCGGTCTCATCCGCAATCTCGCGAGCGATGGGCTCTTGCAATGCGATACGTCTTTTACAACTTGCGCAATATTGCGCCCTGTGTTTCAATCATAAGGTATTTCGTTTTACAAGACATAAGTTCAGTCAAGCGGGCCTGCTATTTGGACCAAACCGCATGTCGTTCATAAAGAGGTTTCGAGACGCCATGACCGAGCCGATGGGTAGGAACGTAATCGCACGGGGTCAGTCATCTTACGGCGTCGAGGTCACGGAGCACCGACTTTCCGAACGTGACCTTCAGGACGATGACGTGGACACGTTGGACCGAGCGCGGGCACCGGCACGCGGCGAAGCCGGTCCGCGGCTGAAATCACCGCAATCATGGCGACAGCCCGACGCCCATCTGGAGACGCTGGTCACGACACCCTGGTACCCCGCGATATTCGAGCTTTTCTCGGTGCTGAACTTCGCCACCCATGATTTCTTTCGGCTCGAGGCCGCATCGATTGCGTTCGCGCCGCTGACGACGGGAAGCATCTCGAGCCCCATGGGTCTGGCCTCCGACTCCGTCCCAGTGCAGGCACAGATCGGCGGCCGCACGATCTATCTTGCCGACTCCATGCAATTTGCGCTGGAGCTGGCGCTGAGGGTGACAGGGCGTCCGACCTACTACTTGCTGCCGTCGTTCCGCGGCGAAGGATCGGACGCGCGCCATCTCAATCAGTTTGTTCATGCCGAGGCCGAGATGCGCGGCGGGCTCGATGACGTCATGGCGTTCGTGGAGCGCTATTTTCGTTTTCTGACACGGGCGCTCCTGAGCGAGGCCCGCAAGACGCTGAACCTGTTTGGAAGCAATATCAAAAGCCTCGACTCCGTCGCGGCTGGAACTGGACCTTTCCGGCGCATCCGCTTTGCCGAGGCCGTGCGCGTGCTGGCCGATTGCGACGGGGCGTTCGAGCGCTGCGAGACCGGCGATCTGCGGATCACCTCCCTCGGTGAGCGGGCCCTGCTCGATCGCCACCGGGCACCGATCTGGATCACCCATATGCCTGCGCGCACGGTGCCGTTTTATCAGGCGATATCGCCCGACGACCCTGAGATCTCGCTCACCGCGGACCTGCTGACCGGGGTCGGCGAGACCGTCGGCGCCGGCGAGCGCGCGTTGACCGACGCGGATGTCATAGCAAATCTCGCCCGCGGGCAAGTCTGTGCGGACGACTATCGCTGGTACATCGACATGAAACGTGCCCAGCCCTGGCGCACCGCGGGCTTCGGCCTCGGCGTCGAACGCTTCCTCATGTGGGCCACCGGGACACGTGACATCCGCGACTGGTCCTTCCTGTTGCGCAATGAATTCGGCGAGGGATCGCCATGACTACCGCGCCGGGATCGATTCACGCGCCTGCGGTGTTCGACCTTTCGTCGCTGACGGAAGCCGACATCGGCGCCATGAGCTACAATGACCTGATCGGCCTCGTGCGAGAAACCAACCGTTTCCCGGGCGGGCGGCGGTCCGTTCATCTGATCGCTTCGCGGCTGATGCTCAACCGCCAATCCCGCGTGCTGGAGATCGGCTGCGCCACGGGGTCAACGTCGATCGAGCTCAGCCGACTCGTCGGATGTCGTCCGACGGCCATCGACATCAACCCGCGCTCGATCGCCGAAGCGCAGTATCGCGCCGCCACGGTCGGCGCGGACGTCGCGTTCATGGTGGCCGACGCCACCGAGGTGCCCTTGCCCGACGCCTCGTTCGACGCCGTGATCTGCGGCAACGTTACGGCGCTCGTCGCGGACAAGTCGGCGATCGTCGCTGAATATCGCAGGCTGCTTCGGGACGGCGGCGTGCTGGTCGCCGCGCCAATGTATTACGTGCGCCAACCGCCAGACGATCTCGTCGAACGCGTGCGTGCCGCCATTCAGGTCGATATCCCCGTGCTGTACCGGCACGACGCGCTCGAGTTCTTTCTGACGCTCGGCTTCGAGACCTACGATCTGCTGGATTTCGAGTTCGACGACGTCGCGCAGCAGAATGTCGATCAGGTCTGCCGCGACGTCCTCGGCCGCGCCCATCTCCACTCGCTTCCCGCCGGCTCGAAGCGCGCACTCGACCGCATCTATTCAGACTATATGACGCTGTTTCGCGAAAACATGGCGACGCTCGGCTTCACCGTGCTGTTCCTGCGCAAAACCCGTTTCATCGAGGATTCCGAGCTGTTCACGGCCCACCCGGTCAGAAGGGCGCCGCCATGACGTCGCGGACGCGCTTCAGTTTCCGCGCCGAGGATTGGGGCGGGCTTGCGCTGGATCGCGAGCGAGACCGGGTCTGGGCGTTCGACAGGCCGTGGTTCGAGCGAGTGCGCCACGACCCCGATCAGATCGCGCTTCGCACCGGCGTGCGCGACCCGTTCTGCTATCGCGGCAATTTCTGGTTCGGCGACTTCCCTCGCCCCGAAGGCTTCTCGCTTCGTGCTCCGATCAGCGTGTCGTGGATGGTGACGCGGCGCTGCCAGTCGGCGTGTATCTTCTGCTGCACGGACAGCCACAGCCGCGCGCCCTTGGGGGCCGACATCGCAACCATCAAGCGTGCATTGGACCGATTGTCGGAATGGGGCGCACTGCGGCTGATCGCGGGCGGAGGCGAGCCCTTGGTCCGGCACGATATTGCGGACATCCTTGACCATGCGAGCGGCCGCGGCCTGGCGCCCACTCTGGCGACCAACGGCTTTCTTCTCGATGCAGGCATGGCCAAACGTCTGGCGCCCTCTGTGATGCAATTCCAGATCAGCCTCGACAGCGTTCGTCCGGATGAGTATGCAGCGTTGCGCGGCGCTGCCGGCGGGCCGCATCTGGCCCTGCGCGCGATCGAGAACGCCGCGGACGCGGGCGGCAACGTCCGCGTAGTGACGGTGCTCAATTCCCGCAACATCGATCATCTCGAAGAGGTCGCGGCCGCGGTCGAGCGCTCCGCGGCGACACAATGGTTTCTCTTTGCCGTACTGCCGAGCGGACGCGGCGCGCGGCTGCAGCACAAGCTCGGCCTGCGCGACCTCGCGGCAGCTCGCGGCCGCGTCGCCGACGTCAGGAAGAACCTGCGCGATGACCTGGCCGTGTGCTTCTGGGGCGACAGCGCAGACGACAGCGTCGCGGTGTATTTGACCGAGGACTGCCAGATCGAACTGAAAGACTATTCGACCAACTCGCGCCGCAATCTCAATCTCGATCTCGGCAGCGCGCTGGTCACCGACTATCACAACGCCTGGCGCCAGATCGACGCGGGGGCAAAACATGCGACCCTCAAGAATTTTGTCTCGCCCGTCAGGGCCGTCTGACATGGCGCGGAGCATGCAGTCGCCGGCCGGACGCCGCAGCAGGCCCCATGTCGCCCTGATCCGTCCGCGGGAATGCACTGGCGTCACCGAGTTCAGTCTTGGGCTTGGCTATATCGCGCGGATGTTCCTCAATGCCGGCTTCGAGGTCACGACGCTTTGCCGTGACCTCACCAATGATCCGACGGCGATTTTCCGCGAAAAACTTCGCGCCACCGATGCCGATCTGTTCGCGATCGGCGGCATGTACGGCTCGTATCCTGACTTCATCGAAATCTGCGGGCTGATTCGCGAGGTCTGCCCCGGCCGGCCGATCGTACTCGGCGGTGCCCTGCCGACCTCGGAGCCCGAGCACGTCATGATGAAGACTGGCGCCGATTATGTGTGCATCGGTCCGTCCGACGATACCGTGATCGAACTAGCACAGGCGCTGGTCGGTGACGGCGACGCCCGCGACATCCACGGCCTGTGCCTTCGCGACGGCAGCGGCTTTCTGCGGACCCACATCCGTGCTCAGCCGCGATTTCTCGATCCGGGCCGCGACAGTTGGCCGGCATGGGAGCTGTTCGACGGTGCCGCCTATACGCGCGGCACGATGTATTACCCGTTCACCGCCGATGACGTCGCGGCACCGATCCTGACCGCACGCGGCTGTCCCTACTCGTGCAATTTCTGCTTTCAGCCGATGGCCTATGCCCGACGCCAGCTCGACGACGTGTTCGACGAGATGGAATGGTTGATCGACCGCTACGGCGTCAACGCCTTCTACATCGAGGACGATCTTTTCATGCTGGATCGCAAGCGCGTGCTGGCGTTTTGCAACGGCGTTCACACGCGTAACTTACGGATCAAATTCACCGCGACCGCCCGATTCAACATCGTCGACAGGGCGCTCCTCGTGGCGCTCAAGGAGGCCGGCTGTGTGACACTGTTCTACGGCGGAGAAGCGACCGACGACGACATCCTCGAACAGATGAAGAAGAAGATCACCGTCGACCAGATGCGCGACGGCATCGCGCAGACCCGCGATGTGGGACTCTTTGCACGCATCGGCTTCATGTTCGGCCAGCCGGGCGAGACAAGCCGGCATCTCGATGCGACGGTGCGCTTTCTGAAGGAAATCGCCTACGCCAACTTCGAACCACGATTGATCTACGGATGCATTCCGTTTCCCGGAACGGACCTGTTCAAGCACTGCCTTTCCCATGATCTGCTGGCCGACGAAGAGGACTTCTACAATCGGTTTCGCTTCCAGAAGCGCCTGCTCGATCAGATGCCCGCGAACATGACGGCGATCCGCAACGCCGACCCGATGGATCTGCTGAGACGCGCCAATGCGGAGTTGCTGGCTTACTATCAGGACAAGGCACCGCAATGGATTCAATCGCTGAACAGCGAACTGACCGCGGCTTGACGCGGGGGCGACGCCAAGTCGATGGCTGGATTCGGTCGCGGAACCTCGAACAGGCATCCGTGTCGGTGCTGAAGCGACGCTATTGGGGCGGCGTGTTTGCTGTCCGCAGCCGCAACGCCCCAGTTTATGTCTGCAAGACCGGCGATGCGTTCTATGACCCCGAGAGCGAAGCGGAGATGTTGACCCGGCTGGCCGCGTCCGGCCTTCCGGTTGCCCGGCCCGTGTATGTCGAGAGTGGCCTGTTGGTGTTGGAGGGCTTCCCGGCCGTTCCCGCGGACTGCCATTGCATCACGCGGGCGGGCAGCGCCGTCGCTGCAATGCACGAAGACGATACGTCCGGACTGTACGGCTATCCAAATTCGACGTTCTTCGGCGCCCTGAAGCTCGATAACGACTGGAGCCAACGATGGTCCAGCTTCTTCATCGAAAGGCGCCTGCGCCGTTTCGCAGCACATGCGCGCGACAGCGCTTGGCTGGCCGACGATCTCGATGACGGTGTTCAGGCAGCAGCGCAGCGGCTGGCGGATATCATGCCTGAGCCCGACCGTCCGGCGTTGCTGCACGGCGACTTATGGGCCAACAACATCCAATCCGTCGAGGGATTCCCGCTGTTCCTCGATCCGGCCGCGTTCTATGGAGATCCAGACTACGATGTTGCCTTCATGGCAACCTATCTCGACATGCGGCAGGCCGCGATCAAGGCCTATCGCCGCGCGCGATCGCTCGGACCGGAGTTCTGGCGTATCAAATTGCCGGCCTACCGGCTGGCGTTTCATCTTGCCCACCTTGCCCTGTTCGGCGAGCGTTTCGCACCGGCGGTGCGCGCGCAGATATCCCATGTCTTGGCGATCTGAGACTTGGAGATCTGAGGCTTGGCGATCTGAGGCTTGGTGCTCTGAGTCTTAGTGCTTTGATTCCCGGCGCTTTGCGTCTTGGCGCTCTGAACATCCGAATCCGAAACATGTCGTCGGGCGCCAGCGACTACGTCATCGGGTCACGCGAAAGTTGACACATCTTATGATTGTATTTGTTGAAATCGTTCTGATGCGCCGCTAAGGTTCGCCAGTTTACAGCTGACCGTCGAATTAGGGAGATGATAATGACTGACTCGAATGAGATCTTATCGCTTGCGAACTGGTTGGCTTCGCAGTCCCTCGATCAATGGACGGAATCGACGCTGACGAATTTGATGGTCTCCCAGGCCGAGCAGATGCCGAACACGATGAGGCGTCTGCAGACGCCCGAAGTGGCGGAAGCGCTGATGACCGCATTCGAAGCGGCCGATGCAATGAAGCGCCTGCAAAATGCGTTGCTACCGGTGGCAGAGGCCGGCTCCGTGTCCGCGCTGGTCGACGCGATTTCCCTCGGGTCGAAAGACGCTCCGGACATCGGCGTGCTCAGCAAGACGCTCGTCACCGTGATGGAAGGCAGCACCAATCCGAAGTAGCCCGCGTGATGCTCTCCGCGCAATCCCGGCAGAGATTTGCCGATTGGCTCACAGACCCGCGCGGTGAGCCGCCCGCTCCCGCAGCTGAGATCCAAGCCATGCTGGCCGGCTTGATCCAGGCAGTGGAGCGCGGCGGCGAGGCGGCGCAAACAAATCTTCTATTCCTCTGGACGCTGCGCGAGGCCTCCCGCGCAAATGCCCAGTTCGCGCCAATCGTTCGGAGCGTCGCTGCCGCGACGCGGGGGCGATTGGACGCGGTCGCGTCTGCGCTTCGGGGCGCCGAGGCGCCTTCCCCGCCCATATCGCCCAACCAGACTGACCGCACGCTGCTCGACCAGCTAAATCTGACGTTGATCCGTGCCCGGCGCACGACAGGGCGCTATGCGGATTCGCGGTTCCCCGCCTACATCTCAAGTCTGGAAGCCTATCGTGAATTCCCGACGCTGGAGCGCGCCGAAATCGAAGACAATGTCATCGCAGTCTGCGCCGCCGGCGCAGCGGTGGATTTCTTCACCGCCACCTCGGCCACGACAACGGGGCGCCCGCTGCTGGTGCCTCACAACCGCTCCGAGCTCGACGCGCTGACAACCTTCTCCACGGCCCATCGGCCCGAGATGGCATCAGCCTCCGACGCGAACGACGACCCGTTTGGGCTGACGCTGCGGCTGATGCCGTCCGGCCGCCTCATCGGCGCGCCGATGGACGGCGCCAACTCGGTATTGGCCACGTACGATACCAATGCCATTCGCGAGAATGTCTGGGACACCTGGGACTACATCATCAGCCAGGTCTTCGTCGAGTTTCCCACCGCGAAAGGGCCTTGCCCGGTCGAGACCATTCACGCTACGCCGGCATTCGGCTTGATCCTCCTGACGAAATACATGGTGCAGCGCGGGCTCGATCCTTCTCAATCCAACGTCAAGCAGCTCTTGGTGACCGGATCCTGGATCGGGCCGACGACCCGGCGCTGGCTGGAGCGGACCTGGAAGGTGCCGTTGTACACGACATACAGTTGTTCGGAACTGATTGGTTCGGCGGTCGAATGCGGCGCGCATCCGGGGCGCTACCATTTTTCGTCGAACATCTTTCCAGAGGTTCTCGACGATCACGGACAGCAGGTCGACGTGGGCAGCAATGGTCGCATTCACCTCACCGGCCTGTATCCGTTTCATCAGGCGGCGGTTCTGATGCGCTACAATATCGGTGATTGGGGACGCTGGCATGGCAGCGGTCCGTGCACCTGCGGCGACCGCCGGCTCGCGCTCGACATGCTCGGGCGCACTCGGGATGTTCTGACGTTCGAATTCCGCTCCGGCCGCAAGGTCAGCATTGCGCCGGTTCCGGTCCGCAACGCGCTCGACCGCTTCGACTATGTGCCGAGGATTCCGCGACCGCAGTATCGGCTTCGCATCGTGCCCGACACGATCCCGCGCCTTGAGGTCGACGTCGAATGCTTCTCGCTGGCCGGTCCGGTCTGGCGGGAGACAACGCGCAATGCCATCGCCGCGGCGATCCTCGAAGAAGATGCCGGCATAGCGGAGCTGGTCGAAAACGGCGAGGTCACCCTGGAGGTCAGGCTGTTCTTCCGATCCGGCATTACGCAACTCAGCAGCGTCATCTGACCATGACGCCCTGGCGAGCGCTGGGCATTGACCATCAACCGCTCGACGTGGACCAGACCGGCATCTTCGTCAGCGCCAGCCCGGCTTTGCGCTATGAGGAGATCCCCGCATCGCGGCTGACACGATTGCTGTCCGACATTCCGGCGCACGGCCTGCGCGAGGCGTTGCGCAGGCATCTCGGCAGCGATGACCTGATCTCCGAGGACTATTTGTTTAGCCGGTCACGCGCGCGGTTCCTGGAGCGAGTGCCGGATTCTGCGGCTCCCGACAGCCGTGCGCTGGAGATTGGCTCGGGCTATGGCCCGATCGTCCGCATCATGGCGCAGCGCTATGCCGAAGTCGTGGCGATCGAAGCGTCCTATGAGCGCCTCCGGTTGTCCCAGCTGTGGCATGAGGAGGAGCGCCTCGCGAACATCAGGTATGTACGCGCAGGGATCGGCGAGATCGATCTTGGCAAATCCCAATTCGATCTGGTTGTAATGAATGGCAGTTTGGAATGGATACCTTACGAATTCCCCGAGCGGCCGCCGCGACAGACGCAACTCGACGCGCTGAGGCGCATTCACTTGGCGCTGCGCCCGGGCGGGATTCTCTATCTCGGCATCGAGAACCGCTTCTCGCTGTTTGCATTGGCCGCGCACCCCGACCCGCACACAGGCATTCCGTTTCACTCCGTGGTGCCTCGCAAGGTCGCGGACCTGCTCGCCCGCATGCTCGTGCGCCCGCCACCGACGGTGCCAAGGGTGGACAGGCATCGCAAGTACCTGAACTACACGTACTCATATGGCGGCTATCGGCGGCTTCTGCGTAACGCCGGTTTTGGGGAAATCGCGGCGGCGGTGCCGTGGCCATCGTATAACCGACCCGAGCAGATATTGACCGGCGCGCGCGAACTCGTTGCCGCCTATCGCCAGCATCCGCTCTACCGCCTCGCCGCCTGGACGGGCGGGATCTATCCGGCGGCCCTGTGGTCCATGGCGCCCGGCTACGGCATCTATGCGCGCCGCGAGCCTGATCGCGCCAGCGCATCGCGGACCGCGGCCGCATTGTCTGGGTCAGTCAGTACGTCCGCATCGGATAAGCGAAAATCTACCGCCCAGCTGTAACGCGACCCCATAGCCGGCGAGCACAATTGTTCCAGGCGGGCGCGGTCCTGGCCCGGATGAGCGACAACACAGTGCCGACCGTCGCCCCGCTTGGCGATAAAGGCGAGCAAGGCTTGCAGCTTGGTCTCGTCGGGCCGCGACGACAGATCCAGGAAACTGTTGAACCAGGACGGTTGAGGACGCAGGCCCATGCCGATATCCCGGCAGGGCAGGCCCGCGGCAAGGGCGATGTCGGCCGCCAGTCCCGGCGCCGGCGCGTCGATATGAAAATTGAAGCTGTCCAGTGCCAGTCCCAGTGACCGGCCGCGCGCGATCTGGGCCACGCCTTCGGCGATCAACAAGTCCGGCGGTACAGCTCGGAGATCGGCCGGGGACGACGGCAACGCCCCATCCGCGCCGTCGAGCCGGCCGGTGATCGATGACCATTTCGCGCGGTCCCATTCGCTCGCGTAAGTGAGATGCACGCTGACTGCGACGTCCAGGCTGCGCACCATCCGCGCGGCGTCGGCGGCCGACGGGCCCACGGCCATCCAGGCGACTTCCTGCACCGTCCCCATCGCACAGGCCGCGAAGATCGCCGCGTCAATGGCAGGGTGCATGCCGAGATCGTCAGCCCGGATCCGCACGGACCCTTCGGCCCTCACGGTCTAGAACTCCCCAACGCAGTCGAGGAGGGCCGCGCCGATCCGCCGCGCTGCCACGTCGACGATGTCGGGCGAAAAGCCGTCGGTGACGAAGTTGACGTCCTCACGAAGCAGCACGCCGTGGCTCGCGGCAAACGTCTGAAGCCTGCGCATGCGACTGACATGGTGAGATCTATCGTCAGCCAATCTGAAATAGGGCATCGCCGGATGTCCATGCACGACGCTGCCAAGCCTGGCGTGCTGAGCAATCTCATTGACGGTGTCGGCCAGCGCCTTGCCGGCTTCGACCATGCGGTTTGGATAGTTGGTGCTGCGATAATAGGCCAGCGCGGAACGGCATACCGCCAACGAGAGTGCGTCGCCGCCATGCGTCGCCGAGATGTGCAGCGTGGCCATTGCGGGCCCGTGCTCGCTCTTCATCGTGAGGGCGGCGATCGGCACGCCCGCGCCTAAGCTCTTGCCCCAGCACATGGCATCCGGATCGAGCCCGAAATGAGCGGAGGCGCTGCCGCCTGGAAAGCGGAAGCAAGTGACGATCTCGTCCATAATCAGCAGGGCGCCTTCAGCCCGAACCAACGCCTGAATCTCATGCAGGCGCTCGCGGTCGATGATGCGGTGATAGGGCAGAGCGAGAATCAGGGCCGCGATCCGGCCGCGGTGCGCGTCGAATGCATCCTCGATGGAGTCGGGACCGGATCGCGCGAATGGGTCGATGGGATGATGCAGACCGGCAAGTGCCGCGGGCACGCCGGGCGAGCCGGTCATGAACATGTCGTTGCAGCCGTGATATCCGCCGCTGAGAAACACGTCGCGCCCGGTCTGCGCCCGCGCCAGCCGGATCGCGGCCGCGGTCGCGTCGCCCCCATTCTTGAAGAACCGGACCAGCGGTGTCGCGGGAAACACCTGCGAGAGTTGCTCGGCAGCCTCGAGCTCTGCCACGGTGGGCAGTGAGTGAATGAGGCCTTTGAGCGCCTGTGCTTCGATCGCGGTCGTCACCGCCGGATGATTGTGGCCCAGCGACAGCGCGCCGAGCCCTGCGATCATATCGATGTAGCCATTACCATCCACGTCCCAGACGAAGGGACCGTCGCCGTCGTCGATAAAGACCGGAAAGCCGCTGGCGGGAAAATTCAACCGCCGCTTCATGAACGTCTGCGTCTCGCCAGGGATGACCTTCAGCGCCCGATCATGGTAGCTGAGCGATCGCGCATGACTGGCCGAGGGTCCCGGCTTTTTCGGCAGAGCCCGGTGCGTGCGGGCGGGTGCAATATCCTTCGCCAGGGTGCGCGCCGCCAGCCAGTCGCGGCCAATGTCCTCGAAAAGAATGTCGTTGGTCCAGTAGACCGGACAGCGGTGGTGCATGCCGTTGCGCCGGACCCATTCGCGGACCCGCTCGTCCGGACATCGCGACGGCGTGTCCTCCTCCATCAGCGCCTGCAGATAGGTCGCAGGCCAGCGCCGCGCATCGTGAATGTGCGGATGCAGCGGCATGTAGTCGTGCGCCCAGCTCGGACTTTGCAGGCGGAACAAGGCCAGACCGCCAGCCTCGACCGGGATCGCTTCGGCCGTCCGTTCGAAGGTGCCATGCGCCGCCGCGGTCGGACTGGTGAGGGCGATCATGCCCGCATCGAGCGCCTTGAGCGCACCCACAACCGATCGCGGCCGGACTGGCCCGAGACATCGCCAGTCGTCTTCCAGATACAGGCAATAGCGCGCACGCGCCATGCTGAGCAGCGTCACCACGGCACGCTGCAAGCCGACATTGCGCTGGAATCGGCGGACTTCAACGCTGCCGATACGGGCGTCGACCCTGGCCAGACCTTCGAGCCACGCTTGGGTTTCGCTGATCTCGGCTTCGTCGACGCCGTAAGCAGGGTCGATCACAACGCCCACATGCAATCGGCCGTCGAACTCGAGATTGTCAAGCAGCGACCGATAGGTTTGCTGGATCAGGCTCCGTCCGACAGAGGTCGTCAGGATATCTAGATCCATGGGCCCATCCCTCTACCTCATGCGTCTACGCGCGGAAACAGGCTTTCGATTTCGACCATCTCCCGGCCTGCCGGCAGACGGTCAAGTTGCGGTACCCAGGGGGTGCCTACGCTTGCCTCAAACGGGCAGCCGAGCGTTGCGAGCGCCTTGTCCGCAGCGGTCGGAATGATCTGACGCACGCCTTCCAACACCAGCCGCAGCGCATCGAGGGTCACATAGATGACCGTCGCGCAACGCGGTGCCGTTTCCGGCTTCTTGATGAGATCCCATGGCGCCTGCTCAGCGAAGTAATTGTTGAGCATATCGCAGGCCGTCACCACGGCCTGGGTCACCCGGGGAAGCTCATACATCTCGAACGGTTTCGCAAAGCCGCGCGCTGCGTCGAGCGCGGCCAGGCGGACGCGTTCGTCATCCGCGGTGAGGTCTCCCCGCGCCGGAATCCGATCCTCGAAACGAGCCTTGGCAAACTTGCCGGCGCGCGAAAACAGATTGCCGATCCTGTTGCCAAGTTCGCTGTTGTAGGTCTGCCGGATCAGCTCGATGGAGATCATGCTGTCGGAATCCGAGCGCATGTTGCGCGCCAGATAGTAACGCAACGCGTCCGATCCCAGCAACGACACCACCTCGAACGGATCGACAACATTCCCGAGCGTCTTCGACATTTTCAATCCGCCGGTGCCCAGCCAGTGGCCGTGCACGGACAGCTGTTTGGGCGGCTTCTCACCCAGCGCCATCAGCATGATTGGCCAATAGACGCCATGTGTCTTGAGGATGTCCTTGCCGATCAGGTGTTCGGCCGTATCCCACCACAGCTCATAGCCGGGCTTCGGCCATCCGAGGTTCGTCAGATAGTTGATCAGCGCATCGAACCAAACATAGGTCACGTACTCGTCGTCGAACGGCAGGCGCACGCCGAGTGAGACGCGGCGCACCGGCCTCGAGATGCACAGATCCTCGAGCGGGTCGCTCAGCATGTTGAGCAATTGCGAACGGAACGAGGGTGGCGAAATGAACTCAGGGTTATCGTTCACATGGTCGATCAGCCGCTGGCGGAACGGCTCGATCTTAAAAAAGTAGTTCAGTTCGTCCAGCTCTTCAGGAATCAGAGTCGGATGATCGGGACAGCGGCCGTGCTCGTCCAGATCCGACGGCTTCTTGAACTGCTCGCAGCCAGCGCAATAGATACCCGTGTACTGCTTCTTGACGATCAGCCCGGCATCCATCAGGCGCTGCTCGATCAGCGCGACCTGCTCCATGTGGAACGGACGGCTGGTCCGGACGAAGAAATCGTACCCGACGTTCAGCGTGTCGAACAGGCGCCGGAACTCGCTGCTGCGCATGTCGAGATAGTCGCTCGCGGAAAGCCCGCTCGCGATGGCCGCGGCTTGGTTCTTCTGTCCGTGCTCGTCGCAGCCGGTCGTCATCTTCGTCTCGAAGCCGGCGGCCTGACGATTGCGCTTGAGGATGTCAGCCATGATCGACGTGTGCGCATGACCAATATGCGGCGCGGCATTCACGTAGTAGATCGGCGTGGTAACGTAGCTTCTCATGCTCTCTCTTGAATCCAGTTCGCGTAAAATCGATTTGCGTTGGCGCTAAATCGATCATCTTGGCGTTCATCGGCAGCAGTGTCACAATATATAGCGTACTCTGCTTTCAATGTAAGTCCCCACCACCTGCAGAACGGTTCGGAGGACCCGAACAGGATGCGATCCCCTAGCCCGAATTCGTCGGCAAGAATCTTCGGCAGCGCGCCATAGGCGCCCGGCCCGACCACCGGGTCCTTGGCGGGGAAGATCTCCCGCCCGCCTTCCGTCCAGCTCCCATAGGAGGAATATCCGGAGAGATCGGTCCATACATTGGAAATGCACGCAGCGCGCTGCAGTGCACTGCGAGACAATCTCAGGGCGTGCAGCAGATTGAACCTGATCGCTGGGTTGGCCTCGGCGACTTCGATCGCGTCCAGTGGGCCGTAGGCATTGGCGTGGATCGCATCACGATAACTCGGCTCCTCGCCAGTCCCGACGTGAATGCTCACCGGCAGATCCAGGCGTTTGACGATCGTCCAGAAGGCATCGTCGCGCGCCAGCCGTCGAAGGTCGACCTTGCACAGGATCGGCCATATGATGATACCTGCAAACTTGCCGCCGTCGCGCTCGAGAAATGCGCGGCTCTCGACATCGTTCGGATTGATCGCGGCGACCGGAAGCAGACGCGGCTCGATGGCCGCACATTGGAGAACCGCTGCGTTCTCCTCTCGATAATTTTGTTCAGGCGCGGAAGGGAACGGGCAAGCCGCGGCGCGCCAGCGGCCATCCGGCGCCACCTCTGCAAACATCGTCCTGATCTCGTCTAGCCCGAGGCGGTGTGCAAGCTCGGGCTTGTTGGCCGCAAGCCAGTCATCACGACCGAGGAGGAGGTGGCTGTCGAAGATGCTCATACGACGGTGTCCTCCATGATCGTCAACGTTGCCGCGTTTGGATCGAGCGTGGCCATCGCACCGAGCGGCAAGGTGAGGATCGGCGAGGTATGTCCAATCGACAGCCCGAAAAGCATTGGCAGTCTCCGGCGCGCCGCAAGTTCTGTAGCCAGACCGAGGATTGTCGCGCCGTCATCGACACAGAAGGGCAGTCCGACCACCATCCCGGCGGCGTTTGCGAAGATGCCGGCGAGATCGAGCGCCGTCAGATCGCGGCGGACCTTTTCAAGCTGTCCGAAAGCGGCCTCCCAGAACACGATCGCGCCGGACGTATCAGGCATTCGTCCGGCCGCAATCATCATCACCAAGGTGTCGAGATTGCCGCCGATCAGGGGTCCCCGTCCGACCTGCGTACCGAAACCGCGCGGCCCCGGCGGAGCCTGGCGGGCCGGTGCTGTGTCGTCGTCCCGGTCCCAGAACTGAAACGTCTCCGACAGAAGCGGCGGGTTCGTCACCGTGCGGTACCCTTCTGCCGGCGTCACCATCCGCAGCAGATCGGCGCCCTGCCACGGCAATATGGCAGCCTCGCCGAAACTCGGCAGCAATGCCGGGCCGTGAAACGTCACCCGTCCGCTGCGCCGGTGGAGGTCGAGCAGCAGCGCGGTGGCGTCGCTGAAGCCGACGATGGGTTTGGGATGGGCGCAGAACAGGTCGAGGTCGAGCGCCAGCGCGACGTCCAGCGAGGCATATCCGCCGGTGCCGCACATGATCAGTCCGACCTCGGGATCGCGCAGCAATGCTTCCAGATCTGACGTCCGTTGTGCGGTATCGCCGGAGAGCCGACCGAGGCGGCCCAGCGCATGAGGCGCCATCTTCACGACGCTGCCGAACGTCTCCCGCAAATGGGCTATCCCGCGGTCCAGCCGGCGCGGGAATTCGCTGATCGAATGCGACGGACAGAAGACGCCAATCGCATCCTGCGCCGGTACGAACGCACGAACAGGGCGCATCAGAGCTTCCTTGCGAGGACGATCTGCTTGGCATGGTCCGGCGCGAATGGCGTTTGGTCGAAGTCGCCATACCTGGCCGAGGCGACGAAACCGGACGCCGCAAGCAGCGCGTCGAGCGCAGCCGGAAAGATCTGCCGCATCGTGGACCGGCTGCCGGCCAACGGACGGCCGCTCGCGGCATCCACGATCCGCCAGGTGACGTGAAGCAGCTGCCTCTCATCGTCGTAAGCCGTGTCTTCATACAGGGCGACCTCGCAGCCGGCGCATGCGCTGAAGAAGCGGCGCATCAGCACGTTGTGCCGCGGCCCCGATAGAAACACGTCTGACGGATTGAAAACGTCGAACGCGAACCACCCGCCGGGCGCCAGATGATCGCGGATACGGGTGAGAGCCTGCACCAGATCCACATCGGTTTCGAGGTGCTGCAAGGAATTGAGCCCGCAGACCGCCAGATCGTAGCACTCTGGCTGCTGGATGGTGCGCATGTCTCCCAGCAGCCACTGAACCGATCCGGACCGCTGGCGCGCCCGCGCCAGCATGGCGGCCGACGCATCCAGCCCCGTCACCCGCGCACCGCGCTGTGCGAGCCGCACGGAGATCTCGCCGGTCCCGCAGGCGACATCCAGCACACGTATCCCGGGGTGTGTGACGAGCGCTCCGTAAAACTCGAATTCCTTCTCGCGCCCCGGGTGCAGCTCTTCATAAAAGTCGCAAAGATCGTCGTAAAAATCGACCGCGGGCTGCTCAATCACACGTTTCCCTTAGTCATTGACTGCTGAGACGATTACAATCTTTAATAGCAGACAAACGAAGTCGAGCATAGCTTGATTTTTGAGACGAATGGGCGCGCATGCGGAATTGGGCGGCAGAACACGAGGCCGGACGATGGTCGTTTCTCTCGGAGCCGCCCGAACAGGGCCGGCTGGCCCTAGTCGCGGCTCTAGCCAGGATGTACGGCGAAGGCACCGTGATTGACGTGGGCTGCGCCCGCGGTGAGCTTCGGCACTGGCTCGATCCCAGAGTGTTTCACCGCTATGTCGGTGTCGATATCACCGCCGCTGCGTTTCGCGGCGCCGGTCCATCGGACATCGTCTCCGAATGGATTGAAGCCGGCATCGAAAGCTACGAGCCGCCACCGATACCTGGAGCGGTGATCGTGTTCAGCGAAGTCCTTTATTATCTCGAGCGCCCCGAGCGGGAACTCGTCCGATTATCGCAGGCGCTGAAAGCCAACTGCGCGCTGGTGTCGATCACCGTCCCTGGCACGCGTCACCCCGAGTATCGTGACCGGGTCGCCGCGATCTGGGAGGCAATCGGCCGGTTGACGTGGCGCATGGCGGCGGATCTCACACTGGCCGACGAACGTGGCGGCGAACGCTGGCGCATCGCCGCTCTTGTCCCATTATGACGGTCAGTGTCTCCGGCGCCATCGACGCACTCGTCGCCGCCAATCAGGCCGCGCCGGCGCGCATCGTGACCGCTGCCTTCCCCTTTGTCCCTGCGGAGCTCGGCCTCCCGCATTTTGCCTCGACCTACCTGCCGGCTGATACGCTCAATCGCGTCTATCGCTTCCTCGGCTATCGCTCCGCTCTCGTCGGTGGCACCGACGTGCACAGCATTCAAGTCAGTCGCGACGGCAAGACGCGAGCGGGCGCGGACAGCTTGTGCGAGGAATTCGACCGCGCCTACCGCCGCGCATTCGACAGTTTCCGGGTCCACTACGATCTCTATTTGCGCACCGATGACGAAGCGCACACACGCTTGACCCACGCGGCGCTCCGGCGGCTGGAGATCGATGCGAACATTAGCCCGAGGCCGACCAATCAGTTGCGGTGCACCCAGTGCGACGCCGCCCCGCCCGAGCGCCTCACGCGACAGCCGAACGGGCCCGCGGTCTGCCCGTGGTGCGGCTCCGATGCCTTGACAACCGAGCAGGCGACGCATCTCTTCGTCGATCTTGAGCGGTTGCGCGCGACGATCGTCGGCGACGTCGCGCTCCACAGCGGCGCACGCCGCTGGATCGACAACATCCTGGCCGCGCCGCTCGAGCCCTGGTGCATCACGCGCGACAATCGGGTCGGCATGGATCTGCATCGGCCGATCGCCGGCAAGAGTCTCTATATCTGGTTCGAGTCGCTGGTCGGCTATGCGACCCTCGCGCAGGGACTGGAGGACCGGGGCTTTCCGGCTGCGCAGGCCGAGTTCAGGCACTTCTTTGGCAAGAACATCCTCTATCATCACGGCATCCTGTGGCCGGTGATCGCGCGCGCGGCCCTCGGCATCGACAATCGGTCGCAGGCCTGCATGCGCGGCTTCGCCGATTCCGACTGCCGCTGGGCGGACGCATATCGGACCGATCCGGCGCTGCGCCTGTACACGCTGCTGAAAGTCCCCGACGACGGCAGCGATTTCCGGCTTGCGGAGGCCGAGTTTCGGGAGTTTCGTCGCAAGATCTGGACCAACAAGATCGAGAACCTCCTGAAGCGCCTGGCGCTGTGTGAGATCGAGCCGCGTGGTCCACTGGAGCCCGATCCGTCCTGGCAGGAGGCAGTCGACCGGACGATGATGCGGATCTCCGCTCTGGCCGACGCCGGTGCAGTCCGCCGCATCGCCGAAGAAACCCTCCGCTTCGTCAGGTACACCGGCAGCCTCTGCGTCGACCGCGGCATTCTGTGGTCCGACCAGGCATCGCAGCGCGGGCGAGCCTTCGGCATGCGCCGCCTCTGCTTGGCACTCTTGAACCTTGTGACGCCGGGGATTGGCGATGGCCAGTTCGCGCCTGACGACCGGACGTTCCTGGCTGGCGCCGGCGGGCGGATCGATACCGCGCAAAGAGTGGGACCATAGGCCACAGCCTCGTTCACGCACGTGATCGACTGCGCTGCGTGCATGCGCTCCTCCGACACTCAAACTCGTTGTTACTATGCTGCAGGCAAGTGACCGTCTTCTCGCGGCGCGTGGCGCGTCCAAGTTGTGCCGCATGAGACCCTCTCTGGCGAAAGGTGGTGCGAGTTTCAACAGGGCAGGCCCCGCCGCAATATCTGCGTCCTGGCCCGGAGTGAGATGAAATGCGCAAGGCCCCGCAGTCAGGATCGCTCAGCGCGTGGATTTTCGTGGTCTGTCCGCCGCGCGAACGGCCGATCGCCTGTTCATGCTCCCCCTTTTCCACCGCTTGCCGAGCGATGGGCTTTGATCGAGGTGGAGTCGATTGACAAGATCACTCCGTCCTTGCCGCAGCGGGCGAGCGCCTCAAAGATCGCCTGCCAATGCCGCGCTTTGCCCAGCGGTTGAAACCGATTGTAGATCGTCGTGTAGGGGCCATAGTCTGGCGGGCAATCGCGCCAACGCGCGCCGCGCTGAAGCATATGAATAATACCGCTGATGATGCGCCAATCGTCGTCGCGCGCCGGGTCCGTCTGGTTCGTTGGAAGATGCGGCTCGACACGAGCCCACTGTCTATCGTTCAGCCAAAACAGTTCTTTGCGCATCGAATTCCCTTGGGCCGAATTATTTCGGTCCAACAGAATCAGAAAACATTAATTAGGCACAGAAACTAAGGTCACCTCTTGCTGATTCTGTTAAACTGACCATGTTCTTCGTCTCTGGCCTCTGAATGCGAATGCGCTCGGCTGCACAATGCAGCCGAGCTTTTTGTCGGTTTGGACAGCTCCGGCCACGGATTCGCAGAAGACTGACCTTGCCCGAAAGCTTCAGCCGATCGCAGTCGCCTCGATAGCGTCACCGTCAACCCAACTTCCGGATACTGTCGACCGGAGGCTCGGACGCACGATACACGCACCCTCTTGAGGAACAAGTCCCGCCTTTTCGCTGGCCCGCCTGGCCGCATGCCCTACTACTTCCGCCGGAATAGGAAGCGGACGCCTCTTCCCGGGTTCCCTGGCTGCAGCGAATTCATGAACGCCTATGCGACGCTCCTAAGCGACCGGGGGATTGACCGATCGCTATCCAACTGCCGGGGTGCGGGGCTACAAGTCGAAGAAAATCCATACCTGGAACGAGACCGAAATAACGCTCTTCAAGCGCCACTGGGCGGAAGGCACACGGGAGCGCCTGACCTTCGCGCTGCTCCTCTACACGAGCCAACGTGGGTCTGACGTCTATCGGATGACTTGGGCAGACATTTCGAGAGGTGCAATCCTGGTTGCACAGCAGAAGACTGCCGCTCACCATTCCGATCCACCAGGCGCGCTGGATCGCGTGCTTTCCACTGCGAACCGCAGCCATTCGACAATCCTGGCGACGGCTTATGGCGAGCGGTTTTCGGTGAAGGGCTTCGGCCAGATGATTTCGGCTGCGATCCGGGAAGCAGGGCTTCCCCGACGCTGCAAAGCTCACGGGCTCCGAAAAGCAGCCGCGCAGCGGCTGGCCGAGGCCGGGTGCTCCGCAAGCTAGATCGCCGCGATTACCGGGCACAAGACGCTGGCAGAAGTCGAGCGTTATACGCGCGCTGCGGACTAAGAGCGGCTGAGAGACAGGCGATCCAGCGGCAGTCCGAAAACCAAAGTGGCAAACCGCCACTTGGCGAAGTGGCAAACTCCGCGAACGAAGCCTTAGAGATCAATAGGTTAGCTAGGAAAATGGCGCTCCCTGGGGGGATCGAACCCCTGTTTCAGCCTTGAGAGAGGATCACGTCACAATAGACCGCACCAATGTTACGAGGTGGGCGGATGCAGGCGGCGCCAAAGGTCTGCAGATCACAGGGCAACGACGTGGAGATTTCGCGCCGAACGCGCCTGCAGCTGGCCCAAGTCGTGCGATCGATGATACCCAGCGGATGAGCGAGTAGCCACGTCCCGCTGGCTGATCGCTTTCAGAAGATGTGGCTATCGATGGTGACCGATCGATTAACTAGAGGCAAACAGCGCCCTCTCCGCGATCAGCGCTTTGTTCGGCGCACCAGCCTTTGAGCAAGAAGCTTGTTGATAACTGCAAGACAGAACGTCCTGCCCCTTGATTTAGCCCTCGAACCAAAATCTCGCAAAATAGTGTATATGAATCAGACTGTCAGGAGTTCAGTTCGAATCCCTCCGAGCGCGCCAGAGCCATTGACCAGCCTGCGCCCTGCTCCAGTGCGATCCAACCCTCCCCTCCGGTCAGCCTGTCCAGATGACCTCCCAGGACGGCCGCAGTTTTGATGCCCGGACAGACGGGCTCAAGCGGTCGCGACGTCGTGCGTGAGCCGGCCGACCTGGATCAACGGCTGCGTCGCATCGCCGATGCCGCCGAAGACCTTCAGTTCGATCTCGACGCGGGCATGGCCCGCGGTCGTTGGCTTGGTCGTCCCGCGCCACGTATCGATCATCTGCGCGAACGGAGTCACGAAGGCCGGCTTCAGATCGGGATCGACCACCGATGGGGTCGGCGTCAGCAGGTTGATCGGCAGCCGCACGCGAGGGATCGCGGGCTGGCCGGCCACGATCTCGTAGCTGTACATGCCCTGCATCGCGACCTCGTCGCTTGTGCTGCCATTGCCGCCGGCATAGAGCGCGGCGAAGAATGTCGTCAGACGCGCGTCGAGGTCGCCGGATGCGCCCGACATCGCGTCGAGCGAGAAGGCCGTGTAGTTCAGCTGCGGGACCACGGTGGACGCGAACCGCACCTCGGGCGTCTGGAACAGGAATGCAGCGTTGGTACTGGTGGTCTTGAGATCGGCCAGCGGGAACAGCGCGAGATTGCGCTGCACGAACACCGACGCCCAGCCGCTCTGGTACAGCAGCACGTCGAGCGGAGCGATCGAAACGGTTCGGGCGGGCAACCCACGTGCCTCCTCTTCGCCGAGATAAACCGTCTTGCCGTCGACCTGACGCGTATAGACGTAGGCGATCTGCACGCCTGCGGGCAGCTCCGCCGGAGGCACCGCCTGGGGCGTATAGAGCTCGGGTGCAATCGCGATCACGGGCGCCGGAAGCGTGGTGGTGCCATTCGAGATCGTATTGGCCGCCGCATTCCAGCTTGCCGCCATCCCATCGATGGTGATGTTGACGAGATTGGTGCGCGCATGCCCGTCGCTTGTGCCGTCGAGCGTCGACAAAAACTTCACGATCACATGGGCCGGGGCGGCCGCGAGCCTTGTGGCTCCGACCGTCTCCCGCGCATAGGCATCGGCGACCTGCCGGGTCTCAACGGCAAAGGCGGCGGTCGCCTTGCGCGCGGCGGCCAGCGTCGCCGGATCGGGTTCGGCGCCATCGATGCCGACCAGATACTGGTTGAGGTCGCGCAGGATCGCCGGATAGTTGGTGACGAATTGAGCGAGCGCGTTGAACAGGTCGGGCTCGCCGCTCAGCCTGGCCGAGCCGCGCAGCGTCGGCAGGGTGGGACGGTTGAACTCGATCGTG
This sequence comes from Bradyrhizobium sp. HKCCYLS3013, assembly GCF_051167615.1. Lineage (NCBI taxonomy): Bacteria > Pseudomonadati > Pseudomonadota > Alphaproteobacteria > Hyphomicrobiales > Nitrobacteraceae > Bradyrhizobium > Bradyrhizobium sp. HKCCYLS3013. Next base: position 471,827 of record NZ_JBNPTK010000003.1, read on the forward strand.
CAGGACACCGCGTCGGCTGCCGCCTGCTGGTAGAGATAGTCGAACGAATAACTCCAGGCGCTCAGCTTCGATGGATCAGTCGCGCCCTCACCGGTGAGCTGCCGCGCCTGCTGCGCAGAGACCGTGGGCGGCGTCGGCAGGTCGCGATTGACCACCGGAATGTTGGCGGTCTGCGTCCCCAACGGATAATCGAACGGTCCATTGACAAAGGCGAGCCATCGCGAACCGACATAGCCGTCGATGCCGGGGACGGTGCGCCGCTCGAACTCGAGGTGAGTGAGCGACAGCGTAAGCTTCAGCGGTACATAGGCTTGATCGATGACGTTCTTGGTGGCGAACACGAAGGCCAGTCGCGGATCGTACCAGGTCTTGCTGGCGGGATCGTAGACCTCGCCGAGCGGGATGCGCGTCGGCGTCAGCGTGTAGTTCTGATTGTCCGCCGCGCCCTTGATACTTCCGCCCGGCTGACCGTAGAGGTTCGGCGGACCGGCCGGATTGTCGTCACCGCCGCCGGTCACCTCGGTCAGCCCGAACACAACGGCTGCACCGGCCCGATAGGCTGCGCCGAGCTGATTAAGCAGCTGCTGGCGCAGCTTCTCGGCCGCGGCAAATCCAGTCGAGGGATCGCCTGCGCTGGTCGACAGCACCGGCAGCGTCTTCAGGCTGATCGTGTCCGCCAGCGACTCCTTGGTCGACAGCACGCTTCCCAGCGACCCGTCCTTGAGCGGATCGGTCACGCCGTCGATCCGGTCGAGGATGAAGGCGTGCGGCGCGTAGTCGGCCGACAGGAACCGATCGATGGCATCCAGCACGCTCTGGAACCACTGGTTCAGATCGACACCGTCGAGATGCACCGTGTCCGTGTCGCCGCTGTCATAGCGCGTGATCGTGGCATCGCCGCTGGCAAGCGCCTTGGCGATCGGCTTCGGCGCGAAATAGCTCGGCGACGCGCCCAGCTTGAAATGGATGCCCTGCCCGGCCGTCTTGCCGAAGCGCACGGCCCAGAGCTGCTGCGCGCCGTCGGCCGCATCCTCGCCGTCGCGCGACAGGCCCTGCCCGACCTTGAGATACCAATCGGCCGTGGCGAAAATCGCCTCGACCGCCGTGCTGAACACCGTGTAGGACACGTTGCCGTCGCCGTCGGCGCGCGGCAGGATCGCCGCGGCCACACCGGTGCCGCCCTGTAGCGCCGCCACGGCCGGATCGACCAGCAATGGATTCCGGCTGAATGCGAGCGTCACGTCGAGTTCGAGGATGTTGCCGGCGGCGATCGCATTGACGTCGACCGGGAGCGACAGGGTCACGGCCGGGGCTGCGGGCGCCTGCCCCTGCGTCACGAGCTTGAGGTACAGCACGCAGGCGCGCACATAGCCACGAATGACATCCGCCTGCGCATCGCTGAGGTCCATATCGGGCTTGGCCAGCAGCGAATTCGACAGCCGCATTGCCACCGCGTTGCCGGAGACGCCCGGCACATTCACGGCGACATTTTTGGAATAATCCTGATGCAGCTGATAGTAGATCCGGGTGTAGAGCGAGAGATCGTCGGCGGCCCGCGCCGCACCGTCCGCCCCCGCATAGGCGGCGGCGTTGAGGGACAATGCAAGCTTGAACGCGGCACCGCCCGCGGCGTCATAACTATAGCTGGCGTTGGTATTGATCCAGGACCCAAGCCCGATCAGTTCGTCGCGGTACAGCAGGGGCACCGCAGCCCCGTTGAGCGCGCCGCGATACCCCTGCGGCGGCGCCTCGAACGGCGTCACCGTGGTGTTGCCGAAGATGTCGCGCCATTGCAGCGCGACCTGCGCCATGGTGCCGACACCGAGATAGGGATTGGCCGCCCTTGGCGGCAGATTGGAATCGGAGGGATCGGGCGCGGCGTTGACCAGCGCGAACTGCGCGCCGATGCCGATCGACTGGCGATAGTCGAAATCGGCAAGAGCGACCTGCGCCAGCCGGTTGCCGCGCGTCGTCGCCGAGCGGGCATGGCTCTCGAACGCACTGGCCTCGTTGTCGTCGTGATCCTGCGGACCGAACGGCATGCCGAGCGGACTGACCTTGTAGAAGACGTTGCCGGCAAGCCCCGCGGCAAGCGAGGTGTAGAGCTGATACATCGTCTTCTTGGCAAAGTCCGGCGCCGCGGGATCGTCCGGCGGGAGGCCGAAATTGTCGCGCGTCAGAGCGAACCCGATGTTCTGCGGTGGCAACTGGTCGCGCAGCGAGAACAGCTGAGGATCGAGATCGAGCACGGCATTGACCGGAAACAGTCCGGGCGCAGCGCTGGCGCCGCGGGCGATCAGGTCGACGTCCAAGCCGTAATAGGCGGCCATACTGGCAAAGCTCATTCCGGGCGCGGCCGAGGAATTGACCTGATAGGTCAGCGGCGGGATGTAGAACACCGCCGCGAGCGCAACGCCGACCTGCGGATTGAATGCGGCGATGTCCTGGCCGGTGATCGGACGGACTGCACCGGCGGAGAACAGCCTGGCGAGCTTGTCGAGCGTGGCCTGCGCATCGATCGCCCCGCCGGTGCCGCGGACCAGATCCGCGTCGGTGAGCTGGCGGACCGCGCCCACGATCGGCACCAGTGCGTCCGCGGCGAGCGGCCTGGTCGCGTTGACCTCGGCGATCCGTCCGGGCCCGGGGCCGTAGATCGCCGCGAGCGCGTCGAGCGATGCTCCTGCCTCGACCGGCGCCGTCGGGCCGGTCGAGGCCAGCGACACCGTCTGCACCAGGTCGCTCTGCGGATCGACGGCGTCGGTCGTCACGAAGGCGTTGACGAAATCGGGAAGCGTCGTGCCGAAGGACTCGCTGCCCTGCGCCGCGAACGTCACGACCACCGTCACGATGCCGGAGCCAGAAGAATCGAAGACGGCCGCCGGCAGGCCCTCCTCGCTTTCGACGTTCTCGTAGTAGAGATAGTAGCCGCCGCTGCGGACCGTGCTGAGCTCCCACATCAGGCGGATGAACTGCGCCGGGGAATTGGCAATGCCGCGCGGCGGAGCATCCTCGGCGCTCAGCATCAGCCGCAGCGCTGCGGCAGGATTGGTCTCGGTCGACAGGTTCGTCTGGGTGATGAAGGCTAGGAAGTTGGCGTCCGCAGGCGTCACCAGCATCGGCGCACCGGGTCCGGACTGGTTGTAGAGCAGGAAGACGGCGGAGGCGATGCCTTCGCCCAGCGCATCCATGGCGGTCAGGATGCGCTGCAGCCGGACCGCGTCCTCCGAGCTGGGCCCGACCAGCTCATAGACGAACGGCAGCGACGGCGCGGATGCCGGACCGCTCGGCAGATCGCCTGCGCCTGTGCCCTGAGCAGCCAGCGCCGCCGCGTCCGGCAGGCGCTTGATCTCGATGTCGAGCCGCGTGCACCAGGCCCAGCGTCCCAGGTCGGCATAGTCGGTGCGTCCGGTCGCGGGGTTGCTGCGCCCGATCTGCGGCTGGAACTTCGGCAGCAGCGCGAGGGTCGAACGGAGATCCGGCATGACGGCGCCGATCGACTGCTCCCGCGTGGCGACCAGATTGGTCTGCGCCGGCGGCAGGCTCCACAGCGTCGGCTGCGCTTGCGCGCCGGAATCGGCGGCCGCGACCATGCCGCTGCGGTTCGTCAGCGCCAGCAGGCTCGCGACGGATCCGCTCGACCAGCGCGCAAAGCCGCTGGCGGTAAACGGCCGCGGCTGACGCTCGGCGAGCGGCAGCGCCGCAAATGTCGGGCTCGGGACGAAATTGCCGGGCGCCCTCGCCCAGCTGACGACGACGTTCAACGCGGCAAAGGCCTGGCTCAGATCAACCTCCATGCTGAGGCCGGTGCCGGCATTCAGCATGATGAAGTCGAGCAGGACACCGTGGCTCTGCGTCTCGCGCGCGAAGTCGATCTTGTAGCCGCTGGCAGAGCTGGGCGTCGGGAACTGCTGGCCGGTGAGCTGATAGACACCGTAGCCCGACTGCGTCCTTGGATAGAGGAACGCAGGCGACAGCGTCAGTCCGTCCTGGACCGGCAGCCGCAGCCCATAGACCAGGAAGCGCGAGACCATGCCGGCGGTCTGGCCGACCTGGCCCGTGGCCGCGATCGCCGACCACAATGCGCCGACCGACAGAGCCTGAAGATTGGCGACGGTGAGCAGGCCGCGCTCCGCCTGCACCGAGAACAGGCCGGCGACGCCGCGATTGGCATCCGCGACCGCAACCGCGGTGGTCTGGAATAGGCTTGCCACGACGGCCAGCGTATCCGACGACGGGCCGGATGTTCCGGCCGTCTTGTAGGCGATCGGCCAGATCGCCAGCGGCAAGGTCGGCTGCAGCAGGCCGGCGGCGCCGTAGAGCACGCTCTGCGCGGCGAGTGCGTCGATCGAGATCGCGCCGAGTTGCAGCGCGATTTCGTCGAAGCTGTCGCCCTGCCGCGTCACATAGATCTGCTCCTTGCCCTGGCTGTTGGTGAGCAGCAGGATGACGCCGCCCTGCAGCATGTGGCGTGACCGGTTGGCCACGATCAGGCGGTCCGGCGTCGTGGTCCAGCGCGGTGCCGGCGCCGCGTCGGAATAGCGGCCAGCGATGCTTTGCAGGGTGTCGCCGGTCTGAACGACGTATTCGAGGTCGTCGATATGCAGCGACAGCCCGGCTCCCAAGGCATGATCGACGTTGGGCTGGACGATATCGGCAATGGTCAAGGCGTTGCCGACGATTCCGTTCAGCTCATCCAGGATAGCACCGATGCTGCTCGTCGCGGTCAGCGGATAGGCATAGCTCTGCAGCGCGTCGGCCGCGGCCTGGAGCAGTTGGCGCGCGATCAGCGTGAAGGTGTCGACGAACACCAGCGCCGCCATCGACTCTGCCGAGTTCGCATCGCTCTCCGCGGCAAGCCGTCGCGTTTCCTTGTTCTGGGCCTGGATGTCCGCAGCCACCTGCGCGAACAGCTTGCTGACCGCGGTCGCATAGCCGGGCGTCGCCGTGGTGTAGGTCTCGAACGCGATCGGCGACGTCTGGCCGCCGGACACGCCGGGCACCTGCAGCTTCAATCCGTCGAACGCCGGAAACAGCACCGAGCCGGCGTCGAGCTTGGTCTTCAGCCCCGACGATTGCGCCGTCGCCGGATTGAAGATGTCGAGCGTGAAGGCGTCGGCCAGGAACTGCAACAGACCCTTGATCGACAGGAACGGATCGGCGGTGTCGGCGAGGCGCGCGACATAGGCCTCGAGCTGGATGAGCGTCACCGACGTGGCCAGCGTCTCGACGAGCTCGGCCGCATCCCCGCTCTCGTTCCCCAGTGCATCAATGATCCAGGGGAAGTAGACCTCGGCCAGCACGTCGAAGGACGTCTTGGTGGCGGACGGCGCGCTGGCCGCGGCATCCGGCGCGTCCATCGCGAGCAGGAGCACGAATGCCCCTTGGTTCGAGGCTGCGTCGGTGGCTTTCTCTGGAGCAAGCACGGTGTACTGCGCGCCGGCCATCAGCGACAGCTTGGGCTTGTTGCCTTCGGCGGCTACAAGGCCCATGCGATGAGCGGCGGTCGGCGCGAGCCGCTTCGGTCGCGGCGTCAAGCTGCGCGCCAGCCGCATCGCCGCGTCCGGTCCGCGCGCATGCGCCCGCTGCATCAGCAGCGCGTCGGCGCGTGCCCCCTGAACCTCCCATGGCGCCGTGCTGGTCTGTCCGATCACGAAGGTTGCAGACACCTGGGCCGAGAAGGACAGGCTGATCGAGATCGAGAACAGGCCGAGGTTGATCTTGACCTTCAGGCTGATCGTCACGCTCGCGCTGGCGACCACCGGAATCTCGCGATAGCTCTCATAGGTGAGCTGGATCGACAGCACGATCTTGACATTGACCGAGGCCGAGATGATCGCGAAATCGACACTGCCGTAGAGCAGGCCGATGATGCCGACGGTGCCGGACAGCCTGAAGTAATAGTCGCTTTGCAGTGCGCCGCTGCTGGCACGCGATGCCAGCGTGCGCGTGGCGTTATAGGGATGCCACGGCGCCACGACGCCTTCGACGATGCCGAACACCGTGAGCGCAAAACCCGCCTTCAGTGGCCCCTTCTCGAAATTGTAGCCCAGGCCGAGCTGCAGCCCGATGCCGAACTCGATCACCGGATCGAAGGTGCCGAGGTTGGTCTTCGGGATCCTTGTCGAGGTCGCGTTGGAGAGCTTGCCGATGTAGAAGCCGCCGGCGCCCAGCACCGGAACGCCGTAGACGATCACCGAGATCGAGAAGGAACGGCGGAAATCGAGATTGTAGGGGAAGCCGATGTCGATGAAGAAATCGCCGTTGGTATAGACCTTGATCCCGAGCTGCGGCAGCGTGATCGACACCGCGCCAAAATTGAGGTTGCGGATGATGTCCGGGAAGGTGAAATCGATCTGGTAGACGCCGATGTCGTCGGTGATCTTCTTGTAGAGAATGTCGACGACGAGATTGGCGAGCCCGCCCATCTTCTCGCCGGCGAGTGCCAGCCGCAGACCGTAGAGATTGGGGTCGTTGAACACCAGCATCGCATCGATCGACCAGGCGCCCGCCACCTTCATCAGGCCGAGATGCCCGGCAATGAGCCAGTTGTTGGACTGGTCGTAATAGGGCAGCCCCGGTGTCCCGCCGTCGTCCGCATTGGGATCGACCGGATTCATCTTGCCCGTCGTGCTGGGGACGGACTGCAGCGCGCAGATCACCTCCTTGGTGCTCTCGAAGCTGGAATGGCCGGTGATGCCGATGCGCTGCCCGAGCACCAGCAGGAACAGCTTGAACCATTCCTCGCCCCGGCCGGGCACCGACGGCAGGTCCTTCACGTCCTGTCCCTTGGCCGGATCGAGCAGATTCTTGAACGCCGGATCGTCGGCGACGAGCGGGCTCGAGCCCTCGATGGCAAGCGTCACCTTGCCATCGGTGCCGCGACGGAAGGTCAGCGCGGTGATGCTGATGAAGCCGAGATTGATCGGGCTCGACAGCTCGTAAGTGGCCGACAGGCGTTGCGAGAAGCTCTCGCCGTTCTTGAGGGAGACGTTGACGCGCAGCGCATCGAGCGAGATCTGATTGAGGAGGTCCCAAGGCGAGTCGAGGGTGAAGTACGGATTTCCGAGCGTGCGCACCAGCGCCTGGACCAGCGAGCCGATGCTCCAGCCCTTGAGGCTGAACGTGACCAGTTCCTTGTCGCTCTCCCAGGCCGCGCGGAATCCTTCCCACTCGACGAACAGAATATTGTTCGAACCCGCCTCGGTCGTCTTGAACTCATAGCCCATCGTGAGCTTGAGATTGATCGCCGAGTAGACCCAGGTGCCTTGCGCGAAGCCGGAGAACTGCTGCTGGGCCGGTTTGTTGCCGTCATAACTGACGCCGAGCCGTGCCGGATCGATGCCGACGGTCTGATCGCCGAATGCGAATGTCCACTCGAAGCCGACAGTGATGTCGTAGCTCGTCTCCAGCTCGCCCTGCTCCGCCGGAATGGTCGCGGTGATCGCGAATTCGGAGATGATGAGGTCGCCCGGCAGGAAGCTCGGGAAACCGTAGGCGCTGCCAGGCGAAAAGAACTGGTTGATCAGGTCCGAGACCTCGAGCCGCTCCTCCAGCGAGGCGGCGAGGTCCCACCGCTTCGGCGTTTCGAACCCGTCATAGGTCACGCTGACCTTGGTGTGCAACGGGCCGACATCGAGGAAGCCGCCGACGCTCGACTTCCATTGCGTCTGCGAGGCGGTTTGCAGCGCGCCTCCTCGCGAGGTCCGCAGCATCGGCAGCGGCGCCGCCCGCAGCAGCGTCGTCGCGTTGCCCCCGTCCGGCGTCTGCGTCGGAGTCTGCGCCGCGATCGAGACCGTCCCCTCTCGCACGGCAAGGATCGGCTGATCGTTGATCTTGAGCAGATTGAGCGTGAGGCTGAATCCGGCATCGAACTGAAAGCTCTGCGCGCCGTAGTCGACCGCGACCGCGATGTCGCCGAGCTCGAAATCCCCGACATTCTCCACGTCGAGCACAACCGCGCCGCTGGACAGCGCCGTCAGGAAGTCGCTCAGCTTGGCGGTGCCCGCGAAGGACGCGTAGAACTGCTTGGCTGACGTGAACTGGACGGTGAACACGCCGTCGCCCTCGCCGTCCGGTCCCTTGAAGACGCTCGGCGCCAGCACGAACTCGGTGGTGAAATCGTAGGTCTGCTGTCGCTTGGTGCCGTCGAACGGATACGCCATCGACCATTGCAGCGAAAAGCTCGTGATCTTGAAGTCGAGCACGCCGGTCGCCGGCAGGATCTGCCAGCTCGTGTCCTTCGAGCTGCCGATCTCGATCGAGACCGCCGTGATCGTCGGCGAGCTGCCGAGCGTGCCGGCGATCGAGAAGCCGTTGAGACCGACGAAGGCGAGGAACTGCTGCAGCACGTCGGGAGTCGCGGCGAGATAGCCGCCATTGCCGCCCATCACCTCGATCACCGTCGCCGGCGTCAGCGGATCGCCGCCTTCGACGACGGCGAGCGCCACCGAATAGTTGGCATCCGCGCCAGGCGTGATCTCGACGTCGAGCTGATAGGAGCCGGTACCGCCGATGTCGAACTGCGAGGAGATCGCGAGCGTCGGCGCCTGGTCGCCCGCATCCGGATCGACGGGATCGGCCAGCACCAGTGCGCCATCGACCTCGTCAGCGCCATCGGGCACTGGAATGGTCAGGGCCAAGCTCGGATCCTTGACCGTGAACTGCGACGCAAGCTTGAAGGTGCCGTCCTGGATCGCCGCCCGCAATTGCCCCGGCGGGAACAGCACGGTCTCGCCGTTGAAGATGCCCATGTTGAGGGCGCCGCTCAGCAGCAGGTCGCCGGTCGGCGCGGTAAGGCCGGGAAACAGCAGCAGGAACGGCTTGGCGACGTCCGGCAACGCGACCTTGGCGTCGAAATTCTGCACCGCGCCGCCGCTCACGGCACGCCCCGCGGAGTCGCCAAACGGATAGCTGCCGGTCGCCGTCGAGAACACGAAGCTGACGTTCTTCAGCGTGCCGAACTGATTGAACGGGAAGCCGCCCATGAAGGCGAAGCTGCTGGTCCAGGTCCAGTTCGACGGCGTCGCCTCGGCCTGCACGATCAGTTGGTCGCCGTCCACCGTGAACACGAGCGTGGCCTTCGCGGCCAGCGGAGCGGTGGCGCCGATGAACGGGATCGTCGCCGACTGCACCGTGAACGCCGCCTCTTCCACGGGGCCGACGTCGGATTTTTCCACCGTTACCTTGAAGTCGGCGGCAGCCTTGAGGAAGAAGGCCTGGCTCAGCCAAGTGTCGTAGTCGGCGGGGACCTTCACGGCGGGATCGGCGAGGCCCGCCGTCAGGAAGGCGGCATCGAGCGCGAAGGCGGTCTCGCCGGCGGCGGCTTCGACAGCGGCGCGGAGATTGTCGATAGCGCTCATCGGCCGGCGCTCCCTTCAGATGTCGGCGAAGACGCCGAAATGATCGCTGGTGTTGCGGACGCGCCCGTAGTTGCTCCAGCCGGTCAGATTTCCGGCGCCGCCAATCCCGGGATAGTTCGCCGCCGTCGGCGCGCCCGGCCACCCCATCGGCGCCGCGGTGAACTGGTTGGCCAACGCGACCGTGCCGAGGGGAGGATTGTCCGGCGGCGCCATGACCCCGTTCATCGGCGTGCCGGTCACCGTGTTCATGATCGTGGTCTGATAGTTGTGCATGCCGTTGTGCGGCCAGACCAGGACGTTGTCGATCGAGTAGAACGGCGCGGCGACGAAGTTCGAGCCGACATAGCCGTAGCCGGGATAAAAGCTCTGTCCCGGCCCGCCGCCGTTCGACCAGAGGAATTTGGACGCCGCCGTCTTGTCCTTGCCGCGGATATGGGTGGAGAAATAGCCCTTGTACTGGTCCAGATTGACGGGAACGCCCACGGCCGTCGGACTGAGAAGCAGCGTGTAGGCACCGGGCCCGCCGGTGAGCGGATTGTAGAGACCCGAGGCCGTCCCGTTGACGGCGAACAGATTGACGTTGAAATCGCCGCCGATCACCCGCGTCTCGTTCACACCGAGGGCGCCGACGACGTCGTTGATCGTCGACATCGTGGTGATGTAGTTCGCCGCCGCGGGGTTGTTCGGCGGGGAATGGATGCCGAAGATGGTGAGGTCGCGCTGGACGTTGCCGAGATTGTCGGCCTCCGTGAACGTCGCCATGAACGGCTCGCGCAACCCGGCGAAGGCAACGGGCGCGCCGAGCGTGGTCGTGAAGGCGATACGCGCGGCCACGACGTCCTCGTTGATGCCGCCATTGTGCTGGGCCCCTGCAGGAATCTGCCGCACGCCGCCGAGCCCCGGGGGCACCAGCATTCCGTTGACGTTGACGGCACCGAGAGGCACCAGCATGCCGTTGTACGGCGTGGCGACGCCGCCGCCCGGCGGCACCGACATGCCGCCATGCCCGCCGGTCCAGATGTTGGGCCCGGTGAAGTAGCGGTTGAGGGTGCCCGCAGTGTTGGTGCGGCGATAGAGAATGCCGACCGTTTCGGCGCGGCCGCCGACTCCGGTGTAGAGCGGCGGCACGGCGTTCCATCCGCCCGCCACCATCGTGGCGGGGTTGTTGAGTCCGAACTGCACCATGGCGAGCGCATTGATGCCGCCCGTCTGGCTCGCCAGTGCGTTGGGCGCATTGTCGCCGGAGCTCACCTCGATGATGACGATGATGTCCGGCTGGGTGGCCGTCAGCACGGCATTGATCACCGCGCGGCGCTGGATCGCGCTCTGCATGTCGTTGAGGCCGCCATGCCCGCGCTGCCGCTTGATCGAGGCCGAAAAGATCTTGTTGATCGAGAAGTTCTCGATGTTCCAGAACAGGATCCGCGTCATGATGACGGCTCCTGCAGCTCGGGCTTGTTTGCGGCGAAGGCGAGCGACTGCTCGCAGCCCGGATTGTCGTCGGCGACGTAGGCGGCATACCAGCCGAGGCTGCCGGTGTTGTCGGGATCGCCGAACAGGAAGAACTGGATGTTGGCGGACGGCGGCAGCTTGGCGATGCCGAAGATCTTGATCGCGATGTCGTCGATCCGCAGGCAGTAGAACCACTTCGGCCCGTCTTCCGACAGCTTGCGTCCCGATGCGGTCGGCACCGGCTGGCGCAGGATCGAGATCGCGCCGACCGCAACCTTGATGACGCCCTGGATGCTGAACAGGCTGGCGCCGGGCGCCGCGCCCGGCAGGCTCATGCCGATGAAGACCGCATGCTGCGCGTCCGAGCCGGTGGTGACCGGCGACCATGCCGCGAGCAGTTGCGACTGGAAGCCGACGCCGGAGGCGAGTGCTCCCGGGCCGCCCAGCGTGATGTCGTAGACGACGCCGAACCAGGGCCCCTCCAGCTCGGTCAGGTTGAGCTGCGAGGTCACCGGCAGGAAGCCGAGATCCGACGGCTTCTGATCGCCGGTCGCGTTGACGAAGCTCTTGAGCTGCAGTGCGAAGCCGCGGAACAGGCTGGTGTCGCGCATCCTCGAGCCGTTGAGATTCCAGGCGAGGTTGCCGGTCGCGACCTGGAACCGCTTGGCTCCGGGCGTCGCCTGCGGATAGGTCATGCCGATCACGAGGCCGGAGAAGGCGAGCCCGATGCCGAGCGCTTCCTCCGGCGTGTCGGGCGGGCTGCCAAACGACAGCAGGTCGAGCGTCTCTCCGATGGTGCTCTCGAGCGCCGTGAAATCGAACTGTCCCCAGACCAGGAAGTTGCTCGCCACCGTGGCGCCCTGGTCCTGGGTGCCAATCGTGTTGAACTGCACGCGGTCGAAGGCAACGGCCGGTAGCACGTTCGACGGGCTGGTCAGCACGTTGGTCGTGTTCTGCTCGAAGACATAGGCGCTGCGGCCGCCCTGGTCGACATAGCTGCCCTTGAGCACGATTCCCGTGAAGGGCTGCGGCGTGCGGCGCGAGTACAGCCGCGAGACCGGCGCGCCGAACAGCGCCGCAACCGAGAGCTGGACGTGGCTGTCGAACCGCGTCAGCCTGGCGTTCTCGAACAACGACTGCAATTGCAGCACGGTGAAGTCGAACTCGCCGCTCATCTGCACCGCCACCGGCACGTCAGGCGCAACGCCGTTGGAGATGTTCATTGCATAGCGCGGATCTTCGTAGTCGATCAGGCCGAACAGACTCGAATTGCCAGGGGGCATCGTGATCCGGCCGCTCCGACCATCGACCGTGACGCGGCTGACGGTGAAGCCGAAATGATGGGCGTTGAAGCGGGTGAAGTCGATGCCGGCGGCAAGCCCCGCAATCTCGGGCGGCATGTCGCGCTGGCCGAGATCGGCCGCGAGCACGATGACGCCGGTCCAGTTCGGATCCTGCGCGATGCGCGCGAAATTCTCGTAGAATGGGCCGGACGCTCCCTTCGAACGCACGATGGCTTCCGCGATGTAGTCCTGCAGCCATTGCGACAGGCCGGTGTAGGACAGCGCGGCGGTGACCGGCGGCGTGCCGGGCAACAGCGAGAACTGCTCCGCCGACGTCCAGCGATTGGCATTCGTGACCCGCTCCAGCAACGAACCGGAGCAGAACTTCATGATGACAACGTTGCGGTAGGCGGTCGCCGACGCGCCGGCGCCGACCGCCGCGGTCATGGTCCAGCCCGCAATGTTGACGGTGTTGGCGAACTGGGCGCCGGTGCCGAACGGCTCCGGATTGACGGCGACGAGAAAGAGCTGGTTGGTCTGCAAGGCGTCCTGCATCGCCTGGGTCGGAGCAGATAGCGCGAATGGCAGGGTGTTGCCGTCGCGGTCGATCGACTGCGCCATGCTGACCTTCAGATAGGCACCCGTCGTCGGATCGCCCGCGATGATGAAGCCCTGCGGCGTCGTCCCATCGGTGCTCGGGCCGTCCGGCAGCGTGCCGCGCAGCGCGTGAGCCCGCGCCGCCTGCACGCGCGCCGACCACGTCTTGCTGCCATAGCTCGAGATCAGCGACTTACGGGTCGCGGCCACGATCTGGCTTTCGAACTGGACGAGCGTAGCGCCATCGAGGCCGCTGCTCGCAGCAGCTCCATAAGGCACCAGCGGAAACGTCTTGTCGTTGCCCTGGGCAAGCGGCATGAATGGCGGCGCCGATTGCAGGATCGCGACGTCCTCGGCGCCGGCGCCGGCCTCAGCCGCAGCGTAGATCGCGCTGCCTTCGGGCTCTGCGAGATAGTCGACGACGCCGCCTCCGGAGACGATGGTCACCCAGGAGGTCTGATGCTCGTCCGTCAGGCGCGCCGCGACGGCACCGCTCGTGGGACGGTTTAGGTCCGCCGTCTCGAATGGAAACACCGGCGCGTAGCCCGGCTTCGAGGGAATGGCGTTGAGACGATCGTTCTGGGCTGCAGGCAGGCTGACGTCGTACGCCTTGAAGCTCAGCGCTTCCGATCCGAACAGTCCGCCCATCAGCTTCGCAAGCTGCCCCGCCGAGCTGCCATCGGCACCGAGCGCGTAGTGGCCGGCCAGGCTCAGATAGGTCGTGCCTGTCTCGACCGCGGCCGTCTTCGCGGCGCTGGTCGCAAAGGCGAAGCCCCCTGCCCCGAGCGCCGGCGCCGTATCCGTGCTGCCAGCCCCGAGCGGCGTCAGTTGCACGACACGCCCGCCGGTCGTGCGGAATTCGCTGGTCAGCGCCGGCGCCCCCTTGATGGCGAAACCCGAACGCAGATAGCCCTGCTCGAGCTGCTCTCGGCCGATCGCGCGGTTGGCCGGATCGCCGAGGTCGAAGGCGCCTGCGATCGAAAGCTGCGACGGCAACGCCGCCACCGTCATGGCGGCATATTGCGCAGCTTGCGGCGACGACGCCGCGCTGTTGTTGATGACGTAGCGGACGCCCTGCCCCAAGCCCTGGCTGACGAACGCCTGCTTCGAATCGAGCAGCCCATCAAAGGTGACGCAACCGGTGTTGGCACCGCCGAACGGCACGTAGGCGTAGATGCGATTATTGGAGGTCGGCGCAAGCCGAATGCCGAGCGGGTTGTCGCCCTTGCCCGAGAAGCCGACGAACGGAGGCGAACTCAGCGCCGAGCCCGACAGGCGCAGCGCCCCACCATCGATCTCGATCCGGGTCTGATCGAGAATGTAGAATTTGGCGTTGCGGGCGAACCAGAGGTTCAGGTTGCCCGAGACCTGGTAGACCGGCGGCAGGTTGATGAAGGAGATGCCGTAACTCTCGAAGTCGCCAAACCTGACCGGATTGGCCGAGGCCAGCCAGACGACGGCGCGGTTGCGCGTCGCCTTGCTGATATAGGTCCGCACACGCTCGGCGAACCCGCCGGGATCACGATCAAGATCGGCGGGCCGCTGCGTGGCGAAAATATAGCTGCCACCGTACTTCTTCAGCGAGTCATCGTAGTTGATGAACGGTGGCAGCGACGAGCCCGTGCCGAGAAGGTAGCCGGCCCAGCCAACCGAGCCGGCAACCCTGGTCTCGTAAATCGCAGAGGAGTCGACCTGCTCGAACTGCGCTGACGCGGACGCGTCCATGCTCGTATCACCCGATCGGGAAAATGCCGAGCAAGGTGCCCGCCAGTGAATAGAGAGCGCGATCGTCGATGATATCGCCCTTGATGATGGTCACCGTATATTGCGCCGAGCCCAGCGCAGCATATTGCACCGTGATGCCCGCCTTCCATGTCGTCGCGCCGATCGTGATATCCGCGGCGAGAACCGCGGTGATCTGGGACTGCGAGACGATCGGCGTCCAGACCGGGATGCGGCCCTGGTACTGGAACGAAACGTAGGTCGTGTTGTTGGTGTCGCCGCTTGGCGTCGTCACCACGTTGCTGTTCGGACTGGTCGGCGTATTCACCGTCGGCAGCGCCGTGAAGGCGGCGCGCGGATACTCTTCGGTCCGCGTGGTCGCGGGCGGCGCTGCCTTGACATCCAAACCGATCGGGAAGATGCCGAGCGTCACGCCCTGGAGCAGGTAGAGCCCACGATCGTCCACGATCTCGCCCGAGATGATGGTCACGGTGTACTGGGTCGATCCCAGCGCCGCATACTGGATCGTAATGCCCTTGCGCCAAGTCGTTGCGCCGATCGTGATGTCAGTCGCCAAAACGACCTGAGGTTGCGCCTGCGAGACAACCGGCGTCCAGACCGGAATGCGCCCCTGATACTCGAACACGAGCTGCGTCGTGTTGTTTTGATCGCCCGTCGGCGTCGCGACGACCTCGGTGTTGGGGCTTGTGGGGGTGGTGACAACGGCGGGAGCCGAAAAACGAAGGCCTTCATGATGAGCCATGGCTATCTCCTTTTCTAAAACACAGATTGAAACCCGCAGTACGCAACCGCCGGCGCGGCTGAAACGAATGGAAAATCAACTAAGCTACCAATGATTGAAATCTATCAGAGGTTGTGGCGTGTAACAGGGTTCGCCGCGGTGGTCAATCGGGCCAGATCACAGTCTTCCCCCCACGCCCGGTCACATTCTGGTGTTTACATTCCAGGCGAAGCCGGGCGCCGCTCAGCGGCTGACTTGTTTCCGGAGCATCTGCATCGCACGCTTCATCGCTGCGGACCGGATGAACGAGCCGAGCACGAATCCGGTAAAGCTGCTCTCCTTTCCGGAATCGACAATCTCCCCGCTCATCGTGACCGTGTAGTAGCGCCCCATCGGGTGCATGGTCACGGTCAGTCCCTTGCGCAGGACGATGCCTGCAATGGCAATGTCCTCGGTCAGCTCGACCTCCACTTCGCCAATCGACACCAGCGCTCTCCAGCACGGGATCGTACCGTTGAAAAAGAAGGTCACCCAGGTGCTGTCATTCGTGTCGAACGTTGCAGCCACCTGCGCATTGCAATTCGTCGTCAGCTGGGTGTTGACGGTTTGATCGGTGAGCTGAGATGGCGCAGCGAGCAAGGCGACTCCCGTTCTCTTCAGGCGCTCAGCGTCGTGCAAAATGACCCGCTAGAGGGTAACAAATAACTAGCTGTGGTCGGTTTGCGAGTCCATTTGCAATCCGGCCCCTGCACCAGTCCGGACGGGGGCTCTGCATCTCACGCAGGGGCGACCATGCCCCTGGCCGTCACGTCCCGCGGATCGAGGAGTCCAGGCGGCTTTTCGCAACCGGCCCGATCCGCTGCAAGAGCTGCTCTTCCCGGGTGTCCTCAAACTCTAGCAGCCCTGTTGCCCGCTCCTTCCCCCGCCGATCGCATGCCGCGCGCCGGGAAACGCCTCGACCGGTGGTCGGACGCTGCTGACGGCAAAGTTGATTTTTCCATATTTTTCAATCCGTTGTCGTGACTGCAACGTGAGATGCCGCCGCGGCGGACGTCGCAAGCGGCAGACGCCGGAATGATCAGGCGCAGAATCATCTCCGGCCTGGACGCCTGATCGTCGCTCGGCGGGCGGCAATCCCGTCTCCGGCGGCGTGCGTCGGGTTGCCTCCAGGCCCTGCTGTTTCTACAACAGCCGGAGCGCCTCCCAAGCATCAGGACCATCCCCAAAAGTGAACGAGCAACGCTTCATCGGCTCGCTGACCGGCTTGCGCTTCGTCGCGGCCGCAACGGTCGCCATCGGCCATGGCGCCCCGTCGTTGGCGCAAGGCCCGCTGCCGGAGCTCATCGCACAAATCAGCAGCATCGGAATGACGATGTTCTTCGTGCTGAGCGGATTCGTCCTGTGGCTCAACTACGCCGAGCGCTTCCAGTCGCAACCGCTCGGAAGCGCTCTTCGCGAATTTGCCGTCGCGCGCTTCGCCCGGCTCTACCCCATGTACGCCGTGATTGCGCTCGCAGTCGTCGCATACATCGTGATTGCGCGAGGTCTTTCGGCCCCGTCGCTCGGCTTCATCCTCACGATGACGCAAGCCTGGTTTCCCGTGCAGAACGGCACCATGCTGGTCGCAGTCGTGCCATCGCTGCAGCACCTCTGGTCCATCAGCGTGGAGCTGTTCTTCTACCTGCTGTTTCCATTCGTCTGCCTGCTGTTTGCAGCCGTCGTCCGGCTGCAAACGATCATCTGGATCGCGCTGGTGAACATCGTGACGTTCGCGCTGACGATCGCGGCCGCCTTCACCTTCGGGGATGCGTTGCTGCGGGCCGTCGCGCCGAGCCTGACGCAAAACGGGATGCAGTGGCTCACCTACTACTCTCCCTATCTTCACATCGCTCAGTTCCTGGCCGGCTGCCTTGCCGCCATGATCTACAGGAACCGCGCCGATGCCAGCGTCGGTGACGGGGAGCGGCGCTGCGTGAGGCTCCTGTTCTGGCTTTCGCTGGTGAGCCTCATCTGTGCGCCTGTGCTGCTGTTTCTGCAGCCTCGTCTGCCCGGCTGGTCATTCGCGATCGAACTTGCCGTACGTCTCATCGAGATCTCGGGATTTTCGATCGTCTTCGTCGCCGCCAGTCGATACGGCCATGCCCCCTGGCTGTCGTCCAGAGCCCTGATCATTGGTGGCGAATGCAGCTATTCGATCTATCTGCTGCATCCCTTTCTCATTCGGCTTGCGATGATCGGAAAGTCAGATGCTCCTGGCGCTCTTGAGCTCGCACTGCGGCTCGGTCTGTTCGTTGCGATCGCGACGGCGATGGCCTGGATCACCTACATGCTCATCGAGGCACCGTCGCGGGCATGGTTACGGAGAGCCTTCCGCACCAGCGCACCACGCGACGTGATCCATGCGAGGCCGGTCTGAGCGCCGGAGCTTCGTCTTGCTCCTGATACAAGGCACGGCTCGCGACAGCCGGCGGTCCGATCCACGTTCTCGCGCCGGTGATCAGCCCTCGTATATTCACCTGCTGACACAGGCCTTCGCCTGTCTGCTCCATTTGAACGCGGTTCCGCACGGCGGTCTTGGCCGAGCGCCCGCGGGGCATTCGTTCCACACCGGCGCTCCCACCTCCCAGCCATTCACGACGCAGCCGCCATTCGGCGCGACGTGGCACCCTGGGCCGCAGGACTCATTGGCGTCCATCCGGCCGGCCCCTGCCGCAAGGCCGGTCAGTAGCACGACCGAGAACATCAGCCTCATCGCTTCGCTCCGTTGCCTCTGAGACGACGAGCCCATGCGACTGCGCCCCAGCTGAAACCATGAACGTGCCAAACCGTTCCTCAGTTTGTCGCAGCCTGCTCGAGCTGCTTTCGTCGGAGATCGTCGCCGCCAGCCTGTGACGAAACACCGCGCCGCCACCACACTCCAGCCCCACTACGCGCACGACTGCGCCATATCCGTGCACGGGAATGGGAAACCATCGTAGCGAGAAGGTTTTCACCATGTTGGGCGATGATTGCGCAGCCTGGGCGAGCCGGAAGCGGAAAAGTCACCTCTCCACGCCAGTTTGATCGTGGTGAGCCAGCAAGGCGTTGGGGCGCGCGCTTAGAAGCGGGACGAGCCAAACAACATCAAGAACCGGCGGCACGAACTGCCGGCCAGCCTTGGATCGTCCGGATGTATGCCGGACGGGCCCGTGGCGAATGCAGGGAGCGACAGATCGACATCATGACACGAAAGCTTTCAGTCCGCGAAGTCATTGCCAGATCCTATCCCAGTTGGGACTATGCCATGGCGGACCGGTTGATCGCATGGCTCGATCATTGTGGTTACGAGATCGTGGAGAAGAAGCCGGAGCGCACCGCGGCTCTCGTGACCGATGACGCGCGGCCACACGTGATCGGCGCTTGATGAATTGAGCGCCTTTCGCCGGGGCGCGGTGAACGATCAGCGCTCCTTGAGCGGCAGCGCTCGGGCGCCGCAGGAACTGTGCATCCCGCCCTGGGGTTCAGGATGACAAGAGACCAACGCTCGACGTTTCATCGAGCACCATGAGATCAGGGAAGGATCACCAATGTCTCGCAAGCTCACGCCACGCCAGGTCATCGCACGCTCCTACCCGACCTGGGATTACGCCATGGCCGATCGCCTGATCGCCTGGCTGGACGATTGCGGCTACGAGATCGTCGAAAAAGGAGCTGCGCATATGGGCGCAAGCCTCGTGCCTGCGGCGCCGGCATCGACACCGTCGCATGAAAGCACACATTGATCCCGTTCGCGATCACCGAGACCGCGAACGGGGTCTCCGGACACTCTTTGGCATGAGAAAGCCTGGCTCAGGCAAGCAGTTGCTTCTCGATTTCGTAGACCGGAAGCTTGACCAGATCCTTGTGGACCTCGCCATGCAGCGCCTTTCGTACCGCGTCGGAATAGTCGGCGCGGATGATCCCGAGCGCGCGCGGCGACGCCACCATCGTGACGGCTTTGGTTTCGCCTGAAATGACAGCATGATGCAGGCGATCGGCAAGCTGCTTGAGAAAGATGCGCTCAGCCTGATCATGCCAATCCGTCTGATCCACTGAACTCCGAGCATTGCCAAATGACGGCTGCACCGAGCCGGGAGCGTCCGTGCCCTGAGCGCTCGTGCGGTCGTTCTCCTGTTCACGGACCTCTTTGGTGTGCAGGTTCGGAAACATGCTGTCACCGACGTTCTCGAGGATCAGCGCCTTGCGCCCGTCGCATACGACGATCCAATCACCGGTTCCGACCTTCATCTTGTCCATGAGATTACTCCATCATCCGAATTACAGCGAAGAATGTGCCGGCGAGCTCATCGGGAGAAGCCGCCGCAGCTATATGCCTTCTTCGAAATCTTCCAAGGAAAGGCCGAACTCCGAGAGAGCCTCCTCCAGATAGTCGCCGAGCATCGGCGTTTCGATCAGATACGTCGCCGTGCGATTGTTGTGCGCCTGAGCGGCCTGCGCACGAAGCTCATCCCAATTGTCCAGCGAGCCGTCGCCCCGGCCCAGCCACATCAGCGTGACCAGATCGATCTGTTCGTCGACATTGAGGCCCCTGATGAAGCTGACGAGCTCCGACCGGTCCGTTTTCAGGCCTCGCCCACCGGTACCGGGCGCCGTGTCGTCATCTGCCAAATCTGCCAGCAATTCGGGTTCGGCCGCTTCCATTTCATGCTGGTGGATCTTGGTCACCACGAAGGCGACCTTCTCCGGCGAGATCGAGAGGGTGGGCGTGGTAGTCGTCATTCAGCGTCTCCTGGGTCCCCGGGCAAACGCCCCCAGGTCCCGTGCAGAGACGCTAGGCGTTCCGGAAGGAGCGCACTTTGCGCAAGATCAAGGCAGCGTAGCGGCGTGAAAACCGGCGCAGCACCCCGCGCGAGCCCCGGAGCGCGATTGCAGCGGGACCGCTTGGATCGACCAGGGACCGCGGGCGATCGATACTACCAAGTCCAATCGAGAGAGCCGACATGCGGCTGCTGCGCGACCAGAATCATCGGTCTGCCCGGATGAGCTTTTGCGGTCCTTCGCTTCTTCGCCTCTGCAGCCGGCTTGCCTGTGTCGGCAATCCGCGTCGCGCGAGGCTTCTCGGCGGACTTCACGGCCGCAACCTGCGGGTTGGTCTCGACGGCGCTCATCTGCGCGAAGGCGTCGCGGGCACTGGGCTTGGCCACTTCTGCCGCAGGCTGCTCCGCCTTCGCGAGCTTCACCGGAGCCGGCGTGGCGATCGAGGTGTCCATCACGATCCGCTCCGGCCACTTTCTGGTGGACTGAATGCGCACCGGGGGAAGGTCCGACGCAGACGACAGGCTTGCAGGCAATGGTACGCTGGGAAGCACGGCATCCGCCAGGACCAGCAGCGCCAGCAGAGTTCCACCGACGAAAAGAAAGTAACGCAGAATGGGCATAATTTACCGCTCCGTCGGCACCTGCGCCGACATCCACCTAACGGAGGATCATGACAGTATGTTCCCGCGTCGAACGCTCGGGTTCAAAAACCGTGGGAGACTAGCGCGACATAATTAGATTTTCGTCGCTGCAACCAGCGCGCATTTGGCCGCGCTGACGTTAACGTTGACGAATCCGACATGGACCGCCGCGAAGGTCTTCCGGCTGCGCGGCCCGACTTGGCCGGGCACGATCCGTCGGCGGTCGCTGACATGGCTACCGTCCCGCCGGCCGAAGGCGCAGCTGATTTCGACGTCCTTGATTGCGAAACTGTTGGCATTCCGTACCGTGAAGGTCACCAGCGCCCTCGACCCAAGACCGCCGCGCCGCCAGGACTGGGAACTGATCCGCAGGCCGGACAGAGCGGCCGGGTCGAGCGCAGGGGATGAAGCAGGCGTCATCGTCGGCGACAGGCTGGCATTGGCGTCCATGACGGTCCGGCCGGAGCCGACCACCGGGGACGAATCGGGGTGCGCGCTGGACTTGGCCGCCGGGCTGGGCACCACCAAGGAGAGTCCACGCGACGTCTCCGTCCCGTCTTCATCCCCTTCATAGCCGCTGCTCGGGGAGGCCGATCCGACCCGCGTGAGGCTGGAGTCGGCCACCTCCTCCTCTTCGACCGACATGATCAGCCACCCGACGACGCTGAACATGATCAGCGCGAGGATCGCCAACCCCGACACCGCAGCTCCCAATGGGATGGACGCTCCGTCGCTTCGGCGCATGGCCAGCGACGCCGTGGCATCGGGCTTGCGCCCCAGCAAACGAGAGAGACCCGCGCTCATGTCTGCACCATCGGCTGCCCGGCGGGGGCATCTGGAAGCTTCAATCGGCAAACATCGATAGGGTTGCATGCAAAGCCGACAATTGGAGGGCAGGCCCCGATACCGGTCGGTATGCCGGGCTGGCGCGGCCGGTGACGGGCCGGTAAACATCCGACCCGTTGCCGGCACCTCAAGAAACGCCGCCGCGCCGCAGGCGGTTCACTCCTTCGAAAGATCTCGACGATGTTGAATGTCACGTGGGACCACATCCATCTCCGCAGCCCGGACCCGGAAGCCACCGCTAATTGGCTTCACGACATTCTCGGCGGCGAGATCATCCGCAATCCCGGCCGCATCGACGTCAGGCTCGGCGGCGCCAGCGTGTTCATCGCCAAGGTCGAGCCGAACGACGGCGTCAACGCGCCGCCTGTGACGCCGCACCAGGGCCTCGATCATTTCGGCCTCACCGTGAAGGACATTGACGCCGCGGCCGCCGAGCTCAAGGCCAAGGGCATCACCTTCACGACCGAGCCGACCACGATCCGCCCCGGTGTTCGCATCTGCTTCATCCGCGGGCCGGAGGGCATTTCCATCGAGCTGCTGGAGCGCGACAAGAAATAC
Source organism: Bradyrhizobium sp. HKCCYLS3013 (assembly GCF_051167615.1). NCBI lineage: Bacteria > Pseudomonadati > Pseudomonadota > Alphaproteobacteria > Hyphomicrobiales > Nitrobacteraceae > Bradyrhizobium > Bradyrhizobium sp. HKCCYLS3013. The sequence continues at coordinate 493,824 of NZ_JBNPTK010000003.1, forward strand.
ACCTGAGCGCCGCCCCGCCCGGCTACGACATGCTACCCGGCATGAAGCAGCGGATCTGGAGGCCCTGATAGCCGCGCATCGGCCACACCATCGTGCGGCCGACCCGGTTGGGCTCCGTGATGACAGCGTCGTCGGGAACGTCGAGCCATTCACCCTCGATGCGGACGCGGTAGTGACCGCCCCTGCTCTCCCAGTCGACATCGCTGACGGCGCTGCCATCGGCGTCCGAACAGCACGGGCCCTTGCCGCTGCGCAGGCCGTCGAACCATGCCTTGATCTCCGGCGACGAGTTCGCGTACTGGCCGCGATCGCGCGCCAGTGACGGTGGCGCGGCGAGTGCGATCAGCAGCGCCGCACTGCCGACCTGGACAGGTGGCTTCCATCGCGCGGCCGCCTGCGGCCTCGAGACCGTCCTGCTGATGTCGGAGCGATCAGCTCGATGCGGCTCACGGCCGCGGCAAACAATCCATCTGCTCATTTCCATCTGGTCCATCTGGCTCCTGCACCACCCCAGGGTGCACGGATAGAAATGCATCAACCGGGCCAGATTTCGTTTCGATCTCGGCTTCGTGAGAGTCAATCCGGGGTTTTACGCAGACCGCCCTATTCGGCCGCCTGCTCCAGCGGCGCGACCCGCGGCAGAATGATCTGGACGCGCGTGCCGGCGCCCGGCTCGGAGTCGAGATCGAGCCGGCCGCCGAGCCGGCTGGTCACGATGCTGTAGACGATGTGCAGGCCGAGCCCGGTGCCGCCCTGGTCGCGGCGCGTCGTGAAAAAAGGATCGAAGGCGCGGCGGCGGACGTCGAGCGACATGCCGCAGCCATTGTCGGAAAAGATGATCTCGACATTGTCGCGGCCGGACTCACGCGCCCTGATTTCGATCACGCCGCTCCTGCCGTCCGGAAACGCGTGCGCGACCGCATTGAGGAACAGATTGGTCAGGACCTGCCCGTACGGCCCGGGGTAGCTGTTCATCACCAGGTCGGGCTGGCAATCCACATTCACCGTCAGGTTCTGTCTGCGCACACCCGGGCGAAGACTCATCACCACCTGCTCGGTGAGATCGGCGAGATCGAAGCTGCGTTGATCGGAGTAGTTGCGGTCCGCCGCCACCTGCTTGAACGACTGGATCAGCTCGGCCGCGCGATTGAGATTGGCGACGAGCTGTCCCGCGGCGCTGCGGCTCATCTCGATGAACTCAGTGAGACTCGACCGCCGCAGCTCGCCCCGCGTGACCGCCTCGCTGAAGCGCTCGGTCTTGCGCTCGAGCGCGGAAGCGACCGTCAGGCTGATGCCGACGGGGTTGTTGACCTCGTGAGCAACACCGGCGACCATGCGCCCGAGCGCCGCGAGCTTCTCGGCTTCGATCAGCGAGGCCTGGGTCTCGCGCAGGTTCCGGAGCGCGGTCTCGGCGGCCTCCTTGGCCTTGCGCATCTCCAGTTCGCTCTTCTTGCGCTCGCCGATGTCGAGCGCCACCGTGACGATCTTGTCGACCTCGCCGTCGGCATCGAGAAGCGGTAGCTTGTTGACCAGCCATTGCCGCATGACGTTGCATGAATCGAGGTATTCCTCCTCGTAGAACCCGAGGCCCGCCTTCGTCGCCAGCACGCGCTTGTCGTTCGAGTCGGTCTTGTTCGCGCCGTAGCGCGACATCAGCTCGCCCGTGGTACGACCGAGCGCATCCTCGGGCTCGACGTTGAAGATGCCGGCCATATAGCGGTTCATCAGGACATAGCGCAGCTCGCGATCCTTGACGTTGATCACCGCCGGCACCGTGTCGATGACCTGCTGCAGCAATCGCCGGCCTTCCGCGATCGCGTCCTCGGCGCGCTTCTGATCCGTGATGTCGCGGACCACGCCTTCGTAGCGAACCACCTCGCCGCTCTCGTCCCGCACCACCGTGGCGCTGTCGGAAAGCCAGCGGACCTCACCGGTGCGCCGGCGCACCTGGTATTCGAACTCGCGCACCATGCCGTCGCGCCGCATCAGCCGCTGATAGCGTTCGCGCGCCAGGGGATGGACATAGATCGTATCCGCGATGTCGTTGACGCTCTGGATCAGCTCGCTCGCGGATTCGTAGCCCATGATGCGCGCGAGCGCCGGATTGGCATTGAGCACAAGACCGCTCGGTGTGGTCACATAGATGCCGTCGATCGAGGCTTCGAACAGCTTGCGATAGCTCTCCTCGGCCAGCCGCTGCTCGGCCAGCGCGCGGACCGCCGCCTCGCGCGCCGCGTCGGCGTCCTGCAAAGTCTGCCGGAAGACCTCGGCCGCCCGCGCGATGTCGCCGATCTCGTTCTGAACGTCGGTCTGGGGGATCGACGCCGCCTTTTCGCCTGCCGCCAGCGCCCTGATCGAGCGTGCGATCGAGGCCAGCGGCCGCACGGTGCGCCGGACCACGAAAGACGCAGCGAAGATGCCGATCAGAACGCCCGCCGTGCCGAAGATGATGCTCTGCCATTTCGTCTCCGCCAGGGTACGGGCGAAGTCGCGCGACAGCACCTTGCCCTGGCTCGCACTCAAGGCGCGCAGCAACTCGGTGACCCGGCCGATCAGCCGCCCCTCGATGCCCAGCACCTCCTTGTCGAGCCGCGCGATCTCGTCCTCGGTGCCGGCGATGGCGATGATCGCCTCGGCATAGCGGTCGGCGGCCGCACGAAGCGCGCTGTCCTCGATCGGCATCGCGCGCATGCTGCGGGCGGCCTGCTCGGCGCCGGCCGGGTCACGCGCCAGCAGCGCCGCGCCGACCTGGTTCTGCACCTGGAACAAGGCCCGCGCCGTGCCCCGATCGGTCAAGCCGGCGATGGCGTCCTCGAAGCCCTCGCGCGCCGCCGGCAAACCCGACAGCAGCTCGGCACGCCGGGCGATCAGCGCACTGATCCGGTCGATGCCCTCGCGGTAATTGGCGAGCCGCTGGGCGACGCCATCGATGGTCGCCTGCTGCTCCGGCGCGAGCTGCAGGCGCGTCTTCTTCAGGAGCGCGCTGAGCTCGGTCGCCGCCTCCATGGCCCGATCGGAACGCGAACCGGGATCGGTGACAAAATCACGCGCCGCGAGCCGCAGCTCGTTCATGCGCTGGTCGATCTCCTCGGCGAGATCGCCGACGCCCTGCAGCCGCTGCAACTCGGCAAAGGTCGAATCGATGTGACGGATGGCGATCACGCTCGCCATGCTGGTTGCGGTGATGACGGCGAGCAGCAGCAAAAAGCTGCCAAAGATCATCCGCCCGATCGTCATCGATCGGAGGCTGCTGCAGGCCGTGTCGAGGTCCGGTAATCTACTCATGGGATCCGATGGTCGGAACCGCACTATATACGAGCCGCCGCGCGGCTGAATGAACAGATAGGGAACAATCCCGTCCGCGCATCATCCGCCGGACGAAAAATAGCCTGTGCGGTTAACCGGCCGCACCGAACTCGAACACCTCCCCATCATAGCCTGCCTCGCGGGGAATGCGCAGCTGACGGCCGCCCTCGGCGGTCCTGGTCATCACCGGCATCACGGTGACGATCTCCATGTCGCGCGCCGCCGCCAATGCCCCGGCCACCGCCCGCTGCTTGCCGAGACGGATCAGGTTGCGGGTGGTCGGGAACGGCAGCTTGAAGCGGCCATCCTCGCCGCCGGCCAGCGCCTCGCGCGGCGAGACCCAGACGGAGTCGGTCGATTCCCGGCCGTCATGGGCGCCGAGTTGGTCCGGCGGCGCCGCCGCCAGGAAGAACCAGGTGTCGAAGCGCTTCGGCATGCCCTCGGGCGTGATCCAATGCGCGTAGGGAACCAGCGCATCGAGCGCCAGCACCAGCCCGTGCGCCTCGATGACCTCGAGGAAGCTGACCTTGCCCTCGCACAGCGACAAGCGATGTGCCGCCTCGATCTCGCGGGCGGCAGCGGCCTCGATCAGCGTGTCCGCGCCGCGCGCTCGGGCCAGCAGGATGCCGCTCTCCTCGAACGTCTCGCGCACGCCGGCGATGCGGAAGCCGAGCGCCTCGGCGTCCAGGCCATCGTCGCCGGCATAGAGCTCCGGCCTGCCCGCGATCTCCCGGTCACCCTTGTCGACGCTGCCGCCTGGAAACACCAGGGCGCCCGAGTTGAACTCGATCTGATGGTGGCGCACCATCATGAACACCTCGATCTCACGTGCGGCTGCGCTGTCGCGCAGCAGCAGCACGGTCGAGGCGGGACGGACGGCGGCAGCGTCAGCCATGGTCACTCCGCGGCAGTGGCTCGGGGTTGCAGATTGGCGCGGGCGTCGGTGCGGGCGACACGCGACAGCAGATAGTCGACCTCGGCCTTGGCGGCCGCCGTGATCGCCGAGGCCGGCTTGCGCTGCGCGCTGGAGGCGATTGCGCCGCGCTTCTGCAGCACGTATTTGCGCACGGCAAGGCCGGCGCCGGGCTGCTGCTCGTAGCGGACCAGCGGCAGATGCGCGTCGAACAGGTCGTGCGCGGCATCGCGCTTGCCGGCCTGCGAGAGCTTGACGACGTCGACCAGCATTTCCGGGAAGGCGTAGCCGGTCATCGCGCCGTCGGCGCCGCGCTCCATCTCGAAGTCCAGGAACAGGCCGCCATTGCCGCACAGGATCGACAGCGGCCGCAGCGAGCCGTCCTTCTGGAAGCCGCGGAGCGCCGAGATCTTCTCCAGGCCCGGCCAGTCCTCATGCTTGAGCATCACGCAGGACGGACTGTCCATGACGATCCTGCGGATCACCGCCGGCGTGAACTGCACGTTCAGCGTCAGCGGATAGTCCTGCAGCACCCACGGAATGTCCTCGCCGATCGCCTCCTGGGCCTGCTTGAAATAGCCCGTGATCTGATCATCGGTGCGCAGGGTCGGCGGCGGCGCGATCATCACGCCGGCAGCGCCGGCATCCATCGAGGCGCGCGCCAGCGCGCGCATCGTCGCGAAGCCCGGCGCGGAGACACCGACGATGATCTGCAGGTTCTTGGCGCGCTTGGCAAAGCGCACCGCAACCTGCTCGGATTCCGCCGCGTCCAGCTTCGGCGCCTCGCCCATGATGCCGAGCACAGTGATGCCGTCGCAGCCGGCCTCGGCATAGAAATCGACCAGCCGGTCGATCGAGGCGTCGTCGATGCGGCCGTCATCATGGAACGGGGTCGGCGCGATCGCGAAGGTGCCCTTGGCGGCGGCGGTGAGCTTCATCATCTGTCTCCAATCTCTCTGGCGTCATTCCGGGATCGTCCGCAGGACGAGACCCGGAATCTCGAGATTCCGGGTTCGCTCGCCGTCGCGAGCGCTCCGGAATGACGACCTGAATACATCAAAACCGCCGTGCGGACTTGGCTATCTCGGCCTCCGAAAAGAATATCTCCCCTGCATGGGCGGCGATGTCCTCGGCCTTCCAGGCCGACGACGGCGGTTTCCATCCGTCCATTTCCATCATGCGCAACTCGCGCACGCCGCGTGGGCCGGAGACGCCGAGCACCTTGCCGGTCTGATCCCCCGAGAGACTGCTGACCATGTAGAGCACGGCCGGCGCAATGCCCTCGGGCGTCAGCGCCGCGCCCGGGTTCTCCTTATAGCGCGGCAGATCCGCGGTCATGCGGGTCAGCGCGCCCGGCGCCAAGGTCCACACCCGGATGTTGTACTTGCGGCCCTCGATTGCCAGCACGTTGGACAGGCCCCAGATACCGCCCTTGGCGGCGCCGTAGTTGGACTGGCCGAAATTGCCGATCAGGCCCGAGGTCGATGAGGTGTTGACGATGACGCCGCCGCCATTGTCGCGCATCCAGCGGAACACCGGCAGGGTGCAGCAGAAGGTGCCTTTGAGGTGCACCTGGATCACCTTGTCCCAATCCGCTTCGCTCGACTTGGTAAAGGTCTGGTCGCGCAGGATGCCGGCATTGTTGACCAGGATGTCGGCGCGGCCGAAATGCCGGATGGCGTCGTCGAACACAGACTGCCCGCCGGCCATGGTGGAGATGTCGGCGGCGTTGGCGACGGCGTGGCCGCCCTCGGCCTTGATCGCGGCCACCACCTGCTCGGCCATCGACAGGTCGGAGCCGGAGCCGTCGCGCGGCCCGCCAAGGTCGTTGACCACCACCGCCGCGCCCTCGCGCGCGAACAGTTTGGCGTAGGCCTCGCCGAGGCCGCCACCTGCGCCGGTGATCAGCGCCACCTTGCCGTCGAGCAGTCCCATGGGTACGTCCTCCGCTTATGTTCTTGCTTTCTCCGTCATGGCCGGGCTTGACCCACGGCTGTCCGGTTCAGCTTCCGCATATTGCGAGGCTCAACTGTTGTGGGTTTTTGGCAAGTTG